>JAZUMF010000086.1:0-43307 GCA_045603485.1 Kiritimatiellia bacterium | reverse complement strand
TTATAAAATTTTATCGCAGAGAATGCAGATAAATTGCAGCTTGGTTCTTAAAGGTTATTAGGTGGCAAGTTTGACAGTAAAGACAGTTTGCGAGTTTTACAGTTTTAATCGAAAAGGACTGTCCCTTTGAAAAGTTATGTGTGTGTATCAAGATAGGGTTGAGACACTAAGTGCAATGGAATGGTATTTGTAAAAAAAAAGAACCTAGCCAAACGGCTAGGTTCTTTTTTTGTTTTTTAGCTGTCAATTATGGCTGTGTTGCCTTGAAGTAAGCAGGTGATACGAGACGAATGCGTCTTACATCGGTAAAGCGTGTGACACCTTCGGCTCCCGGAGCGATTTCAATTCGCATACCTTTTTCAAGCTTGACGGTGCCAAGGCTGATGGTTTGCCATGACTCGTCACCGCGTGAACCTGTTATGTTCCACTTGACGGGTGTCTGGTTTTTGCCACACTCTGTGCACTGATCGTTTGAGATGATACGAGCCTCACCGGCATATGACTCAAGGGCCTTGTTTGCGCCGGAGCGGACATCAACTAAGACATGCCACTCGCCGACATCTTTATCCTTGATGGTATAAGAGATCTTGCCAATGTTGTTTGTGACGCGTGTGTAGTCAAAGTTGTCAAATGGCTCCTTGAGAGTCTGAGAATCGGTACCCTTATCAAAGTCACGAGGCCCGTAAACGAAGACTTTGTTTTCAGACTTTGCCGTGGCCTTGGGGTCATTGAGGACGCTTGGGGCGATAAGGGTAAAGCTCTGAACATCATGGTAGTCGGTCTTGTGAAGGACGCCAGGCATTACCCAAATGCGGCTGCCGGGAACAAGACGGCGCATTCCCAAGCAGAGGGTACGCCACTTGCCGTTGTCGGCCTTGTTTGCCTGAACCGTCATATCAGCTGTTTCCATAAGACGCTTGAGAGTTACGCCATTGACGATTGAGGGCTGATAGTGGCCAAAATAGGCAGCGCCTTTGTCATCATCCCAAGTTGCACCAATACGGACGGTTGCGAAGACATACCATTCACCGGCTTCAGCGGCAGTTGCATCAAAGTGGATTTCGGCATTGTCCGGGTTCATCCAGAAGCTTTCCTTGTCATTTACAAGATCAACCTTGAATTGTGCATATTCAGTGCCGTCCTTGTCGCGCTGCTTGGTCATCTTCTTGCCGCCGAGCATTCGCTGTGGAGTGACAACAACAGATGAACTGCAGTTGGTGCGAACTGAAGGATTGATGCCGTTAACCCAGGTTTTCTTGAAACTGTCGGGACTGCCGTAACCACCTTCGGCCCAGTCTCCAAGACGGGCAAAGTGCATGGAGTCACCGGTAATTGAATAATACTCATTGACGAGAGCTTCGGGTGTTGGAAGCTTGACACGCTGCTTTTGGGCTAGTGCCAACATGTCATAATAACGGAACATTGTCATTACAACGCAAGCCATCTTTGCACGCTTAACAAGGTGACGGCGGGTGGGGTCTTTGCGAATTGCATGCTCTGCCTTAGTGAAGAGCTGGAAGATGCGGATGCAGTCTTGATCGGTAAGGTAGTGCTCGGTTGTGTCAACATAGCAACCATACCAGGTGTGGCGTTGACGGAGACGGGCATGTTCAAGGAGGTCTACATATTCCTGTATCATTGGAGCTGCGGCACCGTATGTATACTTGATGTAGTGGCGAACGAGCTCTTTCTCGTCGGCGTCAGGATTCCAAAGAAGTTTGCCATAAAGCCAATAGTGGAGAGAGGCCATGTCGCCGTGGATGCACATTTGAGCCTGAGCACCGGCACCTTTGACGCCAATCGCTTTGTAGTATCTTGCTGTGTCGCCGAAGGTGTAGAGGTTGGGGAATGGGATGAGATAGCTTGCAAAATTGCAGTAATATTCCCAAATCCATGGTCCCTTGTCTGGGTTTGATATCTTGGCAACACGCTGAAGAGCAAATGAAGAACGCTCGTTGCAGTCTGTTGGGAGAGCATGATTGCGCCAAAGTTCGGCTGCCGCTCCGCGTACATTCGGCTCAAGTTTATAGTCGGAGTTGTCGGGCATGCGACCGCCATAATTGAGGAACACGAAGGTCAGGTTGGGATATTTTTTTGCGAAGTGGCGACCAGCGCGGTTTGCGAGCTCTACTAGCTGAATATCGGATGCGTCAACATTTTCCGCATCAGGATATTTAGCCATAAATTCAAGGCACTTATCGCATTCGCAGAGATATGGCGTATCGGTAAGCCCCAATGATATTTCTTTGCGGTTGGGATTCTTCTTCATCTCTTCGTCAATTTCCTTGAAGAGCTGCTCAAACATTCCTTCGCTTGAAATGCAAATCCACAATGGCATACGCTTGTTTTCACGCTTTACATAGGCATACCAATCTGGGTGATCCTTATAGAATTTTTTGTGGTGAACCCAGTAGGTGGGAACGGTCTGTGCGATGTCTGCTCCCGGTCCGTTACCGAAAAGGGACCAAAGCTTTTTATCACTGTTGGTGTGAAGTCTAAGTTTCATTGCGTATGGAGTATCAAATGAGATAACACCCCAAATGTCGCGCCATTCCATGCAGGGGGCGTCAACCTTTTCAAAATCGGTTGAGACCGCAAGATTTGGATTTGATGGGATATATTCGTAGTCATTGGCAGAGAAGACTACGCCTTGAGTTTCAAGGAAGTCGTAGACCGCATAGAGTGTACCGAGTGTACCGTCACCGGTAAATTCCATCGTGTTGTCATCTTTAAAGCGGAAGCACAGTTCTTCCTTTTTTGCGGCCTTATATGGTGTTCCGACAAGAATGGTTTTATATCCTTTGACGGGTTTGTCGGTGACCATGAAGGTTGCACCTGTAATTTTGCCAAGATATTTAGCCAGCTCATTTGCGGCATAACTGTAACCATTAGTGCCTGGCTCTGCAACGATTACAGCATTTGCCCGTCCTGCTGTGGCGAATTGGAATGTTGCAGCATCGGACGAACCGTATGCAAATCCCAAAGCCAAGGCAAACACTGAGGAGATAATTCCTATTTTTTTCATCTTTAATCCTTGTGGTTTATTGTAAATGTTGAGTTGTGTACACACAAA
This sequence comes from Kiritimatiellia bacterium, assembly GCA_045603485.1. Classification (GTDB taxonomy): domain Bacteria; phylum Verrucomicrobiota; class Kiritimatiellia; order RFP12; family JAAYLN01; genus RGIG5952. The sequence continues at coordinate 40,234 of JAZUMF010000086.1, read as the reverse complement.
ACTTCAAACTACTCTAGCATAAATCATGCCAAAGTGCAAAATGGCACTGTGCAAAATGGGCATGACTTATTTATGCGCCGGCATAAGAGGAGGATGAGTTTACAGCATTTTCAGTATGCAGCCGGCAACCTGTTCAGCTTCTTTTGAGCGAAGTTCTGCCTTGTGATGAAATACATCACTCCAATGCTCTTTACGGTCAAGTGGATTGAGGAGTGCAAAGAGATCGTTGGTTGTGATATCGCCAAGGTTTGCGATAACATCGGCTGCGGCAGCGTTAAGCTCTTGACACTTAGCAGTCTTTGTTGCGTCCGTAAGAGGCGTTGATGAGCACCAAATTATCTTTGCGTGGGGTTGTTTGCCGCGTATCAGCTCCAGCGCGGCATTGAGTGCCTTCGCGTACGCATCGTTAGGGGTTGATAGAGAGTGTAGCCCATTGTTGAAATGGATAATATCATACTTTGCTTCATCAAGATAGATAGAGAGCAATGGCAGAAAGGCAGGGCTTGTTACGCAGTAGCTGGAAATCCAATATGAGACATTTACTTTCTCTTTGAGCAGTTCACGGACTTCGCCTTGATAGCCGTTGCAAATTGAGTCACCGACGAGTAGAACGCGCGGCAAGTCTTTTGTGCTGTCCGTTAATCCATAAGCGTAAGCGATTGACCATTCAATGTTTTCGTGTCCGCGGACATTGTCAGAAACTGGACACATAGCCGCATTTCTCGATGCGGCAGAGTTATTAACTGGTAAGTTTTTCATAGGTAAGCCCCTTTAGGAGAAATTGCATTTAAGAGATTATAAATGAATGAAGGTTAAAAATAAAGGGCGATTGCATTTAGTTGCTTCTTGTCTAATCAGAATTTGGTAAACTGACACCATTCAGTCGCTTAAAAACGCTTTTGCACACTTAATCAATATATGTTAAGATTACTAGCAGTTGCCAACCAATAGTTTACACACTCTCACCATCTCATGACACCGAATCGGCGAATTTTTTTGAATATCATAGCGACATACGGTCGGAGCTTGTATGCGCTGTAGGGAGTTCGGGAGATTTGTTGCGCAATAAATGATGCTATGTTGCGCAATAAAGCGGTGGTGGTTGCGCAAGGTGGTAGGACAGGTTCTCAATGTGGCGGGGAAGATTGGGGTTGGTGGTTTAAATATTGTTATAAAATTTAGTTAAAATTATCGTATATTATTAAATTAAAGAAATGGCGGTTACAAGTTGACTTTAGGGGATTAAAAAGGTAAAATATGCAACATAAAGAATGGTGTTGATAATGAGCCTAACTATAGAGTTTTTGAAAATGTGATGAGGTATTTGAGTGAGTGCCTCATCGGAGGGCGTTGTAAAGAAGGATAGCGAGGTGATTTTATGGTAGGAAACGATTTAGTTGTTGTTAATACAGATATTGTAAAGTCTCGTATGATTATGGTGCGTGATAATCCTGCTTTGCTGGATCGAGATGTAGCTGAGCTGTATGGAGTTCAAACGCGCGAAATCAATCAAGCAGTCCGAAACAATCCAGCGCGGTTTCCCGAAGGCTATGTTATTGAGTTGTCAAAAGAAGAATTGACTGATTTGCGATCAAAATTTTTGACCGCAAATGTAAGCTCGAAGTCTCGTGTTTTACCTAAAGTTTTCACGGAGCGTGGGCTTTATATGCTTGCCACAATTCTAAAAGGGGAGCAGGCGGTTCGCACATCACTTGCAATTGTGGAAACATATGCACAAGTCCGCGAGATGGTTAAAAACATGGAGGCCTTACAGGATTTAAAGGACGGTAGTCCCGAGCAGGCGGCTCAGCTTGCAAAAACAGGGCATAAGTTGGCAGCATTGATCGGCGATAATCTTTCAACAGAATCAACCAAAACGACCATTGAACTGAATCTTGCGGTTTTGAAAATTACCCACGAAGTAACACGAACAAAGAAGCGGAAATAGGATTGTTGAATAGCTTTTTTAGTTTGAGTTTTTTAGAGGTGAAGGTGAAAGGTGAAGGTGAACAGTGGAAGATTTTGGTTATAGAAAATTAATAGTTTGGCAAAAGTCAGTTGAGCTTGTGGGGCTCGTGTATGAGGAAATTAAGAAATTTCCTTTAGATGAGCGCTTTGCATTAATAGATCAGCTTCGTAGGTCGGTGGTGTCGATTCCTTCAAATATAGCAGAGGGCAATGGACGGATGACGAATAAGGATTACGCGCATTTTCTTGCTATCGCTAGAGGCTCATTATATGAAACTATGACGCAACTTGAGATTGCGAAAAATCTTGGATATCTTTCAAGCATCGAGAAAATTGAGAGCGTTGCTGTAGAAATTGGACGTATGTTAGGGGCAATGCTTAAGAAATATGGATCAATTCAAGAAAAGATACCCAACCTCTGTTCACCTTCACCTTTGACCTTCACCTAACCCCTAGAATGACTCCTAATCGGCGGATATTTTTTAACATTGTAGCGACATACGGCCGGAGCTTGTATGCGCTGGTGCTGGGGCTGTTTACGGCGCGGTGGGCATTGATGGCACTTGGGGAAGTGGATTACGGTTTGTATGGTGTTGTTGCTGGGCTAGCTCTTTTTATTTCTTTTCTAAATAATATTTCTTCAATTTCGGTTGGTCGTTATTATGCTTTTTCCGTTGGGGCTGCTTCAAAGCAGGGCTTTTCTCCAGTTGCTATTGATGAGTGTCGCAAGTGGTTTACTGTCGCTGTATCAATTCATACTATATTACCTTTAATTTTAATGATAATAGGCTATCCAATAGGGATATGGGCGATAAAAAATTATTTAACTATCCCAATAGATCGCATTGATGATTGTATTTGGGTTTTCCGTTTCGTTTGTGTGACATGCTTTATCAGTATGGCAAGTGTGCCACTTAATGCTATGTATACCGCCAAGCAATATATAGCTGAATTAACGGTGTATTCGTATATAACGACAACTCTTAATCCATTGTTTTTATATTATATGATTACTCATCCTGGTGTCTGGCTCGTTAAATATGCGCTGTGGTATTGCATAATTAGTTTAATACCTTCTGTTCTTATAGGTATTAGGGCGGTATTTCTATTCAAGGAATGTAGGATTTTACCCCGTTATTTATGGTCTATACCAGAATTAAAAATGTTATTATCATTTGCAGGATGGAGTTTTTTTGGCTCTCTTGGCAACCTCTTGAAGGGTGCAGGAATGACTGTTTTGGTCAATAAAATGTTAGGTCCTTCCCGTAATGCTGCTGTTACGCTTGCAACATCTCTTTCATCACACACAATGACGCTTTCAAGTTCTCTGGTCGCAGCTTTCAATCCTGCTATTACTAATGCTGTTGGTGCTGGGGATATGGCGCGTGTAATATCGTTAGTTCATAAGTCATGCAAGTTTTCTGCGGTCCTTGTATTGCCATTTGCTATACCCCTGTCGCTTGAGATTGACGAGGTCCTAAGATTATGGCTTCGCAATCCCCCCGAGGGAGTGAATGTTTTATGTATATGGATGATGGCTGTTCTTGTACTTGAAAATATGACGACGGGGCATTGGATAGCAATTGGAGCTAATGGTAATATAAAATGGTATCAAATTGTTGTAGGCACTTGTTTTATTGCAACATTGCCGATAGCATGGATTATGATGAGATGTGGATTGGGGATAAATTCGGTTGGATATTCTCTCTTTCTTACATTAGTAATGGTCGCTGTTGTTCGAGTTACATCAGCCAAATATTTGCTTAATCTTCTGCCAGCAAATTGGATCCGTGATGTTTTTACTCCTATCCTTGTAACTATTGTTCTTTCTTCAACATTAGGATATTTGCCACAAATTTTTATGGCACCATCATTTATGCGAATATTAGTCACGACATTAGTAGTTGAAATTTTCTTGTCTTTACTAATAATGTTGTATGTGTTAGATTCTTCAGAGCGTGAGTTCATAAAATCAAAAGTAAAAAAAACTATTGCTAAGATTGGTAGATGTAATGGATAGATTGGCAAATAAAATATCATGCACGGGTTGTGCAGCTTGTGCTTCTGCATGTCCTATGGAAATTATAAAATTAATACCTGATTTAGAAGGTTTTGCATATCCAGTTGTTGATAGAGATAAGTGTGTTAAATGCGGAGCTTGCGAGCGGGCTTGCCCTTTAAATTTAGCATTGACTAAGATGGAATCTCCCCAATGTTATGCGGCTCGGTCTAATGATAAGGATTTAGTTTTCAACAGTTCTTCCGGGGGGGTCTTTTCTGAGCTAGCAGAAAATATTATTGCTCATGGTGGAGTAGTGGTTGGTGCTGCATATGTTGGTGAAAAATTGACCGTTTGTCACATTGCTATTGATAATCTTGACGACCTTTATATGTTGAGAGGATCAAAATATGTTCAGTCAAATATTGGGAATGCTTATAAAATCGTAAAAAGTAATCTACTTGCAGGTAGACCAGTTCTTTTTTCTGGCACACCTTGTCAAGTAGCCGGATTGCAATCATTTTTAGGAAAACCATTCGATTTATTGTTAAAAGTAGAGGTTATTTGTCATGGTGTTCCACCTCCAAAATTATTTGAGTTGCTTAAGGAGGATCTTACACACGCCCACGGACAATTAACAGGGATATCTTTTAGAGAAAAATCAGAAGGTTGGTCATCACGAGCAATTACAGGGTGGTACGCTGGTGGAGTTAAGATTAGAGAACAAGGGGATTATAATGCCTATTTTAGGGCCTTTATAGGGCATTTAACACTGAGAAAAAGTTGCGAGGTGTGTGTGTTTAGCGAGGGTAAAAGTGGGGCTGATATAACATTGGGCGATTTTTGGGGAATTGAAAAAGTATTACCGGAGTTTAATGATAATCTAGGTGTGTCTGCGGTAATTCTACATACCCCCAAAGGGAGGTCAGCCTTTGCTCAAACGAAATGTATTTCTAAAGAAGTTAGACTTACTGACATAACGCTACATAATCCATCTTATCAAGCAAACAGGCAAGTTAATTTATTGCGTTCTAAATTTATGAGTTTGGTCTATGATATTGGAATTGTAGCTGCAGTAAAAAAATTTATGCCTCAAGAACGAGCATCTCTGATTAAGCGAATATATCGGCGTATGCTAAGAATGGTTTTTAGAAGTGAGAGTAATAAGAAATAGTATGAAACATGTTGCCATATCAACGATTGCCAAAGAATATTTGCTGACGAATTATGGTTCGTTTTTTCAGCATTATGCACTCCGTAAGGTTCTTAAATCTTTGGGCTTTCATCCTTTTAGGGTGCAGTCAACTAAAGAGCGAAAGTATAAGATTTTGCATATAGTTGAATCTCTAAAAAATTTCTTGAGGCCGTATTATTGGGCTGTCAAACGCTTACCCCAAAGGCGTTTTTATGTTATGAGAATACGAAAAAACAAAGAGCAGGTACGATTATTTGAGACTGATTATAACTCTTTAATTGGAGAGATTGACGAGCCAATGGTTTTTAATGAGTCGACTGTTGGCATTAAAGGCGGTGATCAGGTATTATGGGTAGATGAAGAAAGAGTCTGGCTTCACGATATTAAAGATGGCAATCCAATTATTTCTTATGCGGCTAGTGGAGATTGGGAGTTTATATCGAATGACCTTATTACACAACAGTTTTTAAAAAATGAGTTGAGCCGTTTTAGTGCTATTGGTATCAGGGAGACGCTTGGTGTAGATTTAATATCTAAAATTTTAGCTGATTCTAAGTCAATTAAGCATGTTATAGATCCTGTGCTATTTTTAAGCAAAGAGGATTATTTTGAGGTTCAATCTCAAAAGGCTATATTTAAAAAGCCAACTTTATTTTGCTATTTAGTGAATATTCGCAGCATGGATGAACTGCAGCTTGATAAGTATATTTCCCTGGCAAAAAATCTAGGCTGCGAATTGAGGATGCTTGGAATACAAGGAGCAGACATTTATATACCAAAGGAATTTTCGGTTTCATTGTCTCCGAGAGAATTTTTAAGGGCAATACATGATTCACAATATTATATAACTAATTCCTTTCATGGTTCAGTCTTTGCATTGATATATGAAAAGAATTTTCTTTCAGTATCTCAAAATAATAGGCCAGGCAGAGATCAAAATCAGCGTCAGAAGGAATTGATGCAAAAGTACGATGTTGCGAATCGTTATGTCAGTAACGAGATTTCATTCAAAGAAATGCAGATGCAGCTAGAAAGTAAGTTAGATTGGGTATCCATTAGTGAAAAAATAAATGGGGAACGCACTGAATCTTTTGAATGGCTCAAGCGGGCTATAGCTTCTGAATCTTAACTCTAGCTGAAGACAATAGATAAAGCTAGATGGGATTGTTTTAAGAGCTTCTTTTTTTGCAATGTTTTGATAGAAAGGTGAAAGGTTAAGGTTAAAAGTGATGGGAGATTTCTTTACGGATTGAAAGTTGTACTTGCAATATGTATGAAAAAATTGAATAATAGTTGTTGCTTTCAACAAGGATAATCCATGGTAGAAAGAGAAATAACAAAATTATTAGTAGAAATGGCGGGGTCTTTTCCTGCTATTGCGATTATGGGGCCACGGCAATGTGGTAAGACTACACTTGCTAAGGCCGTATTTTCTAGTTTGCCTTATGTCACGCTGGAAGATCCTGACGTGAGAAATGCTGCTCGTAGCGATCCCAGATATTTTTTGGAGCAATATAAGAATGGTGCGATTTTAGACGAAATCCAAAATGTGCCGGAATTGATGTCATATTTGCAGGGTATTATTGATGCAGATGTTGAAAGAATGGGGCGTTATGTCCTCACGGGTTCTGGACGGTTCGCGCTTATGGAGGCAATGACTCAATCTTTGGCTGGGCGCATTGGGGTTTTGGAATTAACTCCATTTTCATTGCGGGAATTGTATGGAAAAGGGCTTTCTTCTGTTAATGTGGATGAGGTTATTATCAAAGGATTATATCCCCCTGTCAATGTTCGCAAAGTCAGGCCAAAGCTTTGGTATTCATCGTATTTCCAGACTTATCTTGAGCGGGATGTCCGTCAGATATTGAAGGTTAAGGATCTATCTACATTTGAGCTTTTTGTGCGTCTTCTTGCCGGCAGAACTGGTCAAGAGTTGAATCTTAATTCGCTTGGTGTAGATGCCGGAGTTTCTCATACTACGGCGCGTTCATGGGTATCGGTTTTAGAAGCATCGGGCATAGTGTTTAAATTGCCGCCGTATTTCAAGAACTATAATAAGAGATTAGTCTCAACCCCAAAACTGTATTTTGCCGATACGGGATTAGCGTGTTGGTTGATGGGGATAGAGACTGTGGAGCAATTGCATATTCACCCTCTTTATGGTGCTATCTTTGAGACGGCTATGGTTTGTGAGTTTAGGAAACAAATGTTGAACAATGGTGAATTGCCACGATTGTACTATTGGCGAGATAACTCAAAGTTGGAAATAGATTTGATTGTTGAGGGTAGTGAAGGACCTTGTCCTATAGAGATTAAAAGCGGTATGACATACAGGAGTGAATGGTCTAAGCCAATGCGTCGTTGGATTACCGCTACGGGAGTTGCTTCTGAAGATGCTAAAATTATATATCGTGGGAATTTGCGCCAGCGAGATAACGGTATTGAGGTAGTGCCGTGGTATAGTGTAGAATGGAAGCTGTAGATGCTTGGCTGTATGATGACAACGATAAAATTTATGATTATTTGCTCTCGAACTCGTAACTAAAACTGAACTATGCCACACTTTTCCATAATAATCCCAGTCTACAATGTAGCTCCGTATTTACGTGAGTGCTTGGATTCGGTATTGGCTCAGACATTTACCGATTGGGAGGCGATTTGTGTTGATGATGGCTCGACGGATGGCTCTGGTGCGATACTTGATGAATATGCTGCGAAGGATAAGAGATTTAAAGTTATTCATCAAGATAATGCTGGGGTGAGCGCGGCAAGGAATAAGGCTTTGGATGTGGCGAATGGGGAATGGATTGGCTTTTTAGATGGAGATGATTTTTTAAACATTGATTTTTTCCATGAGGCAGCTTTAATTGCGAACAAAGAAAATCCTGAAATTATTAGATTTAGATTTGTGCAATTTGAGACCAAAATATTTAATATTGATAACAAGAGTAGGTTGTATAGGATTATAGAGGGAAGCTCGTTGACAGAATGGGCTTTAAATACTCTGCCCTATGAAGGCTATGCTTGGATTTGTGTTATTAAAAAAGATTTTGCTGCTCGATATCAGGAAGATGTTAGGGTTGCGGAGGATGCACTTTTTATGTTGCAGACAGCGCTAAATGTGAAAAAAATAGTGCAAAGTGAATTTGTGAGTTATTACTATCGTATTGTGCAAAATTCTGCAACAAGGAGCATGTTTTTATCAAGAGAAAGACTTGCTTTTTTTAAAAAATTCAGTCACATTGCTAAATCTTATCCTAATAAGGTGCAATCTATTTCTCGAATGGGATGGCTTAATTTGGTTTGGTGGATATTATCGCCACGAGACACTTTGTTTTCAGATGAAATATATGATGAATTTATGAAGTTAGTTAAGAGTAGATGTGTTTGTGTTTATCATCTGAAATCTCATGTGCAGCCAGCTTTTATTATATATTGTTTTACAGCATGGCATTGGCCCATAAAATGCACATATAAATTGGTCAATGGATTAGCGGTGTACAGGGCGAAAGTTTTTCGGAAATTAAGAAGGATGAGTAGTAATGTCAAGTCGTGATGTACATAAGAAAGAAATTCTATTTTTAGGTGCACATATGGATATGGGCGGCATTGCGCATTCGTTTAACATGTTGGCGCCAAAATTAGAGGAAGAAGGATTTAAGATTTCTGTTGTAATACCACATAAGGCTGACTTACTTCATCTGGCAATACCATTGCGATATATAAAAGGGTATGTGTGGAGATTTAAGATTGAAAATAAGTGGATATTAAGGTTTGTTAATTTTTTTAATTGGCTAACACATTGGAAAGTGTATTTCTTTTTTGCTAAGAAATTTTCACATGATGTTTTTGTGGTGTATGCTGCTAATATGCTACCACAATGGGTAGTTTATTCAAGAAAACCTACCATAGGTTGGCTTCATGGAAGGTGGGCGTTGCGCATGGATTCCTTTATGGGACCTTTTTTTCGTAGAAAAGTAAATCGAATTAGTCAAGAATATTTTGATATGATTGGGGTTTCCAAGGCAGTTTGCATGTCGTGGGAAAAGGAATTTTTGCTCAGGAAAAATATAAAGTACATTCCGAATATAGTAAATCCAAGGAGCATTATTGACGATTTAAAAAATGACCGAGCCGAGATTAGCTTAAAGTCTAATCCTGTATTATTAGTTGTTGGTAGACTTTCTCATGAAAAAGGACAATTGCGCCTTCTGGAAGTGCTTTCAAGGCTTTCAAAGGAAGGATATAAGTTTTCTGCATATTTCATTGGGAGCGGAAATTTAGAAGAATTATGTAAACAAGAAGCACTGAAACTAAATCTACAAGAGACTGTTTTTTTCTTAGGGGAAAAGGAAAATCCTTATCCATATATGAAACAGGCAGATCTGTTAATTGTTCCATCATATCACGAGGGTAGACCTTGTGTTATAACAGAGGCTCTAGTGCTAGGGGTGCCTGTTTTGTCGACTGATTCCGGCGGACCACGTGAACTTCTAAAGGATGGAGAGTGGGGCAGGTTGGTTGAAAATTCAACAGAAGGGTTGTACTTAGGGATTAAGTCATACCTGATTAATCCTTCAGCTGGAGAGCCCTTAGTTGATTCAAATGATGTAATACGAGAGTATGAACATATGGATAAAATCTCTCTTGAGCATATAGTTGCTTCAATTAATAGGGCTTTAAAGTGATGTCTGGTAGAAATATTTATCTTTATATTACACCATTTTTCCCTTCGCCTGAGTCTTGGCGTGGGGGGTATTGTCTCGATGCTGTAAAGGCGATTATGCGAGACGGGCGTTATGATGTAAGAGTTTTGGTTATAGGGAATGGTGATGATTACCTATGGGACGGAATTAGCGTAGCCCGTTTTAAAAAGATAATTGCCCCTTCAGGGATAATACCATTTGCCCTTGATTGGTTCAATAATAATCTTTTTATACGAAAATTAAAATCATTGGGGATAGATTTTAGCAATGTTGCAGTTTGTCATGTAAATACCCTTGAGTGCGGTCATTATGCAAGTTGCTTCAAGCGAATAAATCCACAATCAGAAACTATCATACAGATACATTTTTCGTATGGTCTTCATTTGAATAGCGGGAGACTAGGGGTAATTCCATTTCATGCTACATTACTATACTTATATTACCGAAAAATTTGCATGAATGTAGACATCTTAGCATTTGTCAGTAAGATGGCAAGAGATACTTTTGGCAAGATATATGATAGAGTGCCAGAAGGGCGAGTCAAAGATGTGCGAGATTTGTTGTGGTTTGGAAAATATATGCCTCCGTTAAAGCTACCACAACAGGTGGTTGTTTATAACGGCATTGATAGATCTTTGTTTTTCCCAGGGAATAAAGAACCTCACAGCGGATTTGTCATAGGATGTGTTGCGAACTTTCAACCATTGAAAGACCATTTAACGCTTTTAAGAGCTGTCAATATCTTAAAGGACAAGATTGATGGATTGAAAGTTAGACTTATTGGTTCCGGAGTCATGCTAAAGAAATGTAAGCAGTATGTAGAGGAAAATTCTTTAGGTGATATAGTGTCTTTTGAAAAAGAAGTAGATCATAGAAAGTTGCCTGAGTTTTATCGTTCGCTTGATTTGTTTGTTTTGCCGTCTAGACTTGAAGGTTTTTTGTGTGTGTGCGTGGAAAGTTGGGCTTGCGGTACGCCTGCAATCTTTTGTTCTGGTATAAGCTTGGCAGAATTAGTATCAGAAGAAGACAAAGATAAGTGGACATTTAAGCCGATGGATAGTGTGGAGCTTGCCGATAAGATTGTAAAATATAAAGAGCATAGATATGTTCAATCATTTACTGAAAATCTTAATATTGACAAAATTTGGCGTGATTTTTTAGATGAGTTAGAGAAATTGTAAGCTTCAAATTTTTTAGAAACCTTGATGTTCATAATGAGTTTCGACTTTTCACAAACAGCCGTTTCGCAAACGGCTGTTTATTAAGTTATGATGTCACGCTCTTTGATTGACTTTTGGGAGTTAAAAAGGTAAAATGAGTTGAGTGGTGTTGGGGGTGATGTTAAGGTGAAGGTAGAAGGAGGCCAGTGGAAGATTTTGGTTATCGAAAATTAATAGTTTGGCAAACGGCGATTGAGTTTGTTGGACTCGTGTCTAAGGAAATTAAGAAATTTCCTTCGGATGAGCGCTTTGCATTAATAGACAAGCACCTCTGTTCACCTCACCATTAACCATCATCTAAAAAACAAAACAATGCCCCACTTCTCAATAATAATTCCTGTTTACAATGTAGCACCGTATCTGCGGGAGTGCTTGGATTCGGTATTGGCGCAGACATTTACCGACTGGGAAGCGATTTGCGTTGATGATGGCTCGACAGATGAGTCGGGCGCGATACTTGATGAATATGCGGCGAAAGATAATCGGTTTAGGGTTATTCATCAAGAGAATAGGGGCGTGAATTTTGTAAGGCAAAAAGCATTGAATGCTTCATCTGGTGAGTGGATTGCATCAATTGATGGTGATGATTGGGTTTCAGAGAATTTTTTGAAACATTTTTACGACGCAGCAAATGAGTTTGATTGCGATATGTATTGGTCGGATTATTATTTTGTTAGTAATGAACAAGATGAGTACAAAAAACAAGATTGTTTCCCAGATGCCGAGAAAATGCAAATTGCTCTATTAAAAGGAATTTTATGGGGTGCAAATTGGAATAAGATATATTCCCGAAAGTTTATTTTAAAGCATAATATTTCATTCCCCATTTCTGAGCGTGTGTATGTATGTGAAGATTTATCTTTTAATATGGCCTTTTTGTCATATCGCCCAAAGGTTAAACATATTGAAAATGCGGATTACTATTATCGAGCGAGAAGTGGTTCTGCTATAAAATCTGCATTTTCATTAGAAAGGTTTTTTTCAGGTGTTTATGTTAACAATGTATTAGCTAGATATATTATTAGCAATGAAGCACGAAATTTGGTTGATTTACGCAAGAAAGAATTGAAATTCATCGCATACAGCTCAATGGCTATTTCCAATAAGATTTTTAACGATGTATACCCTGAAGTAATATCATTGAAGGGGTTGTCTTTGCCGATATGGCATAAACTATTTTTTATGGTGTCATGCCGAGGTTTTCGCACACCTGTTTTAATTTTTCTTAAATTTATTCGTTCTATTCGTAAGACAAGGGTATGATATGAATATAAAATTTTCAATAATAATCCCGGTTTACAATGTGGCTCAGTATTTGCGTGAGTGCTTGGATTCGGTATTGGCGCAGACATTTACCGATTGGGAGGCGATTTGCGTTGATGATGGGTCGAATGATGGCTCTGGCGCGATACTTGATGAATATGCTGCGAAAGATAAGAGGTTTAGGGTTATTTATGGCGAATGGAGAAGATGTTCTTTGGGGTTCGGAGGTTATTTGTAATGAGACCACTATGCTGTTTGTATTCTTGTTTAGTTAATTCTGGATTTTTTAATCTTATAAGAAGGATTGTAAGATAATGCCAATTTATTTATATATTGTGCCTTTTTTCCCATCCTCCAACTCATGGAGAGGGGGCTTTTTTCTTGATGCCGTTAAGGCGTTGATTCGTGATGGACGTTACGATGTTCGAGTTTTATCTACAGGGGCGGGGTATGATTATGAAATAGAGGGAATTAAAGTTTATGGTATTGGAAGTTTTAAAATTGGTTGTTCTGATTATTTTTCTACGATAACAGATATTATTAAGTTATGGTTGTTTAATAGTAAATTAAAGCAGATGAAATTGTCTCCTAAAGACATTTCCGTTTGTCATGTTCATTTATTAGAACGAATGGCTATTTATTCTGATTGGATAAAGAGAAAAAATAAAGAATGTTTTACATTAATACATCATCATTTGACTGGTATGAGTGCACCCGAAAAGAGTAAGCTACATTGGTTGTTCCCCTTTGAGAATGAATACAAATATTTTCGTTTGCAAAAAACATTTGAACGTGCCGACTTGCATGTTTTTTGTAGTGAAATGGCTCGGGATGGGTTCGGTAAAGTGTTTGTTGGTGGCTTGTTAGAAAAAGGGAGGGATTATAGGTGTTTTTTGAAATTTTCTAAATGGTTGAAGCCGTTAAAATATAAAGAGTCTATTGTTGTTTATAATGGGATAGATGACACATCCTTCTTTAAAGATGATTCTAAAAAAGCTGTTGGGTGTTTTAAAATTGGATGCGTTGCTAACTTTATAGAAACAAAAGGGCAACGAGTTTTAATTGATGCATTTATCCATATTGCAGACAAAATACCAACAGCGAAATTATTTTTTGTTGGGACAGGAAGAACATTGGAAGATTGTAAAAAACGTGTAACAGATTTTGGATTAAATGATAGGATTGTATTTTGTTCAGAAATTTCGCATACAATGATTAAGGATTTTTATCAATCGCTGGATCTTTATGTCTTGCCTTCTTATTATGAGGCATTTAATTGCTCGTTAATTGAAGCGTATAGTTGTGGTTCATTTGTGATAACGACAGATGTAATTAGTTTTAAAGAAGTCTTAAATAAAGAGTACGAGTCATTATATTTAGTTCCTCCTATGGATCACCTAGAATTAGCAAAAAAAATTCTATGGGTATATACTGAACGTCCTAAGATGAAGCAATTGAAAAAAAATCTTAATATTGATGTAATAACAAAAGAGTTTTTAGATAAACTTAATACTAATGTGGAGAAACGATGAAACTTACTGTTATTATTCCAGGCTTCAATACAACACAGGGGGAATGGGATAGGTGTATTGATAGCGTTAAAAGAGCAATAGAGGTTTGTTCTATTACCGCAGAAATTATTTGTGTAGATGATGGTAGTATTGATGGTGCTAAATTTTTAGATGATAGAAGGGACGTGATTGTTATACACCAAAAGAAAAATCAAGGTCCAAGTGTAGCAAGGAATTTAGGGCTTAATATTGCTAAGGGGGAATGGATTTCATTTGTAGATAGTGATGATATAGTGTCAATAGATACATATAAAAATGCGATTACTGAAGGAGAACGAATTGGAAGCGATGTCGTCGTTTTTGGAGTAACTACAATATGGCCTTCTATAAGACTTCAAAAAGACGATGTTGTTTCTAATTTGAAAATAGGAAAAATGTCACCTGATTTTTTAACTGAATTGAAGAAATATAATTTATTGAATTATGGTTGGAATAAGTTATATCGAAGAAAATTTTTAAAAGAAAACAAAATTTTTTTTCAAGAAGATACAGTTATGGGAGAGGATTTAATTTTTAATTTGTCATGTTCTGTGAAAAATGCACAATGGGGGGTAATAAGTTATATAGGGTATACATATTTTAGAAATAAGCAAACTTTGTTATCTCGATATATTCCTAAATACAAATCTGGATTAATGCACACAAAAGAATCGTGGCGTATGTATAATGAGTATTCTCTAAAAGAATTTGGAGAAAGTGTTGATGTTTTTGATATGTCTGATGAAAAGCTCGCTATGTCTGAGTGGCGAAATATTTGGATGCCAGGGACTCCATACAGTCTTGGTGGAAAGTGGCATTGGTTAAAAGCGCATCCCGAGATAGGCGGCAGTTTCGAATTTATTAGAATGTTTATTTTTACGATTTTAAAAAAATGGTTATATATTCGACCTATTCGAAGGTGGCATATAAAGAGGCTCTATCCAAAAGCATATGATATTTGATACGACGACAAGGTTGTTTTTACATAAAACCGATGTAAGTTGCTATAATTTATGTATAAAGAAATGATAAATCCTATCACAAAAGACTGCATTCAATCGGATATTTTGGAATGGGATGGCCTTGTCGGTTTTGCCAAAGACCGCACGATTGAAAATTTATCTATGTACTTGGAACTTTAAGGAGGTGTTAAATATGATGAATTTTCAGTTTATATATACAAAGATGTCAATACAGATTGTTTAAGATGTGATTTCGAAAGATAAGCATGTGCGAAAATTATTGAATTGAGATATAATCGTTTATGGGGGATGATAATGAAGAACGAAACACAATTGATAGAATTTAAACAATCCTGGAGAGACGATTTCTTGAAGGAAATTTGCGGTTTTGCCAATGCTCAAGGCGGAACACTTGTTATCGGCGTAGATGATGTCGGTAAGGCGGTTGGCGTGGCGAACGCAAAGAAGCTTATGGAGGATATACCGAATAAAATTGTCTCTCTTCTTGGAATTGTAGCCGATGTCAATCTTGTTCGACATGATGGCGCTGATACGATAGAGATTCGAGTTGCGCCAAGCCCTGTTCCTGTGCTTTATCGTGGTGTATGCCATTATCGTTCGGGTTCGACAAAACAAGAGTTGTCAGGAATTGCCTTACAGCAGTTTATCTTGAAGAAGATGGGGCGTACTTGGGATGATGTTGGAAATGAACGAGCGACAATGGAAGATATTGATCGTGTGGCAATTGATTATTTTCTTCGCAAAGCTACTGATGCACAGCGAATCGTACCAACTTCGCTGAATGCAGATACTGCACAGGTTCTTCAAAGTCTTGGTTTGATTGACGATGACGGCCATTTGAAAAATGCCGCATTACTTCTTTTTGGGAAAAATCCATTGAAGTTTTTCCCTTGTGTCGAATTTCGTATCGGACGATTTGGGGAAAATGAGTCAGATTTGATGTTTCAGGATTCTATAGAAGGAAATATCATTCAGATGACAGATAAGGTTATGGAGGTCCTGAAATCAAAATACTTGATATCGCCTATTCATTATAAAGGTCTTCAGCGGATTGAGCCATTGGAGATACCGGAAGGTGCTTTGAGAGAGATGATTTTCAATAGTATCATACATAAGGATTATACTGGCGTTCATATACAAATGAAGGTATATAATGATAGGCTTGTTTTGTGGAACGATGGAGTATTACCAGAAGGTTATACCATTGAAACCTTACTTGGAGATCATGCTTCAAAGCCACGTAACAAGAATATTGCAGCAGTATTCTATCGGGCAGGATTTATTGAGTCTTGGGGACGTGGCATAAGGAAGATTTGCGAAGGATTTGAGATCAATAATCTTCTGAAGCCAGAGTTTGAGTCCCATTGTGGAGGTATTCGTGTTACGGTTGTACGACCCAATGAGAAGACTGGACTAAAGACTGGACTAAAGACTGGACTAAAGAGCGAAAATGAATCTATAGAACAGACGATAAAGCAAATGATTGAGGAAAATCCGGTAATAACAATCCCAATGTTATCAGAAGCGACAGGTTTGTCTCGCAATGGTGTTTTATACCATTTACAAGCGTTAAAGGAAAAAACAGGGCTAATCCGTGTTGGCGGCAGAAAGAGTGGACATTGGGAGTTTTCATGATGATTGAGAGTCTCTTTGATAAAATTAACTTAGAGGCGCTAAGGCGCAAAGGGAACAAGAAGTGAGGTGATATAAATGAAATTTACCTTTCTTACAAATAGTATTTCACCTCATCAGTTGCCGTTAGCACGGGAGTTGGTTTCTCTTTTAGGGTATAAGAATTATTCCTATATTTATACTGATGCAATTACAGAAGAACGTAAAAAATTAGGATGGGGTGATTTTATATTAAAGGTTAATTGTAAACAGGGATCTGTAAATGAAAAGAATTTGCTTGATTCTGACATTTTGATGTCCGGTATTAGATCCATAGAAGTATTTGAAGAGCGGGCTAAGAGGGGCATGAAAACTCTTTATTGTTCAGAGCGTTGGTTTAAGCCAGTGATTGGTTTTTTAAGGGTATTCGTGCCGTCTTATTTTAAGATGGCATGGCGAATTGTTAAATTGCTGAAAGAGGATACAAATTTTTATTATTTTCCGATGGGTGTTCATGCGGCACAAGATATGGCACGTCTTTGCGGGTTTATGAATGGCGATTGGAAGTGTTTGTTTGTGGCACCGAAGTTGGATTTTGAGAGAAAGCCTGGAGGGAGAATTTGGGTGAGAGGCGAGTCTCAAAATACACAAAATGCACGGAAATATTGTCTTGACAAGATGCGAATGTGGGGATATTATGTCTCGCCATCGGATTTTGACGCGCTTCCAGTGAAAGAGGCGTCCAAGTCAAAAAGTAGAGAGATTAAAGTTCTTTGGGTTGGACGCATGCTTAACTTTAAGCGCGTGGATACAATCGTGCGAGCCGTAGGCGAACACGCGAATTTGAAGCGCGGGGATAATTCGCTACCGAAGATCACTTTAGATATTTATGGAATAGGACTGGAGGAAGCGAAACTAAAGAGATTAGCATTTAAGTATGGTGATGTAATTAAATTTTATCCGCCTGTGCCGATTAGTGAGGTTCGTAAGTTAATGAGAGAACATGATATTTTTGTTCTCTCAAGTAATGCTTACGAAGGTTGGGGGGCCGTTGTTAGCGAAGCTCTTGAAGAGGAAATGGCGGTTATTGGAACGTATGAGGCTGGATCAAGTGCGACAATTTTACCAGAAAGTAATTTGTTTCATACGGGAGATTGGCAGAGGCTCGCAGAGTTGTTGAAGGGAGAAGTGGAGAAGATTGAGATTGGTCCGTGGACCATTAAATATGCCGCGAAATTTATTGTTTCGGAGTTTTGTGAGGTGAATGAAAAAACATGAGAAAATTGCTATTATTATCCCTGTGTATAAGGTTGAAAAATATTTATCCGCAGCAATAGATTCTGTATTGAATCAGACATATGAAGACTGGGGGGGGTATTAATGACGATTCTCATGACAAATGTGGTGAAATTTTAGATGCTTATTCCCAAAAGGATAGTAGAATAAAAAGAGAACACGAATACGAACTTTTCTATATATTCTCCAAAAATAGAGGATGTTGATGAGATTGATTGAGAACTATGATATTGAATCTAATGCGATATTAAAATGTCCAATTAACAATATTTGTGGTAAACTATAATAGATTTCAATGAGTGGAAGAATTGAATGATGAGAAAAAATAACATTTCCCATAGTAAGAAAATAAGGACAAACAATTATTGTTTGTTCGCACGATTGTATGTGCAATTGCCTCTATTAGAAAAGGTTTTCAAAGTTTATCATCGGTATTGGTTTACAGCTGTGAATCAAGGATTAAATGATTCATAGTTACAAGGGGTTATAAATGAATGTTATTCATGTTGTTTCTTTTATACAAGCTGAATCCGCAGGTCCAAGTTATAGCCTTCCTGTGCTTGTTAATGGAATTAGGTTGAATAATGTGGATGTAGAGCTTCATTTTTTAGATAATGTTCCATTGTTATCCCGCCTATAGGATAGCAATGAAATGATAAACCGAAAGAGGTATATTTATGAAAAAAAACAAGTGTTTTGATTTTACGTTGGTAATGTCTGCATCTGTAAATCCTAACGGGATGAATGGGATTAGTGACGAGTCAATGCAAAATAGAGAACAACAATATATTGACACATTAAAATTTTACTCTCGACAAAAGTGTATTCATAAGATACTTTTTGTTGATAATTCAAATTGGGATTTGTCTAAGATAAAAAGAGCTGTTGGATATGAAGAAAAGATTTCATACTTATCTTTTGATGGGAATTCTTTTCCTCGTGCATGGGGTAAGGGATATGGTGAATTCTTGTTGATGGATAAAGCAATAGATTATTTGAGTTGTAATAGCGGTAATTCTATAATAATAAAAGTCACAGGTCGATTCCCTATATTGAATATATCAAGCTTGGTAAATGAATTTTCAAAACGTAAAAATTTACAATTAGCGGTTGATGTTGTTGATAATTGGATATATAGAGCTTTGAAGCTTAAGTGGAGTTCACAAAGTTGTAGAACAATTATTTATGCTCTAACCATTGATTTTTATAAGAAATATTTATATGGCAGATATAAAGAAATTCATGGGTCAGATGGTGGGTTTTGGGATGCAGAAAGTTTTATGTTATCAGTAAGTAAGGATGTTCGATTGTTGTCTGGGATATATTTAAGATTTAAAACTGAACCTTGGCTTTCTGGGTTTGCAGGAGGAAAGAATCATGCGTGGATTACGGCAAATAATTATGATGGGGTTCTTGCTATTACTAAACGAGTTATAAAACAATTTTGTCGTTGGGTGTTGCCTTTTTTGTGGTTGTAGTATACATAAAATTTCAATGTGCTATTAAAATCTAGATTATAGTTATTGTTTTAACGTTTAATGAAGCATGTTATATCCAAAGGTGTACCGAATACATTAAGTTTGTTACAAATGAGATTTATGTAGTTGAATCGTATTTATTAGTTCGTAATTCTCTTTGTGTTGTATGGTTGCTAAGTGGCGTGATATTTGTGTTTTTCACCCATACCTTTCAAGATTGGAAACAATCAGGACAACTGGTAAAAACGATTTTTAATAGGTGTGCTGGTTAACACGCCCGCTCTGTAGGCTATCTCAAATTGATATCTTAGAACAAATAAATGTGGTATACTATAATAGTTTTCAGCAAGTGGAAGAATTGAATGATGAGAAAAAATAACATTTCCCATAGTAAGAAAATAAGGACAAACAATTATTGTTTGTTCGCACGATTGTATGTGCAATTATCTCAATTAGAAAAGTTTTCAATTTTGTTGTTGGGAAAGTTATTTGATTATAACTGTGAATAAAGCCATCAATGATTCATCGTTAATAGGAGCTTATAAATGAAAGTTATTCAAGTTATTCCTTCAATACAAGCTGAATCCGCTGGTCCAAGTTATAGCGTTCCTGCGCTTGCTAATGGAATCAGTTTGAATGATGTTGATGTAGAACTTCATTTTTTAGATGATGTTCCGGCTCATGTTAAAAACGGCCCCTATAAAGTTGTAAATTATCCTCGTCATGATTCTATTAATCTAGGGTGGTCACCGGAAATGTATAGAGGATTGAAAAAAGCCTGTCAAACGGCTGATATTATTCATAATAACAGTATCTGGATGTTGCCTAATGTCTATCCTTATTGGGCTTCTAGAGGGACGAAATGTAAATTGGTTGTTGCACCTAGAGGAGCTTTTGCTCCATGGGCGATGAAAAAAAGTTGGTTTAAAAAGAAATTATTTGGATGGATGTTTCAAAATGCCGCATTGCAAAATGCGGATATGTTTCACGCGACAAGCGAAAAAGAGTATGAAGAAATTAGAGTTTTAGGATACAGGCAGCCTATCGCTATAGTTCCTATTGGAATGGATATTCCGCAAGGTAATGGTTCAGTTGACAAAAAGGATCAAAAACGAATTCGTAGAATAGTTTTCTTTGGTCGTATTCATAAAGTGAAAGCGATTGATAACCTTGTTCATGCCTGGGGAGATTTGTATCAGTTGTTGCCTCAGTGGGAGCTCGTTATTGCAGGTCCAGATTGTGGTGCGAAGGAGACTTTAGAAAGAATTATTAACGATAGACAAATTCCTCGTGTGCGTTTTATTGGGGAACTTAATGGACACGCCAAATATGATTTTTTGAGTGACGCAGATATTTATGTTTTGCCGAGTCACACTGAAAATTTTGGAGTTACAGTTGCTGAAGCACTTGCTTCAGGTGTGCCGGTAATTGCATCTCAAGGAACACCATGGGAAGGTTTAGAAAAAGAACATTGTGGACGTTGGATTCCTATAGGAGTAGAACCGTTAAAAATTGCGCTAAAAGAATTGACTGCTTTATCTGATGAGAAACGGCAAGAGATGGGTAAATTTGGTCGGGATTGGATAGCTCGTGATTTTTCTTGGACAGGAATCGGTGCTAAGATGAAAGAAACTTATGCTTGGTTACTTGGTGAAGGTGATAAGCCGTATTGTGTGAGAGTCGATTAAAAAATGATACGTAGTGGAGTTTAACAATGAAGGAAAAAAGTGAAAAGTTGAATTCGCTATTGACAATTGTTATACCTGTTAAAAATGAAGAAGTTAATTTATTAAAATGCTTTGAGAAATTAGAACCCTTTAGTCATGTCATTTTAGTTGATTCTGGTAGCACCGATAAGACACTTGAAATTGCCAAAAAATACAACCGAGAGGTTATAAATTTCAATTGGAATGGAAAATTCCCCAAAAAAAGAAATTGGATATTGAAGAATTATCATTTTAAGACGCCCTGGGTTCTTTTTCTTGATGCTGATGAGTTGATTACCAAAGAGTGGTTAATTGAAGCAGAAGAGAAGTTGGTTAATGCATCAGATGAAATTGATGCGTATATTTGTTATTACAACAACTGGTTTATGGGGCGTATGCTAAAGTATGGCGACGTTATGCACAAAACCGCCATACTTAGAGTTGGCCATGGAGAATATGAGCGTATAGAAGAGGATAATTGGTCTAACCTTGATATGGAGATTCATGAGCATCTTGTAGTTAAAGGTGATATAGGTGAGATAAAATCGCGTTTAGAACATTATGATAAAAGAAGTTTTGAATCACATTGGGAGAAGCATCAACAATATGCTAATTGGGAAGCCAATCGTTATTATGATTTGATAAAAGAGTTTAAGGATGTTAAGACCTCTAAAAATCTGACAAGGCGTCAACAGATAAAGTATGCATTTATTGGGAAATGGTACTTCCCTTTCTTATATTTTAGTGTTTCTTATATATTAAAAAAGGGATTCCTAGATGGATATGCCGGTTATAAATTTGCAAAGTTTAAAGCGAAATATTTTTCATTGGTTCGTAAAACGATTAAAAATAAATTGAAAACTGTGAAACAATAGTGGTTAATATTTTGCATCTGGTTTTCATAATGGTTGGAATATGCTGTTAAATCAGTTTATGTGTGTAAAAGAAAAGGTAATATATTGCTGTCGAGTCGAGAATAGTTTTCGATAAGATGCGTTAAAAAGATCAGATGAATGTGTCTTACGGCATGAGGAACACTCTGCTTCTTAGCGTCTCTGCAACTATGCGATAAGAAAGATTTTTAACGCAGAGTGGCAAAGGCTCAGAGGCAGAGAGGGTTAGTATCATTTAGTTAGAAAATTGAGATGGTCGTTTGTCACAAAAGTGTGATAATGGAGGTTGATATTCGTCATAAAAATGAAATATTTTTCACATAGACATAGTATAATGGGGAATATGAAATTATTGTTGTCGTCCAAATCTCAAGTCAGACTTGATTTTTGTCCACGGTCGTGTTATCATAAATCCGATAGTGAATTAGTAGAGGTTGGCTATGATTGAGAGAGAAATGGCAAAAAAACTACAGAGACTTGTTAAGACATTTCCTGTAGTCACCATTGAGGGCCCCAGGCAAAGTGGAAAAACTACATTGGCAAAGATGGTTTTCCCTTCTTATTCTTATGCAAATTTGGAGGACGGAAGTGTTCGTCGACTTGCAGAGCGAGATCCTAAAGCGTTTTTCGAACAATTTCCAACCCCGACAATAGTTGATGAAATTCAGCGCGTTCCGGAGTTGTTAAGTTATATACAAGCTGATGTTGATCAACGAGGTGAAAATGGATTGTACATTCTTACCGGTTCTCATCAGCCCAGGCTTCGAGAAGGTATATCGCAATCGTTGGCAGGAAGAACCGCTTTGTTGACATTGCTTCCTCTATCCATACGTGAACTCGGAAATGCCGGAGTTGTATTGGAGCGTGATGAGTATATGTTTAAAGGCTTTTTACCAGCAATATATGATAGGGGACAAGATCCAAATGACGCTTATGAGGCATATTATCGTACGTATGTTGAGAAAGACGTCAGGCAGTTGATAAATGTTTCTCATCAGGGAGAATTTGAATTATTTATCCGATTGTTAGCGGGTAGAATTGGGCAAGTCGTAAATCTGGAGGCTATGTCGGGTGATGTCGGAGTAAGTGCAACTACTTTGAAGGAATGGCTTAGCGTATTGGAGGCAAGTTATGTGATTTTTAAGTTACATCCGTATTATAATAATTTTGGGAAGCGTTTTGTGAAATCTCCTAAAATATATTTTACAGATGTAGGATTAGCAGTTCATCTTTTGGACATTTCCACATCATCACAAGTTGCGCGAGACCCATTGATAGGGGGAATCTTTGAGAATATGGTAGTTATTGAAGCGTTGAAGGCTCAATATAACAAAGGGGTTCGTTCCAGTCTATATTACATTAGAAATAAAAATGGAGTGGAAATTGATCTTGTTGTAGAAAAAGCACGCCATATTCATGGAATAGAAATTAAAAGTTCAAAGACACCAGATGATTCGTTTTTGGACAATATGAAGAGATTTTCTACGAATGTAGCATCATTAAAGAGCCGGTCGGTTGTTTATTCCGGTGATGAATGGCCGATTCCAGGTGGTGGAAGATTTGTTAATTTTAAAAATACTGCAAGTGTCATAGATGAGTTCGGGGAGTAGACAGGTATTTGCAATTTCATAAAAAATATATAAACACATAGGCAGAGAGGCACGGAGGATAAGGTGAAGGAGCCTTACGGCATTATGGATTGAGTGGTTGGAGTTTAGTTTTCTTTTATGATACAATATTAGTATTCTAACGGATTGGAGCCTGAGATGTTTGATGATAAGGTTTTGTTAATTACCGGTGGTACTGGTAGCTTTGGCCATGCTGTCCTTAATCGTTTTATTAACGATTTTAAGGAGATTCGCATCTTTTCCCGCGATGAGAAGAAGCAAGATGACATGCGCCACGAATTGCAGAATTCTAAGGTTAAATTTTATATCGGTGATGTTCGTGATCGCCAAAGTGTCGATGGTGTGATGGCCGGGGTTGATTATGTTTTTGCTGCCGCTGCGCTAAAGCAGGTTCCAAGCTGTGAGTTTTTCCCGATGCAGGCAGTCTATACCAATATTATCGGTACGAATAATGTTCTTGAGAGCGCTGTCGCACATGGGGTCGAGAAGGTTGTCGTTTTAAGCACCGATAAGGCTGCTTATCCTATCAATGCGATGGGGATGAGTAAGGCTTTGATGGAAAAGGTTGCTATTGCCAAGGGGCGTTCCTTGGGCGCTAATTCCAAGACGGTAATCAGCTGCACTCGTTATGGAAATGTTATGGCGAGTAGGGGAAGTGTAATCCCTCTCTTTATCGAGCAGATTAAGGCGGGCAAGGATTTGACGGTGACAGATCCTTCGATGACCCGCTTTATGATGACTCTTGATGACGCCGTTGATTTGGTTCTGTTTGCGTGGGAACATGGTGAGAATGGCGACCTTTTTGTGCAGAAGGCTCCTGCTGTGACGATAGAAACTCTTGCTCGAGCTTTGATTGAGCTTTCGCATGAAAAGGGTGCAAATCCATACGATACTCAAATTAAGATTATCGGAACCCGCCATGGCGAAAAGCTTTTTGAAACTTTGGTAGGGAGAGAGGATATGGCAAAGGCGATTGATCTTGGCGATTATTTCCGGATTCCCGCCGACAGGCGTGATTTGAATTACGATAATTATTTTGTTCAAGGGTGCGAAATCGCGCCTTCCATTGAGACTTACGATTCGCATAATACAGCACGCCTTGACATTGCAGGGATGAAGCAGCTTCTTTTGAAGTTGCCTGAGGTGCGCGAGGCATTTGGCTTTTAGCGAGGCTGGGTTATGAAAGTTCTTGTTACGGGAGCCACCGGCTTTGTAGGTAAAAATCTATGCTTAGCCCTTAATGCTATTGAGGGATGTGTGATTTTGCCATACGATATGGGTGACGACGCAAGGCTGGATGAATATGCGGCTGAATGCGACTTTGTTGTTCATCTGGCAGGAGTGA
Source organism: Kiritimatiellia bacterium (assembly GCA_045603485.1). GTDB lineage: Bacteria > Verrucomicrobiota > Kiritimatiellia > RFP12 > JAAYLN01 > RGIG5952. Next base: position 15,393 of record JAZUMF010000086.1, on the reverse strand, counting down.
ATCGCCCGAAGGATCCCGCGGAATTCACTACAGGTAATGTGGGGTTTACGGAGCTTTTGCTTGATAAACTTTCTCGTCGGTCTAATCCTCCTCCCTTAATATTAAGTTCAAGCATTCAAGCCGCATTGGATAATGATTATGGGCGAAGCAAGCGAATGGCGGAGGACGCTGTTAGGGACTATGGCAAAAAGACCGGTGCGCAGGTATTTGTCTATCGTTTGGCCAATGTTTTCGGTAAGTGGTGCCGACCTAATTACAACAGCGCCGTCGCCACCTGGTGTTATAACCGGGCAAGGAATTTGGATATTCAAGTGCGTGACCGTGATGCGGATGTTACGCTTGTCTATATTGATGATGTGGTGAGAGCGTTTGTCGGGAATATTACCTCTAACCTTGACGCTTCGGTTGATTCAGTTATCTCTGTAACGCCAAGCTATACAAAGACGCTCGGTGAAATTGTCGACCTTATAGAGGACTTTAAGAATGAACCTCTTTCGCTTGATGTTCCAAATCAAGGCGATGATTTCTGTAAGAAGCTTTATGCAACTTTTTTGAGCTATTTGCCTGAAGATGCCTTCAGTTATCCATTGACTATGCACTGCGATAATAGGGGGAGCTTTACTGAAGCTCTTCATTCAAGCGAGCGTGGGCAGGTGAGTGTTAATATTTCAAAGCCCGGAATTACAAAGGGGCAACATTGGCATCATACTAAGCATGAGAAATTTCTTGTCGTTTCGGGTAATGGAGTGATACGGTTTCGCAGGGTCGATCTGCCTAATGGCGATGTCTTATCATATTTTGTCAGCGGTGAGAAACTGGAGGTTGTGCGTATTCCCCCCGGCTATGTGCATAATATAGAGAACTTAGGTGATACCGATATGGTGACGCTTATGTGGGCTAATGAGGTCTTTGATCCGGCAAATCCGGATACATTTCGCGCTGATGTCTAGATGGTGTTAGGGAGATTGCTTTATGAAGAAGTTGAAGGTTATGACCGTTGTCGGAACGCGTCCCGAGATAATTCGTCTTGCATGCGTCCTTAATAAGCTTGATGAAAGTCCGGCAATTGAGCATTGCCTTGTCCACACCGGGCAAAATTACGATTACGAGCTTAATGAGGTCTTTTTTAACGATCTCGGTCTTCGTAAGCCCGATTATTTTCTTAATGCGGCAGGTGTAAATGCGACAGATACGGCAGGTCGCATTTTGTGTGCGATAGATCCAATTTTAGCCGAGGTCGCCCCTGACGCCTTTTTGGTTTTGGGCGATACCAATAGTTGTCTTTGCGCAATCGCGGCAAAGAAGCGTCATATCCCGATATTCCACATGGAGGCGGGAAATCGTTGCTTTGACGAGCGTGTCCCGGAAGAGAGCAACCGAAAGATCGTGGATCATATCTCCGATATCAATCTTTGTTACAGCGACATTGCCAGGGAGTATCTTCTCCGCGAAGGTCTAGCCCCCGATCGCGTTATTAAGACCGGCAGCCCAATGCTTGAGGTGCTCTCTATGCAAATGGCAAAGGTAGATGCGGCAGCACCATCGCTTTTGGCAAAGATGGGGCTTGAGAAGGGAAAGTATTTTGTCGTTAGCGCCCATCGTGAGGAGAATATCGCCGAGGAAAGCCACTTTTATAATTTGGTTGACTCAATCAATGAGATTGCAAGGGTTTACGGCTATGAGATTATTGTTTCAACCCATCCTAGAACCCGTAAGATGATTGAAGCTAAGGGAGTTACATTTAATCCGCTTGTCAAACTGATGAAGCCGATGGGGCTTACTGACTATTTAGCATTGCAGATAAATTCAGCAGCGGTTTTAAGTGATTCTGGAACTATATCCGAAGAGTCGAGCATTTTGGGCTTTAAGGCTCTTAATTTGCGTGAGGCGCATGAGCGGCCGGAGGCTATGGAGGAGGCCGCTGTAATGATGGTGGGGCAGAACAAGGAGCGCATTCTTCAGGCTTTGGCGCATCTTGATGTGGCAAAGCCTTGCCGTAAGGTTGCTGACTATTCTATGGAAGATGTCAGTGAGAAGGTTGTCAGAATCATTATTAGTTACACTGATTATATTAAGCGTAGGGTTTGGGGTGAGTAGGAGAGGGTCGCCTTGAATATTCTTTTTTTAAGTTTAACATTTAGCCCTGATAATGTCTCGACGGCTCAGATTATGGCTGGCCTTGCTGAAGATTTCGCCAGAGCTGGTAATTGTGTAAAGGTCCTGACCTCGACTCCGCATTATCATCGGGACTCTTCAATGGAGGCGAAGCAGCCTTTGCGTCCATGGCTTGGCAGGCTTGTTCAAAAGAGTAATATCGGCGATGTGGAGATTTATCATTTTTGGATGCCGAGTAAGAAGATTTTTCCTCTATTCAGGATAATTAGCTGGATTGGCTTCCATCTTATGACAATCTTGGTTTCTCCTTTTATACATTTTAAGCCCGATGTGATAATAGCTTGTACACCGCCATTGACGATGGGTGTAAATAGTTACATAATTTCAAAGCTTCTTCGCTCAAAATATATCTTCAATGTTCAGGAGATTTATCCTGATATTGCCGTTAATCTGGGTATTCTGAAGAATAAGGGACTAATTAGATTCTTTTCAAAGATGGAGCGTTTTATCTATCGGCATGCTGCGGCGGTGACGACAATCACTGAGGCGATGGCGGCAAAGATACGCAGTAGGACTGACGCAAGTAAAGTCCGTTTAATTCCTAATTTTGTCGATTTGGAGGAGATGGCTTCTCTTTCAGCGATTCGTGAAAATGATTTTGCCAAGGAGCATAGGCTTATCAATAAATTTGTAATTACATACGCTGGCAATATGGGCGTTCCGCAAAATCTTGGCATACTTGTTGAGGCTGGAAAATTGTTACCAGAAAATTTTGTCGTTCTTTTAGTTGGCGGCGGCGGTGACGAAAAACGACTTCGGGAAGTCGCCGGAGATTCAAAGAGAATTATATTCGTTGATTATCAGCCAATTTCAGTGATGCCGTCAATTTATGCCGCTTCGGATTTATTCTATGTCGGGCAGTCTCCTGATGCAGCCGCAGACGGAATCCCATCAAAGATTTATCGAATACTTGGAAATAAAAAGCCTATTCTTGCAGTTACAGATGAGCAGTCAGACCTGGCGGTATTTGTCCGTAAAGCGAATGCTGGTTTCGTTTTTAATGAAATTTCACCAAAAGCTCTTGCTGATGAGATCGTTAAGATGGCGTCGGATAGTGATAGGCTGAAAACTTGCGGGGTTTCTGGCTGCGCATTTGTTGCCGGCAAATTTGGCAGGGAGGCTATTTCCAAAGCATATTTGAATCTATTGAACGAGCTTCAGAACTCAAGGGTGTAGAGATGCTTCAAAATCAGTTTTACAAGTTAGTTGCACGCATTATCGGTATCACCTTGGCTACAATATTGATAGCCCGCGGGACTTGGGGGTATGGCTTTGCTGTTATCGCTGTTGCAGCAATTTATTTTGCCATTATTGAGCGGCCGGGCCCCCTCTTTCTTTGTACGCTCTTTATGCATTTCATTATTATGTCAAATCCGCTTCTTATACCTAGATTGGCTATCTTTACGACAATTTCACGCCTGACTCTTTTGCTTTGTGAGGTACTTTTGATTTTTCTGGGTATGAAGCGCATGGGATATGAAAAATTGCCGTTGATAACCCTTCTTCCATATTTAGTCGTCGCTTTGATCGCGTCAATCGGTGGGTATTTTCCATTGATTTCCTTCTTCAAGCTTGGATCCTTTCTGCTCTTTCTATCCAGCATTTACATCGGATTGCAAAATCTGAATTCGCGGCCACGCGAAATCGAGATAATCAGAGCCGGAATCTTTGCTTTTTCCATTATTGCAGTCTATGGCTCTATATTGACTTTGCCGTTTCCTGTTGTCGCTTATTATACATCAATGAGGGGGGCCTTGGCAGAATATGGAATATCATATGCAGAGAATATCCTTTTAGCATCATCTGACGGCATAAAACTTTTTACAGGCGTTGCTGTTCACAGTCAGTTTATGGGGCCTTTACTTGCCTGTACAGGCGTATGGTTGCTATGTGATATGCTTTTAGTTGAGAGACGAGTCTCTCTTTTGCATCTTTTTCTTTTAGTGCCGCTTCCAGTTCTTCTATATATGACACGCGCCAGAATTGGACTGTTATCTATAGTTGCAGGTTTTGTTATTGTCTATTTCTATCTTATCCCAAAGATTAAGTTTGATAGGCGTACATCTGTAGGTGTTTTGGCGTTTATGTCAATTTTTATGGCTGTGCTTGTTATCTCCAGTACGATTTTGGAGCTGAGAGGCGGTTATCTTTCTAAATGGCTACGCAAGACTGAGGATGTAAAGCACGATCAGCGCAGCCTTTCTACAGCTGTTACTGACAGCAGACAAGGTGTTATTTTTAACTGTATGGATGATTTCCATAAAAATAAATTATTGGGTATGGGCTTTCAGGTGGTTAAGGAGCATCAAGAGCTTTTCAGGAATGGGCAAATTACAATTTATTCAGCTCCGGTGGAGAAGGGCGTCTTACCGATAATGATTTTGGGTGAAACGGGAGTTGTGGGGTTGATTGCATTTATAGTGTTTTTAATTCAATTTTTTACGCGTTGCAGTCATCAGGGGCTTTGGGCATCCTGCACTTGCTTTGCTACCCTTTTGGCTACCAATATGGCTGAGGCGACCTTCTTTTCACCGGGCGGCGGCGGGGGAGTCTTTTGGATGATATGCGCTGGCGGCGGTTTTGTTATCGATATGATGGCTAGAGTTAGCAGTTTTGTACCTATGGCACCTCGTTTTGAAGAAGAGGCTTTTGAAAGAAATGTTTAGGGAACCATTAGTTAAAAAAACGATTCAGTTTGCGATTCTCTTTGTCGCTTTGTTCGTTTTATGCTATTTTACGAAGAGCTACGCTGCGGTTCCTATAGCGTTGTACTGTATTTGGGCCGCATTTCAAAAGAGATTAGGGCATGTCTTTGTTATCATTTTGCTCTTGTCCTTTATGGTGATGCTAGGGCCGTATGTGCTTATTCGAGATGAAAATTTCGGCAAGATTGTGCGCCTTACGGTTTTGCTGTCGACTTGTGCCTTGCTTGTCAGTAGCGGTAGTTTAAAGAGCAACGAGAAAATACCAATCCAAACCATTGTTTTTTTTCTTGTGGCGGCTTTTATCTCTTCTATGAATGGGTGGGTGCCTCTTCTGGGATACTTAAAGATATTGAATTTTGCAGTCTTTATCTTTGCAGTTTTTATAATTACAAAAGATATAAATTCCCGCCCGAGCGACATATTTTTAATCAGAGCAACAGTTATTGCACTTTCTTTGATTCTGGTTTATGGTTCGCTTGCCGTTTTGCCATTTCCCGGTGTCGCATACTATACTTCATTGAGAGGGGTCGTTGCTTCTGAAGGACTTGCCTATGCCGGAGATTATTACACAAGCGCGGAATATGAGGGGATGTCGCTCTTTACTGGCATAACTGTTCACAGTCAATTTTTGGGACCGATATTGGCGTGTTTATTTGGAATCTTGACATGTGATATGCTTTTTGTCGAGAAGCGGCTTCATCCGCTCCACCTTGCTATTTTGGCTCCAATGCCGATTATGCTTTATATGACGCGAGCCCGCATTGGTGTTTTAGCATTTGTTGTCTTTATCTTTGTTGCCATCTTTGTCGCGATTCCTTTGGCAAGGTTGGACAACGACAGTCGCCGACGGCTTAAAAATCTGATGATTTTAATGACGGTCATTATGTTTGCCATCGGTGTGAAATTTGAAATTGAGCATAAGTCAATGTCTAAGCTTATTCGAAAAACCGATGATATTGCATATGATTCACGAAGCTTAACCCGCGCCGCAACCGAGAGCCGGCATGGAACAATAGAAGAGTGTATGAAAGACTTCCGGATGAATCCAATGTTCGGTATGGGTTTTCAGATGTCTGAGACGCATAGGTTTTTGCAAAAGGAGGGGAAGCTTTCTTATTTTTCCGCGCCTATTGAAAAGGGGCTGTTACCACTTATGATTTTAGGAGAGACTGGCATTGTCGGTGCAATGGTCTTTTTGTATTTCCTTTGTGCCTTCTTTTCGGAATGTAAAAAACGCGGCTATGTCGTAACAGCGACGATGATGCTTGTCTTTCTTGCCACCAATATGGCAGAAACGACTTTCTTTTCACCAGGTGGAGCCGGCGGTGTTTTCTGGTTTACTACCGTCGGAGCCGGTTTTGTTGTTGATATGGCCATACGCACAAAGGAAGTAACTATCCCTCTAGCCTCTGGCGTTAAGCTTGGAATGCGTCCTCGCGCAATGCGTCATCGCACTAGGATTAGATTGTAGCGATTTTATGAGAGTTGATTGGATTATTTGTCCCAAGGATAGGCGTTGCGCCATTGATGGCGGTAAACAGCGCGAGAATAAGACTGATGCCGGTGCAATATATTTTCGCCATGAGTTTACCGTTTGTGGCGGAGATTTGGCTAGCGGGGTTTCACTTGATTTGTCGGGCCTGGGTTATGCGACTGCCTTTATAAATGGCAAGCGTGTAGGGGATATGGTTTTAGAGCCGTGTCAAAGTGATTATTCCAAACGGGTCTATCATCGAATTCATGATGTTACAGGCTATCTTCGCGAGGGAAGCAACTGTATCGGTATAGTTGCCTGCGGCGGCTTTTATAATGGCAAGGTCGATACGATTTGGGGATATGATAATTTGCCGTTTCAAGATGCGATAAAGGTTCGAGCAGAGCTGCGTAGCGTAGACGGAGTGCGGCAGATTGACGCAACTTCGGCTAATGGCTGGCGGACAACCCCCGATGGGCCGATTGTTTATAGTCAGGTGCGTAGCGGCGAGACTTATGATGCCAGGTTTGAGATGAATGGCTGGTCAACTGTGGGCTTTGACGACTCTTCTTGGGTTGATGCGCACTTTGGAACGCCTCCTGGCGGAGTTTTAGCCGTAGCCGCTTTTCCTCCTTGCCGCATAGTTGATTCGCTTCTTCCAAATGAGCGCAGGACCGCTGAATTTGACGGGCGGCGTGGTGAGCTTTTTACCTTTGGCAGGTCTATTTCCGGTATTGCAAAGCTTCGCATAAGGGGGGCTGCCGGGACTGTTGTCACATTGCGCTACGGCGATAAGCTGGATTGCAGCGGCGGTTTTATGCAGTCAAATTTAACGGATCCGATCTTTGAAGAATTTCAGACTGACAGATATATCCTTAAGGGTGAGGGTGTCGAGGAGTGGAGTGCTGAATTTGTCTGGCACGGCTTTCAGTTTATCTTTGCAGAGATTGACGGAAATGCGACGCTTGAGGAGATAACGGCCCTTGAAACAAGAACTGACTTCGCAAGGGCTGGAGAATTTGTCTCCTCTGATTTGATTCTTAACACGCTGGCAAGGAACAACGAGAATGCCTTTCTTTGCAATTTCGTAGGTGTTCCTACGGATTGCCCTACGAGAGAAAAGCGTTGTTGGAGCGGTGATGCGCTTATTGCCCATGAGAGCGGTATGTACAGCTTTGATGCCGCTATGAACTATGGCGCATTTTTTGATTGTTTTGCAGAGGAGCAATATTGCTCTGGCGCCGTTCCTCCTGTGCTCCATACTGCAATGCTTGAAAATGGCTGCGGCCCTGCCGGTGTCGGCCCGGCATGGGATGGCGCATTTATCCTTATGGCATGGACGCATTATCTTTTTACGGGTGACAGCAGTCGTCTAAGGCGTGATTATGGAGCCTATTGCAAGCTGGTGGATTTTTATCTCAAGAATATCTGCGAGGCAGATTCTCTTATCGTTAATAAGGGATTGAGTGATTGGTGGCCGCCGCCATTTGTGCAGCGTCCTCCCGTTGCGCTGACTTCGACGGTCTACTTCTATGCGATGGTTAAAACTCTCTCTAAGATTGCGAATCTGACAGGTCACTCTGACGATGTCGGGTATTACGATTCTGTAGCCGATAGAGTCAAGGATAGCTTTAATCGCGAGTTTTACAAGGGTGACGGCATCTTCGGCGCTGGTAATCTTGCATCAATTTCATGCCCAATCTATTGGGGGCTGGTTGATGATCGCGCCGTTGCCGAAAAGGGGATTGCTCATATTCTCAATATTTTGAAGCAAGAAGGATATCGCTCGCTTTTCGGTATACTTGGCGCCGTCGGAGTTTGCCGCCTGTTAGGTGAAGAGGGGTATGCCGATGAGCTTTACTCGATTTTTACTCAGCGTGAATATCCCGGCTGGGCTTGGCAAATCGATCAGGGCGCTACATCGTTATGGGAGTGCTGGGACGGCCATGCTTCATGCATGCATGTGATGTTTGGAGATCCGCTTGCCTGTCTCTACCGCTATTTTGCAGGCATCAGACCTGATGAGGCGGGGGCCGGCTTTGCGAAGGTGACAATCCACCCGCTGTGCCCAAAGAAGCTTGATTGGGTAAGGGCTTATCACGACACTCCATATGGTCGAATCGTCTCTCAATGGAATCGAAGCGAAGATGGTATCGTCTTTAATGTGACCGTCCCTAACGGCGTGGCCTGCACCTTTGAGTACAATACCATCGTGCAACCTTTAGCCGCGGGTGTAAACGAGATTGTCGTAAAAAACCAGAGACTATCTGTTTAAGTCCTGAAGATAGTTCTCGTAGTTTTCGATGTCTTCGCGTGAAAGTGCAAATTCGCGCAAATCCGGGACGAAGCTGCACCGCTCCGCGTCGTAGAGCTTCCAAATCAGCTGGAGACTTTTAAGTGCAGATTCACCATCGGTGATCGGTTTTTTACCGGTAAAGACGCAGTCGGCAAAATGGTCAATTTCGAAGTGTGTAAACTTGGAATTGCCTTTTTGTTTTTCCTCTTCCCAAATTACTCTGCGGCGATTGGTTTCGGGAACGCCGGGCTTATGCTCGCATAGCTCATCGTAGAGGAAGATTTTTTCGCTATCAATGGTTATGCTGTATTCAAGCAAGCCTTTTTCAGTCTGGATTTGAATGTCCCAACCTAAACGCGTTCCGCGAGCGCCCCATGTGGCACCATGGTAGGCAAGGGCACCGTTCTCAAACTCCATAACGACAGCGCTTGTCCCTTCACGGAGCATCCAAGGTGTTCCAGCATTTGTGCCGACATGGAAGCCTTTAATCGGCTTGCCGAGGAAGCGTAGAAGCAGATCCACATAATGACAGCCATGGCTGAAGAATTGTCCGCCGCCGATTCTTGCGGTCGTGCACCAGTGACCTTCTTCCTTTTTAGTAAGCTGCTCTGTCCAGATTGAGATCTGCATGATCTTACCGTAGTCGCCGGTTTTGACGAGTTCGTAGAGCTTGCGGACGCCAGGGTAATGCGGTACTGGGTAGGCGCACATCAAAACGACGCCTTCCTCTTTGCATACATTTATAAGACTTTTGCACTCTTCTTCCGTGTTGCAGAGGGGCTTTTCCATCAAGATATGTTTTTTGTGGCGCGCAAAGAAGATGCCGCATTCATAGTGAAGGTCATGCGGCAGCGCTATCAAGACGGCATCGACCATATCGACCATTTCACGCCAATCTGTGGTGATAAACGGATTGTCGAGGACGGTGGCAACTTTTGCCGCATTTTCAGGAATAATATCACAAATGGCGACAAATTCGACATTCTTGACTTGTTCAACGCCAGCAATGTGAGCCCCCATCATACGCCCACAACCAATAAGACCCATTCGCAGTTTTTTCATTTTTTATCCTTGTTGCGTTGTTACTGCATACGCCCCGTATATGCTTCGCTGTCTTTGGTATCGATTTTGGCTTTGAAAAATTTTGATGCGGCTTTTTCGTGGTCAGCCATCCATGGCTTGGGGCCTGAACCGCAGCATTGCGTTACGATAAGCTTGAGCTGCTTTTTGCGCCAATTTACCATCGCAACCGTCTGCCATGCTCCGCCATGGCCAAACCAGCTGTTTTCTCCATCGTCGCTAATGCAAGGAGCGACTAAACCTAGGGAGTATCCCCCCATGTTGGGTGGCCTTGTTGATACTGCCAGAAGTTTTTTGACGGTTTCCTCTTTAAGGATTCGCACACCGTTGTCTCCGACGCCGAGATTCATAAGCATTTTGTAAAACTTGAGTTGATCTTCGACTGTTGTCCAAAGTCCAGCTCCGGCAGATGGGAAGACGCCGTCTCCGGTAAAGGGCTCTTGAAGTTCAAGGGTGTCTTTTCTGTATATGGCCTTTGACCCTTTGCGCGCCTCAAAGAGCTCAATTTTGTTTGCAAGCTGTTCTCTGGTCGGCCAAAATGTTGTGTTTGTCATACCGAGCGGATCGAGAATCGTCTCCTGAACAACTATGTGCCAGGGCTTTTTTGTTACAGCTTCGACGATCGCCGCGCCAATGTCTATACCAATATTAGAGTATTGCACACCGGTGCCGGGCTGGAAATTAAGAGGCGTAGTGGATGCAACGACCGCAACATCTCTTATGGGCATTCTGCGCGTCCAGCCGCCCATGAATTGATAAGAAGGCAGGTCAAACGGAAGACCTCCCGTGTGGTTCATAACCATTCGTATGGTAAGTTTATTTGTTGCAACGGTTAATACCCTGTCGCTACTATCCCATGCATATTTTTTGTAAACCCAAAGACGGTTAAATTCGCTAAGGTATTTTTGGACAGGGTCGTCAAGTCTGATTTTGCCTTGTTCAACCAGTCGCGCTATAGTAATTCCGCAAAATCCCTTGGTCTGCGAGCATTGTGCAAAGATGTTTGTAAGTGAAATCGGGCGGGTACGCTTTACATCGGCATAGCCAATGCAAGCGGTCTCTTGAATGCCGTCATTGTAAAAGACACTCACAGCACCAGGAAGATGATGACTGTCAACATGAGGCATTATTGCATCGCTGGCAAATGTCGTCTTTGAGTCGACTGGAGCCTTGGCGATTTTATTCGTTTCAATTGTGTGTGCCGAGAGTGTTGCACAAATTGAAAGAAATACGAGCGGAAGAATACTTTTTTTCATCGTGTTGATCCTCTTTTTAATTTAAAAATACCGTACACATTTCCCATGCGGGGAGGTCTGGAAGTGTAAAGCTTAGCTCGTCACCGTCGCTAGGCTTCACTTCAATGATAGCGTCATCTTGGCAAGGACGCGTCAGAATCGCCTTAGAGGCTTTCGGACGACGGATTTTGACGGGTATTCCGGTTGCTTTGCCGATAGATGTGTTGACGAATGTGACAGCGACTGTGCGCTGCTTTGCATCGACTCTAGGATAAACGAGGAGGGGATGAACCTTGCCCGTTCGAACGCAAACGGGGCCTCCAGGTTGGTCATCGAGCTTGTCCAGCAACGCTTCGCGGTCGGCATGCCTGTATTGCCCGGTTGGAACATCCTCGGGTTTGTAGAAAGACTTGGAGCCCGACTCCGCTATGGTCACAGGAATGCCCATAAGCGCAAGTGTCGTGTCAGCCTCGTGGCTCCTCGGCCGATTGAATTTGCCAAGAGAAACGAATGTGTTGTCCTTGCCAATCATTATCTTCTCGTCTTGCGGACGGGTAACGCCGCCAAGATGAGTTGCCTTTGCAAGCTCGGAGAGCCTTTCCATATAGGGACGCCAAGCGGCGGTTATGCGGGCGACATCCTCATAGTGGTCAAACGGCTCTGGAAAGGCGCTTGAGTACCAATATTGCGTCAGCGTGTCACAACCGACAGCCAAGGCTATCGCGCCTTCTTTGACGATAGCCTCGGCACTCTTCTCCATTGCGTAGTGGGGATAATTTTCCTGCTCGTAGGCAATTGTGCCATTCCAGTTAGGATAGGCACGGCACCTTTCCGCCTCGCGTGCCGCCGCCAACATCTTTAGCGGAAGATGGCTGCGAGGATTAACTTCGTCATAAAAGCCATGGCCGGTCCTGATACCGACGGTGTCCCTGAAGCCGTCAGATAGTGCCTCAAGTATCAGCCGGTTGTCCTCACCGCTGACAATAGTGTCTGAGGCGATTGCCTGATACGCCATGCGAATGTCGGGATTTGCGCGTTTGGCTCCACGCCTTGCCGCCGCCGCAAATTTCGCAAGGCTTTCAGCCTTGAACTCGGCCCAGACGGCGCGAAGATTGTCTTCGTCGGCGTCAGATGATAGCCGTTCTATAAATTCCTCCCGAGTGTATGATGTTCCCGCTTTTTCATTCAAGAGGGCAAGGCATCGGTCGCACCAGCAGCAGACTAACCTTGGTCCTGCACGGAAGCCCATCCGCAAATCGTCATCAAGCCAAAACGACGACAGTTTACCTTCGCGAACATATGTTTCGGCAAATATCTCTTCGTGCTTTAATATGTATGGGCTGGTCGGACAGAAAAATTCAGTACGGACGCCATTGGAATCGACCTGAAAAGCATCCTCCGGCGGCAAGAAGCAATCTTTTGGAGGGTTGTGCAGGACGCCTCCATGGCCTAGTGTGACCCCTTGCTGAAAGCCGGGTATAATCCCGACCTTTTCGAGCTCCGTAGAAATTTTGCCGATTTCCTTTGCGCGTTGAATCGAAGCCTCGGCAGTAAAAGGGTAACCCTCGGCAAGCCAATATTCATCGCAGCTTTCTGGATATTTAGCATTGATTTTAATCAATTCCAAAATGTCAGCGCGGTTAAATGTCGTTGAATCCATTTGCCGCATCGTAAGTAATGGCCACTTATTTTTATCCATAGAACCATCCTATAATCAAGAGTTGTCTGCTGAGATTGCAAAGATTAGTTAAAAATGCGCTTTACCATCAGATGTTCCAACAATTTTCTTCACCCTTGGCAAGAAGCTTGCCATTGAAATAAACGGCAGGGGTAGAGAAGTCAAGACGCAAAGTCTCAATTGGAAGCTCACCGGAGATGACATCCAGCCTACAGCCGTCGGCACTAACACTAAAGGTGCCCCATGCCGTCCCGATTGACCAAAATGTGGTGAAATCGCCTGCGGTCTTAGGTGCAAATCCAATCTCCTTGCGAGGCATATCAAAGTGGAAGCCGCTCCATGCGACAATCACGCCATAGGCGGCCATACTGCGGGCATAGTTGTTGCCACATTCAATTTCATTCCAAGGGTTGCGCTTTTCGCCATCGTAGCGGTTGCGTATAGCATTGGCGATTTCAGTAGCCTTGTCCGTTAAGCCGACCAGAGCCAAATGGGCAGCGTATGTCCACTCAAAGCCATTCATCGTTTCAGAATTATAGGAGAGTGGAATAGCAGGTAAATCCTCATTGTCCCAGGTACACATTATGACGCCAGCTTCATCATTGATGGTAAAGTTGCGCCAAGGATTAAAGAAGTCGCGCATCTTTGGAATGTAATTGCGCTTGTATACAGACAAAAGATGAGACTTTACCTTCTCTGGGTCAAGAATGTCGCCCAAGCCATAAAGGGATGCGTGAAATTGCCCCAAAGCACTGTCAATTTCACAGCCCTTACCAATCTGATATTTGATTTCGCCGGCTTCATCATTCCAGTATTTATCAGAGGCATCAAACGAATCGGGTATGGATTTATCCTTAAGGTCGATATTTTGGATGAATAGGCCGTCCTCAAAAAGCTCATCATTTATTCTTGGAGTGCCACGCATAAGTACCTCGTCGCATTCAGCCACAAAGTCAAAGTCTTCAACGGCGAGAGCCATCTCAACTGCAGCTTTAAGTGCGCCCAGGTAGTGGCTCGAAAGCCAAGCATTTGCACCGAACAACTCCATGTCAAGAGTGTGGTGCTGGCGACCTGTCAAAATACCCGACCTGTCTGGATCCCATCGATCGGGATTTTTGTCTGACCAGGCATACGCAACCAAACTGCGTATAATCGGCCACCACTTAGAGAGCCATTCATTGTCACCTGAGATTTTCCAATCCCGATACGACTTCATGACATCGCCGAATTGTCCGTCAGCGCATGGGCGAAAATCATCCGGGTTTGCCTTAATGCCCAATGGCAGAAGGATACGGAAGTGACTGCCGCCATTCTCGTCAACGCCGTATTTGAAGTTAGCCTCGCGCATGGAACGCTCAAGGTCCGGAAAGAGGAAAGGAAGTGCTTGCGCATAATTCCAAACATGAGTGCATGAGCCCTCACAGGAACCTTTATTAGTGCCGACGCCCTCCCAACCGTAAAATGTGCCATCTTCAAGGCGAAGACATGTGGGAGATATGAGAGTTGACAAGTTGGCAGAAGCTCCCTCAATAACAGACTCAGCCATAGTCGTTGAAAACAAAGCATCGCGAAAGGCCGTGACAGCCCTGTGGATTTCATTATGGCGTCTTGAAAATTCGTTGGCAGAATCAAGAGAGTTGTTCCATTGGGTTGCGTAATAGTTTCGCCAGCGGTTGGGAATTCCCAGTTGTTTTGCTCGCTCTACCGATTTGGCATTCCAATTGTTTTCACGCAACGGAGCATTCCACGAAAAGGCAAAACGAGTCCTTTTAGATTCACCCGGCCGAAGCTTAAACCTTATGCAAAGCAAAGAGTGGTCAGATTTTTTATAAACATCGGCAGATTCGGAAGGAGGAATAGGCTCGTCGGTATATTTACGCTCTATGAAATTACCACCTCTCATTGCATCGCGATAGTACATTTCAAGGTAATCCATCCAAGTACCGCGATAAAAATGAGTTTGATAAGAAAATTCACCATCGCCCTCGACAAGAGTCAATGAAAGATCCTGCGCTAAAAGAGATGTTTCAGCCTCGCCACTTTCGCAGAAAATTGTTCGCTCCCTAATTTCCGATTTACGATTAGCTCCATGCCATGGATTAGACAACACACCGATACATGAGTAGGTATATTCCTCATCGGTATCATTCGTTATATCGATATCAAAGCATGCGACAGGCATTGATGCCGTACGCGAATCGCTTGGGACAAATGGACTCCAAGCGTTAAGGGATGGCTTTCCCGGAAAACGAGCGTCCGATAGAGTAAGTCTGGCGGTAGGGAAGGAACCATTAAATTCGCAATTCTCAAAGTGAGGCCACCCACTAAGATAAGAAGTACTTGGCCCATAGCCATTCCCCGGATAAAATGATAAAGGAATATCGCCTTGCAAAAGCCTAAAGTCCACCACCTCGTCATTCTTCTCAGCACGAACAGCAAAGTGAGTAACACCCAATGTCGAGGATTTATTTGGACTATTGAAAATTTCCCAGTCAATTAAAGCTCCCCATCCAGAAAGGCCAATGCACCCTGCACCAATTCCTCCGACAGGAAATGAAATCTTCGAAAGTTTATTGTCAGTATATTTCATAATAATCACCCAAAATGTACCCCCGCCATCCAGTAGCCAGTGCAACACTCGTTGCGTAGCCCTGTGCTGACGAAGCTTTCTTGCTTGTTGTCGGTATTATAGCAGTTTTGTTTTGGCTTGTAAAGCGGGCTTCAGCCGGAGATTCCGCCTTTCGGCGACA
>JAZUMF010000085.1:0-28406 GCA_045603485.1 Kiritimatiellia bacterium | reverse complement strand
CTTCCCTTGCTGGGTATGGTGTCATAGCAAAATTGAAACAAGTCCGACGGCTCCCAATTCATAATTTCCTTTTTTCCTGAAAGAAAACCGCAAATCAGTTCTCGGTGGGTCAAGGTATCCAACATAGCATTGTAAACTTTTATATCTGCGGAAGACAATTCATTCAAAATAACAACAATATCAATATCGCTTTTGACGCCAGCTTCGCCACGACCATAACTACCTTGCAGGCCAACAAACCATACACGGTTTGCAAAGGTTTCATTTAATGCTTGTAAAAAGTTTTCCATCCAAGCAGTAATATCAATCATCTTAATCACCTCGTTAAATTGGAATTTATTTAATCCACCATTCAGGAGTTATTTCACCGAGTTTTATGGTTTTGCCTGTGAAATAATCAAGCATAATTTCTATATCATAATAATTTCCTGCCATAAGTTGAACCATAAGTTCTCGACAAGCACCACAAGGAGCACCGTTAGAACCATCAGGTAAAATGCAAAGAACTTTATCAATTTCTTGCTCACCATTAGTAATCATATTAAAAATAGCATTTCTTTCTGCACAAATTCCAAGTGTTGAGCAGGTGTCGATACAAACACCTGTATATATCTTTCCTGATTTTGAAAGAACTGCAGCAGATACCTCTCTGCAGGTGACATATTCCGAAATTCTCCGTTCATTCAATACGGATTTTGCAGCTTCATACATTTCATCCCATATCTTTTCCATAAGTAATCTCCTCGTCAAATTCAAGTTTGTCTATCTGTTCCTACAATCATTGTAACGGATTTACTTACAGACTTCAAGTGTTATTCACGCGATAAGTCGGTGAGCTACAATTTGAATAATTCTTAGTGGTAAACTGAATCGCTAGTTTAGTATAGCAAGCTTGAGGGGTGGGGTGTCAAGTGTAACAGTCTGACACCACAAAGCGCTTGACTTTTTTGGGAGCGTTTTTTATATTTGTAATAGTTAAAATAACTTGAGGGTTTTATGGAACAAGAAAAGGTACAAGTTGATTCGCCTGAGTTGCAGGCATCAAAAAAATGGTTTAAGGAAGCTCAGTTTGGTATGATGGCCCATTGGGGACTTTATACTCTTTTGGGCGGTGAGTGGAAGGGTAAGCCGGGGCTTCATCCTTATGGCGAGTGGCTTCAGCATTCGGCTCGCATTCCAGTAGATGAATATGCGAAGCTTGCGGCGGCGTTTAATCCTATCTTTTTTGATCCGATGGATTGGATGAAGCGCGCTCGCGATGCCGGTATGAAATACTTTGTCATTACATCAAAGCATCATGAGGGTTTTGCCCTTTATCACAGCCGTGTCTCAAAATTCAATGTTGTTGATGCGACACCTTTTAAGCGCGATATTATCGAGGAGATTGCGGAGGCTTGCCGTGCGACCGGTATTAAGCTTGGTCTTTATTATTCGCAGGATCTTGATTGGAGCGATCCCGATGGCGGCGGCTTGCGCGGTTGGGGCTTCGGCGGTCGTCCATGGCGTAATGACTGGGATTGGCCTGATGTTGAAAAGCACGATTTTTCTCGTTATTTTGAGCGTAAGTCAAAGCCTCAGGTTGAGGAGATTTTAACTCAATATGGCGATTTGTGCCTTGTTTGGTTTGATGTCCCTGTAACTATTTCTCTTGAGCAGGCAACGGAGCTTCATGATATGGTTCGCAAGTATCAGCCCGGCTGTCTTATCAGTGGCCGTATAGGGCATAATCTTGGCGACTATCATACGCCATTGGATAATCAGGTTGCGAAGGATACTGATCCGAATGCTTTGTATGAAACTGTTGGAACCATGAATGATTCATGGGGGTATCGCCCAACTGACACTTCTTACAAGAGTGTGGAGCAGATTTTGGAGCTTAAAAATAAATGTGCTTCAATCGGTTCTAACTATATGCTTAATGTCGGTCCTGATCCTATGGGTCGATTCCCTGCGATTGCATGCGATATTCTTGATGGGCTTGCAAAGGCAAATCAATAAATTTGGTTTTGTGGTATAATTGATGGAGTTGTTATGAAGCGATTGGCATTCATCTCAGTTATTGCGGCTTGCGCTACATTGGCTTTCGCCAATTCTGCCAAGCCTACAGAAAAGGAAACGAAGAAAATGGCAGATACAGTCACTGTCGTCATGGAGACGACTCTTGGAAATGTCGAAATCGAGCTCAACGAGGCTAAGGCTCCTGTTACGGTTGCAAACTTCCTTTCGTATGTCGATGCGAAGTTTTATGATGGAACGATTTTCCATCGTGTGATCCCTAACTTTATGGTTCAGGGTGGCGGCTTTACTGCTGATATGACTCAGAAGTCAACCAAGGCTCCGATTAAGAACGAGGCAAATAACGGTCTTGAAAATCGTCGCGGCACTATCGCTATGGCTCGCACGATGATTGTCGACAGTGCAACATGCCAGTTCTTTATCAATACTGTTGATAACGGCTTTTTGAATTTCCGTTCGCCGGATCCCAGAGGTTATGGCTATGCTGTATTTGGCAGCGTTGTTGCCGGTATGGATGTGGTTGACAAGATTGCCGCGGTTCAGACTGGCTTTAAGAATGGCATGCAGGATGTTCCTACGACACCTGTCGTTATTAAGTCTATCCGTCGCAAGTAAATTTCCTCTCTTGATTTTCAAGAGACGGATGGAAGATTTATGAAGCTTCCAGATTTACCGATAAGGGGCGTCTTGCCAGATGTGGCGGACGCCCTTTCTGCTAATAAACCTGTTGTTTTGCAGGCTCCGCCGGGAACGGGCAAGACGCTGCTTACGGCTCCGTTTCTTATGAACGAACCTTGGCTGGAGGGCCGTAAGATAATCCTGCTGGAGCCACGAAGATTGGCCGCCCGTATGGCGGCTTCATCTATGTCGCGTCTGGTTGACGACAGGGTAGGCGGTCTCGTCGGCTATCAGGTAAGATTGGAGCATTGCGTAAGCGATAAAACGAAAATTGAGATTTTGACTGAGGGGTTGCTGGTACAGCGTCTTTTGCATGACCCCGAGCTTGCCGATATTGGGCTTATAATTTTTGACGAGTTTCACGAAAGAAGTATTCATGCGGACTTTGGTCTTGCGTTGACATTGGATATGCGCGCGGTTTTGCGCCCTGATTTGCGTATAATTGTGATGTCGGCAACACTTGATGCTGAAGGTGTCGCCGATCATTTGGGCGATGACTGCCGTATTGTCAGGGCAACAGCGCGCACTTGGCCAATTGAAACCCGCTATTTGAGCAATTCTCCCGGAATGGTGCCAATTCATGAGGTTGCCGCTTCGGGGATATTGAGGGCGATTAGAGAAACCGACGGTGGCATTTTGGCATTTCTGCCTGGTGAGGGCGAGATTCGCCGTACTGAACAGCTTTTGCTGAAGGCGGCTCTTCCTTCGGATGTCGATATTTATCCTCTTTACGGTGCATTATCAAGAGAGATGCAGGATAGGGCTGTTGCTCCCTCTTTGAGTGGCAGGCGTAAGGTTGTTTTGTCGACATCAATTGCCGAGTCCAGCTTAACTATTCAGGATATTAAGGTCGTTGTTGATAGCGGATGGTCTAGGGTTTCCAGATTTTCTCCGTATAACGGAATGTCCCGCCTGGAGACTGTGAGGGTCACCCGCGACAGGGCCGATCAGCGCCGAGGCAGAGCGGGTCGTCTTTGTCCTGGCGTCTGTTATCGACTTTGGGACGAGCAGACTGACGGAGCGCTTTTGCCTGAGGCTTTGCCTGAGATTTTGGATGCCGATCTTGCACCAGTCCGTCTTCAAGCGGCCTTGTGGGGGGCTAGTGAGCGTTCGGCTCTACCTTGGCCGACAGAGCCTCCCGAGTCTGCTTGGCGTCTTGCCGGAGAACTTCTTCATTCGCTTGATGCGTTAGATGATAACCGTATTATAACTGAACGAGGACGGCGTTTATGTAAGATTTCGGCTCATCCCCGTTTGGCGCATATGATTGACCATGCGGCAGAGGTGGGGGCGGCAAGGGAAGCGGCTCTTTGTGCTGCTGTTGTTGAGGAGGCCGCCTCTGAGACGAAATTGCGTTTTGAGGACGATATTCGCCGTCTGGTTATGCGCGTAAAGGGCGACCTGGATTTGGCAGGTGAGACACGCCTTCCAAGAGATTGGGTTGAGCGCGTCCGAAAATTGTCTAATGCTTGGAGTCGGGCTTTCCCTAAAAATGATTCCGCTTCGTGCGATGTCGGGCGGATGCTTTCATGGGCTTTTCCAGACAGGATTGCACAGAAGCGAGATAATAACGGTCTTTTCCGTATGGTTGGCGGACATGGTGCGCGTGTTGCCATTGAGAGCGGCTTTGCCGGAGAATCGATGATTGTTGTCGCTGAGATGCAGGACAGCGGAGCAGATGGCCTGGTGCGTTTGGCGGCTCCTGTTGATCCTAGCGATATTGAGGCCGATTTCGCTTCGCAAATCAAGGTAGAGGATATTTGCAAATGGGATCGCCGATCGGATCGAGTTGTGGCTTTACGCAGGAAGCGCCTAGGGGCGATTGTTTTCTCTGATGCTCAATTGCCGTCCCCGCCATCAGATAAGGCATTTTCCGCTCTCCTTGAGGGGATAAGACTTCACGGCGTATCTAATTTGGGGTGGACCCCGGAGAGTCGCAATCTTCAAGCGCGAATCTTGTTTTTGAGGCGTATATTGCCAGCTTCGGGTTGGCAAGATGTCAGTGACGAGGCTCTAGAAGGAAACCTTGAAGAATTTTTTGAGGGTTGGCTTGATGGTGTGAGGCGTTGGGAGGATATTCTCCGTATCGATCTTTTACCTTTGTTGGATGCTTATGTAGGTCACCGTCAAAGAGAGATTGATAAGCTTGCACCCACTACTTGGATTTTACCATGTGGCCATCGTGCCCGCATCAGATATGACCAAGGTGAGACGCCGATTATTTCTGCAAAACTACAGGATTTCTTCGGCGTGAGTTCAACGCCTATGCTGGCTGGTGGGAGCGCGCCAGTTAAAATTACGCTTTTATCTCCCGCGCAGCGTCCTGTTGCGGTGACGGACGATTTGGCAAGTTTCTGGAAAACGGGCTATCCTCTTGTCAGAAAGGAAATGCGTGGCCGTTATCCAAAGCACAATTGGCCAGAGAATCCTTTTTAGGTAAATTATGATTATTCGCCAAAGGCGGTGGCTTTGGCTGGATTCCAGTCGCAGAGGAATGCCGCTCCGCATGCAAGTGTAAGGTGAAATAGGGAGGTATTCCATTTTGTGTCCCGTCCCCAGCCTTCAAAAGAGCGAGTTCCGCCTTCGCGTATAATGCGCTTCCAGGTTTCGTCTGACGAGATGATTTCATGGGCAAGCGCAGAATATCCATCTCTGAAGAGTTGGCACAGCACGGGGAATATCTGGAACATATTTACACTGCTAAAGCATTTTTCACGCAATAATGCAATGTAGCTGTCCATAAAGAGCGGATCATCCTGTAATTGGAAAAATGCGGCATAGGTATTGGCGGGGAGACTTATATGGGTTGAGCCTACGGCATCTTTGAAGAGGTGCCGCTCTGAATCATAGAAGGCTTTTCGGAATGCGTTTTCTAGAAGCTCTGCATCTGCGTATGGGGGTCTTCCAATCAGCTTCGCTATCTCATTTAGAGATTTGACAGCTCCGATGTAGTAGGCGTTTATTGCATTATGGATTGCCGTGCAAACCTTGCCTTCAGAGATGTCGGCGTCATAGTTGTCCTGATAATTCTTTGGCCATTCTACGACAGACCATTTGTCAAGATTGGCAATCAGCCCATCTTCAAGGGCATAGCGTTCTTTGTAGCAATCTAAAATATCGGCAAATTGATTGTATACTGAATCGATGAAGTCTTTGTCGCCAGACTCCTGCAGGAAGAGCCATGCGAAGAGAATTAACATAAACGGATATTCGGCAATCTCCTGCATCTTTGAGCAGTTGCCGCAAGTCAGCAGCCCACGGTCAACAAAGGTTGTGCGCAGAAAGTCTTTAATGAACTTTCGGGAGAGCGTCCAATCTTTAGTTAATAGACCATATGTAAACATGGTATAACAACCGTCTCCAAGATAGTAACCTTTTTCTCTATCCATACAGTCCATAATTTGCTCTTGAACACCATATCTGAAGCTGTCGACGCATAGATTCCAAATCGGTTCAAGCGAGGAATCGGTAAAGGAAGGCTTTGCGCGGAGCTCAAAGGGATAGTGGCGGGCTATCAGCTTAATATCGGAGATTTCAACTCTTGCATTGTCTTCGGGAATAATCTCTGCATAGCGGAAGCTCTTGTAGTCAAATTCGCGAAGGTGGTCTTCTTTACCCGAAAGAATCATCTCGCCGATATAGTCGCAATTGCAGCGCATTTTATGGCGGACGCTTCCATCGTCGTTGAGCTCTTGCCCAAAGTAGAGGGTGAGTTTGTCATTTGCTTCTCCCTTTGCGGTAAAGTAAAGTGTGCCGACAAAGATAGCACCGAAGTCGATGCGTAATCCACCGTTGTCCAACCTGATTACGCTAACAGGGGGAATCTCTTCAGTTATGACAAGTTCCGACGGCTGGGGAACAAGTGTGTAGTCATCGGATAGAGGGTGGGGGACGGCGTTTACCCAATCGGAATCGTCAAAATCATCCTTTTCAAAGCCTACTTCCGGGGCGTTTGTGTTGTAGGATTCAAGAAATTGGGTCTTATAGCCCGCAATGCCTATTGAAGAATAACCGCTGTGGGTGGCACACTTGAAGGATGTGTCAGAGCAGACGAGCGTTTTATCACCTGAGACTACATCGAGAATTAAACCATGGCGATTATCTCCGGAGACCCAAACGCGGTTGATAAGCCCCTGATAGTAAGTATGAACGGCAATTGTGTTTTTTCCTTCCCGTAAAAACTCGCCAATGGGTATCTCATTGTAAAAATAGTTGAAGTGGTAACCTGCGGCAGGGCCCTGAGCCACAAAGGAGCCATTGATGTAGAGCTTGTAAAAATCGTCGGCGGTTATAAAGGCTTTGGCATTCTTGATATCTTCTGCATCGACAACAATTTCTTTCCTGAAGAGTATGTGACGATTTGAAACAGAAAGGTCAAAATTCTTTTCAGCCTCTCGGTCAAGCTGCTTGTGAAAGACATGATTAGGTTTAAGAGATGCCATTTCGGGCGATGTGATGAAACTGCCTTGAAAGGTGCGTTCAGTTGTGCTCATGGTATTTGCCCAGTAGGTGGTTAATTAAGTTTGGGTGATGCGTCCGGCAGGTACCGTTCTATGGTTTCCGCTATAGAAAAAACTTGTCTCCGGCAGGGAAATAAGTGAATACGAACCATTACTATTATATCTACTTCTGAGAGCCGACTCAAGTTTCGGTTGTTTTCTTCGCTGGTTGGCATGGAAACTGCTTACAGGAATTTGGCGGTCTGTTGCAAGATTAATCTTGTTTCTATATCGTCACTACTTCTATTGAGCGATGGAGGCTATTTATTGTAATTGACAAAAAATAACTTCTTTTTGTAAGATAGAGGTCGTTTTAATTAACACTCCAAAACTAAAAAGAAGGAATACTTCACCATGAAAAGTTATCTACTCACTCCACTTGCGTTCGTTCTCGCAACTGCTTCGGCTTTTGCTCAGAAGCCGGCGGCACCGGCTGCCCCTGCCGCACCTGCCAAGCCTTACTCAATCGTTATTGAGGCCAACAAGTTTGACAAGGATGCGAATGTTCGTCTTGAGAAGGATACAATTGACAATTTCCAGTATGCTCGTCTCGCCAACTTCAATACCAACGCTCCCGTAAAGGCTATTACTTACACCGTTAAGCCTGCTGAGGCCGGTACATGGCACATTCTTCTCAAGCTCCGTTCCGGTGCTTCCATTCCTCTTGATCAGAATGCAGCCATGGCAACTGTCACCACACCTCAGCACTGCACCGAGTGTGGAGCTATCCAGACTCCTGCCCGTACCCATGTGACAGGTTCACTTGGCGACGAGGCATGGCAGATTGTCAGTCTTGGCGTTGTCAAGCTTGAGGCTGGTATGAAGATTAATCTTGTTCAGAGCACCAATCCTGAAGCTCTTCCAAGGTATACCGACCTTCATCGTATCACTCTTCTTGATCCTGATTTCATCAGCAAGACTCAGCCGGCACTTCAAGCTCCTGCCGCTCCCGCTGCTCCTGCTAAGAAATAAGGAGTGTTATCATATTCACGCCGCCATAAACCCGGCGGCGTGAATTTGATCGCAGCTCCATCTTTGCTCTTTAGCTTTTTGAGCTGCTTAAATCGAATCCTGAAGCAAGTCGCCATAGGCGATTTGTGTGCGGTTTGGGCGTTTACGATAAGGAGGAAATGATGATTTGCAACCGATATTTGTTTTCGTTGTTTTTTGCGACGGTTCTTATAGCCGCTACATCTCTTTTTGCTGATGTTAAGCCATTTGTTCTAGTGGATAATGGTCAGGCTGCAGCGGTAATTGTTATTCCCTCTGATGCCAAGCCCGGTATTAAGTTTGCCGCCCGTGAGCTTGCCGATTATTTGGGCAAGATGTCTGGTGCGCGTTTTATGATTTCAGATAAGCCTCTTCCTGGCTTAAAATCAATTTTAATTGGTACACCTTACAAGACCGATCAGGTTGATGAGCTTTGCATCCGCGTCAAGGACGCCAATACGCTTGAGCTTACAGGCTACAGATCCCGCGGTGCTCTTTACGCCGTATATGAGCTTTTGGAATCATTAGGCGTTGTTTTTTGTACTCGCGATTGGGATTATATTCCTAAAACAAACCGTGTTGAGATTGCCGGCAACTTCAGCAAGGTCGATGCGCCCTGTATGTGGGCAGTCCGCAGTACATGGTCTGATACGGGGCGTGTGAGCCCCGAAAACACCTCGCGTCTTCGCTATTCCTTGCGCGGGTGGAAGGAATGCCCCGATCTTGCTGCCGACTACGAGTGGGATGTCAACCATGCCATACCGTATCGTTGGGTCAGCAAGCATCCTGAAGCCAAAAAGCATCCTGAGTGGTTTGCGTATGTCCGCTCAAAGGATCCCAGCAACTACAATGGCGAGCAGGGCGGCGGCATTACCGCCGGTGTAGCCGAAGAGGTTGCCCGCAAGGCTCGCAACTACAATTGGATTTGTATGTCCAACGAAGAGATGTGGAAGGTGCTTTTAGATGGTATCGAAACGACATTGGCAAAGAATCCAAATTGCCGCGAACTCTCAGTTGCCATCGGTGACTGCGCCGATTACTGCGAATGCGATAAGTGTCTTGAAACTGTAGCAAAATATCCTGACCCTGATGGTTCAATTCTTCCTGTCGTCCAGACATATCTGGTTGCTAACCGGATCGGTAAGCATTTTGCGAAGAAGTATCCCAATGTCCGCTTCAATATGCTTCCCTACGGAGGCCGTCAGCCCGCTGCGACAAACCTCTTCCTAGAGCCTAATGTCGGCGGTTGCTCCGCCGAGCTTTGGCGCAACCACTGCTTGCCAGCCGACTGCAATGAGCGTTCAAAGTATTCACTGGCTCTTTTCTGCGACAAGGTTACCAATCCCAAAAACGGTACTTATGTTTGGGAATATCTCGCTAACTTCAGCGATTGGATGATTCCATTCCCGAATGTTTATATTATGGCCGCAAGTATGCGCTACTACAAGCGTCTGGGCGTAACCGGTGTAGTCACGCAGCATCAGTTCTCGGGGCTGGGCGACCTCTCCGAGATGAAGCTTTGGCTCCATGCCAAACTTCAATGGAATCCCGATGCCGATATCGATAAGCTTATCGACACATATTGCAATGCTGCCTTCGGCCCTGCCGCAAAATACATTCGTCAATATGTCAACATTGTTGAACACGCCCGCCTGCGCCAGCGTTGGACATGGTATGGCTGCTATGTGCCTGACACTTCCCATTTCCTTTCAGACGATGATTGCGTGAAGATATACAAGGCTGCCGTTGCGGCAGAAGCCGCTGTAAGTCGCTACAACAAGCAATACCTCCCAACAGTCCGTCGTGCGATTATTCCCGCAATCAGCGTAGCGATTTGGCGTTATGAGGATATGCTCGGTCCTGCACAGGCGATGCGCGTAAAGATGCCTCCATTGCAGGATCTTTGGAAGAAGTGGCACTCCATCGTCGATGACACATCCAATTCAACCTATTGGAAGTGGTATTCAGAGGGTGGATCCGATTATAATAAGCGCATAACTCAGATGTTTGGCAAAGACTTCCAGCCGACCAACCACATCCCCAAGTTGACTGTCCGCGACATCACCGCTAAGGAGCTTACCGGCGGTAAGCGCATGGTAAAGGGTCGCGATAAGGATGGTACGGAGTATGCCCGAATCAAGATTTCTCTTCAGGGCGAGCCTGAAAAGATTTGGATGAATCCAAACTTTGCCGAAATCGGTTATACGGTCAAGCCAGAAGAGGCAGGGGATTGGTATGTCTTTGCCGATATTCGCGTAGGAACAATGTTTGACGGTGATCCGACCGTAGCTTATGTCGGTATGTATCAGAAGTGGTATCCGAACGGCTTCCTTGTCAAACGCAATATGGAGGTTGCAAATCAGGCTGTTGTCGGTCGCATAAAGGATAAGGGCAAGTGGCAGACCGTCTGCCTTGGCAAGCGTCGTCTCTTTCCCGAATCGCGCATTTGGGTAATGCCGGGTGTCCTTCATCCCTGCGAGTATATTGATGTCAAGGGCATTAAGCTTATTAGCCCCGCTGTCATTGAGAATTCGGTAGCAAAATAATTTCATTTTGAAAGGATAAAAACATGAAAATAAGACTGTTTGTGAAAAAACTTCTCGCAATGGCAGCAGTTGCTGTCATTTGGTCGAGTGTTGTCGCAGCTGATGAGCCGGCTACATTTGTTATTGCAGATGCGGGTAAGGCACAGGCTGTCATCGTTATCGATAAGGATGCCAAGCCCGGTGTTAAATATGCCGCTAAGGAGCTTGCCGACTTCTTGGGTCGCCTTTCAGGAGCGACATTCATGGTTGCGGATAAGCCCGTCAAAGGCTACAAGTCAATTCTCGTCGGTACTCCCTACAAGCCAAAGGAGCTTGATGAGATTTGCGTTAGAGTCAAGAACGAAAATACACTTGAAGTGACAGGTGACCGTTCACGCGGAACACTCTATGCAGCATACGATTTGCTCGAGTATTTCGGTGTCGTATTTTGCGCTCGCGATTATGATTTTGTCCCAAGAGTGGCTCGTCTTGAGCTCCCCGCCGATTACAATAAGGTCGATGCTCCTTTTATGTATGCAGAGCGTTCGTCCTGGTCCGACACAGGCTGGCATGACTTCGCTTCTTCAATGAAGCTCCGCTTGCTTGTCCATAAGGGACTTGCGACAAAGGCCGGTTATCCAGACCTTGCCCGTGATTACGAAACCGACTATAACCACGCTATTCCTTATCGCTGGTTAAGCACTAAGGTTTGTCCCGAAGCAAAGAATCATCCCGAATGGTTTGCCTATGTTCGCGCAAAAGACCCCCGC
The DNA here is from genome assembly GCA_045603485.1 of Kiritimatiellia bacterium. Taxonomy (GTDB): domain Bacteria; phylum Verrucomicrobiota; class Kiritimatiellia; order RFP12; family JAAYLN01; genus RGIG5952. The sequence continues at coordinate 16,928 of JAZUMF010000085.1, read as the reverse complement.
AACTACAATGGCGAGAGTGGCGGCGGTGTTACCGCCGGTGTCGCTGACGAGGTCGCTCGTAAGGCCCGCAACTACAATTGGGTCTGTATCTCAAACGAAGAAATGTGGAAGGTTCTTTTGGCCGGCATTGAAGCTACGCTTGCAAAGGATCCTACCCGTCGTGAGCTTTCAGTTGCGATTGGTGACTGCGCCGACTATTGCGAGTGCAACGACTGCCTTAAACTCGTAGCCAAATATCCGGATCCTGATGGTTCTCTCATTCCATCGGTTCAGACCTATATCTTGGCGAATCGTATTGCCAAGCACTTCGCCAAGAAGTATCCCAATGTCCGCTTCAACATGCTTCCTTATGGCGACCGTCATCCAAAGAATTTCCCCCTTGAGCCAAATGTCGGTGGCTCGTCTGCTGAGCTTTGGCGCAACCACTGCTTGCCGGCAGACAACAACGAGCGTTCAGCGTTCTCACTTGCAACCTTCTGCGGCAATGTCACCAATCCCAAGAACGGCACATATATTTGGGAATATCTCGCTAACTTCAGCGATTGGATGATTCCATACCCCAATATGTACATCATGGGTGGCAGCATGCGTTACTACAAGCGTCTAGGCGTTCGCGGTGTTTCAACCCAGCATCAGTTCTCAGGTCTTGGCGATCTCTCGGAAATGAAGCTTTGGGTTCATGCCAAGCTCCATTGGAATCCCGACTATGATGTCGATAAACTCATCAATACTTATGTAAACGCCGCTTACGGCCCTGCCGCAAAGTACATAAGAGAATATGTAGATATCGTTGAACATGCCCGTTTGCGTCAGCGTTGGACCTGGTACGGTTGCTATGTTCCTGATACATCCCACTATTTGTCAGATGTCGATTGCGTCCGAATCTACAATGCTCTGTCCCGCGCTCATAGTAGCGTTCGCAAAGATCCCAGATATCTGCCCCGCGTTCTCCGCGCAAAGATTCCTGCCGTCGGTTTGGCAATTTGGCGTTATCGCGATATGAAGGCTCCCGCCGCGGCGATGAAGGTCAATCTACCATCATTGAAGAGCCTGTACTATGAGTGGCACGCGTTGGCTAATGATTCCTCAACCGCCCGTTATCATCATTGGTATGCTGAAGGCGGTGCAGATTATGGCAAACGCATTACCAATATGTTCGGCGCAGATTTGTCGCCAACCAATTATACCCCGCAAAGTGTCGTTATTTCAGTCCCAGCCTCAAAGCTTACCGGTGGTAAGCGTATGATCAAGGGGCGTGATAAGGACGGTACAGAATACGCTCGCATCAGTATTTCACTTAAAGGCGAGCCTGAATCGATTTGGATGAATCCAAACTTTGCCGAAATCGGTTACGAGATTCCTCAGGATCAAACCGGTGACTGGTATGTCTTTGCAACAGTCCGTCTCGGTACAACCGTCGATGGCGATCCATCTGCCGCTTACATGGGAATCTACCAGAAGTGGTATCCAAATGGCATTCTCGTGAACAGGAGCATGGAAGTCGCGAATCAGGCCATTGTCGGCCGATTGGAAGAGAAGGGTGTTTGGAAGACAATCTGCCTTGGAAAGCGTCGTCTTTTCCCGAAATCCCGCATTTGGGTAATGCCCGGTATTCTCCACCCCTGCGAGTATATTGATGTCAAGGATATCACCCTTGTCAGCCCCAGGCTCTTTGAGAGAACGGTTACAAAGTAATGATGAAGTCGCCTAAGCTATCCGTCCGTTAGGGCGGGACGCTTAGGCTTAAACTCTTCAATTTGGAGATTAATATGATGATTGAAAAGATATCGAAGCGCATATTCGCTTGTGCGATTGCCGTTATTGCCGGTACTGTTTTTGCCGACAAGCCTGCTGTTGAGCCGTTCGCTATAGCCGAGGATGGCTTAACAAAGAGCGTTATTGTCGTTCATAAGGATGCTCCGAAAGGGGCTCAGTATGCAGCAAAAGAGTTGTCGTCGTTCTTGGAGCGCATTTCAGGTGCTCCGATAATGATTGCTGATGAACCTCTCAAAGGCTATAACACGATTTTGGTCGGCTCTCCTTACAAGGCCGGCAATCCTGAAGAGATTTGCATTCGCGTAAAGGATGCAAAGACATTAGAGATTACCGGTGATCGTTCTCGTGGTATCGTCTATGCCGCATACGAGTTTCTTGAGTATCTCGGTGTAGTTTTCTGTACACGCGACTACGATTATGTTCCGACAATCAAAAAACTTGAGATTCCCGGTGACTTCAAGCTGGTTGACGCTCCATTTATGTATGCGGTTCGCTCAACATGGTCTGATACCGGCTGGTATGACTTCAAGTTCGCGACAAAGTTGCGTTATCATGTCTCGTGGAAGAGCGCAAATAGTGCCGGCTATCCCGATTTGGCACGCGACTATGAAACTGATTACAACCATGCCGTAACGGTTCGTTGGATCAGCCGCAAAAAGTATGCTGCCACACACCCTGAATGGTTCGCATACATCCGTTCAAAGGATCCTCGCAACTACAACGGTGAAAACGGTGAAGGTATTTCCGCCCAGATGGCTGCAGAAGTATCCCGCAAGGCTCGAAACTACAACTGGGTCTGCATCTCCAATGAAGAGATGTGGAAGACACTGCTCGCTGAAATCGGAGCATTTTTAGAGAAGAATCCAAACCGCCGCGAGCTTTCTATCGCCATTGGTGACTGCGCCGACTATTGCGAGTGCGAAGGCTGCACAAAGCTCGTCCGTGACAATCTGGATCCTGACGGCTCTGAGGTCTATTCTGTTCAGGTCTATATTTTGGCTAACCGAATCGGCAAGCACTTTGCAGATAAGTATCCCAACTTGCGCTTCAACCTTCTTCCATACGGAGACCGTCAGCCTAAGAACTTCCCACTTGAGAAGAATATCGGCGGATGCTCAGCCGAGCTTTGGCGTAATCACTGTCTTCCTGCCGACTGTAACGAGCGTTCGCAGGGTTCACTTGCAGCCTTCTGCAACAATGTCACCAATCCAAAGAACGGCACCTATGTCTGGGAGTACCTTGCCAACTTCCGCGACTGGATGATTCCTTATCCTAACATGTACATCATGGGCGGCAGTATGCGCTACTACAAGCGTCTTGGTATCCGCGGTGTTTCGACCCAGCACCAGTTCTCAGGTCTTGGCGACCTCTCAGAGATGAAACTCTGGCTCCATGCCAAGCTCCATTGGAATCCCGATGCCGATGTTGACGCTCTCATCGATAAATACTGCAATGCGGCTTACGGTCCGGCAGCAAAGTATGTTAAAGAATATATAACGCTCGTCGAGCACGCCCGCTTGCGCCAGCGCTGGACATGGTATGGCTGCTATGTTCCCGACACATCGCACCATCTTTCAGATGCCGACTGCATCAAGATTTACCGTGCAATGCAAAATGCGCTCGGTGCCGTCAGAGGCAATACGACATATTTGCCGCGCGTCCGTCGCGCCGCCATACCGTCTATCAGTATTGCGATATGGCGTTATCAGGACATTCTCCCACTGGCTCCTCAATATCGCATTAAGCTCCCAACGCTTGAGCAGCTCTATCATGAATGGTACAAGTTTGTTGATGATTCAGCCAATGCCCGTTATCACAGAATGTTCTGCGAGGGCGGTGCCGATTACGGCAAGCGCATTACCAATATGTTCAACATTGATATCCAGCCAACCAACCGCGCCCCAAATCGTGCCGTCCTTCGCATCCCAGCCAAGGAAATGACCGGCGGCAAGCGCATGACAATGCAGCGCGATAAGGATGGAACCGAATTTGCCCAAATCAAGGTTGCTCTCCGCGGCGAGCCCGAATCGATTTGGATGAATACAAGCTTTGCCGAGATTGGTTATTCGGCAAAGCTTGAGGATTCAGCCGATTGGTATGTCTTTGCAACAGTCCGCCTCGGTACAACCGTTGACGGCGATCCTTCCTCTGCCTATATGGGAATATATCAGTTCTGGTATCCCAATGGAATCAGAGCCGGCGGGCGTATGGAAGTTGCAAATCAGGCTATTGTCGGTCGCCTTGAAGATAAGGGTAAATGGCAGACGGTATGCCTTGGTAAGCGCAGAATCTCTCTCGGCTCACGCATTTGGGTAATGCCTGGCGTCCTCCATCCATGTGATTACATCGATGTCAAGGAATTTACGCTTGTCGATCCCGCATTGATTGAAAAGACAACCAATCCACAGGTTAAAAAGTAATGATTGCCTTTGTGTAATATCATCATAACGACCTGTTTTTTTCAAGCAGGTCGTTAGTTGTTAAGGAGTGCCATTTATGAACATAAGAAAATTTTTGTCAGGTATAATATTTTTTGCATCATTCTCTTTTACGGGCATGGCATTTGCCGACAAACCCGTTGAGCCTTTTCTCATAGCCGAGGACGGTTTGGCGAAGAGCGTTATTGTTGTTCATAAAGATGCGCCAAAGGGAGCTGAGTTTGCGGCAAAAGAGCTGTCAACCTTTTTAGGTCGCATCACCGGCGCTCCGATTATGATCGCAAATGAGTCCGTCAAAGGATATAATACTATTTTGGTCGGCACACCCTATGTCGCCAAAAATCCAGAAGAAACCTTTATCAAGGTCAAGGATAAAGACACTCTTGAGATTACAGGCGACCGTTCTCGCGGCATTGTCTATGCGGCATATGAGTTTTTAGAGTATCTGGGCGTTGTCTTCTGTACCCGCGACTATACCCATACCCCATCCGTAAAAAAACTTGAGGTTCCGGGCGACTACGAGGCTGTCAACTGGCCCTATATGTATGCAGTTCGCTCAACCTGGTCAGACACAGGCTCTCATGATTTCGCTCATTCGATGAGATTGCGTTTCCATTTGCCATATAACCATGCCTCTCGCGCAGGCTATCCTGATTTGGCCCGTGACTATGATACCGACTACAATCATGCTGTGACCTGCCGTTGGGTAAGCCGCAAAAAGTATGCAAAGACCAATCCCGAATGGTTTGCTTATATCCGCTCAAAGGATCCTCGCAATTACAATGGTGAAAACGGTGAAGGAGTGTCAGCTAAGCTTGCCCCAAGTGAAGAACTTAAATGCCGAAATATAAACTGGGTCTGCATCTCCAACGAAGAGATGTGGAAGACGCTTCTTTCTGAAATCGGCGCATTTTTAGAGAAGAATCCCAACCGTCGCGAGCTTTCTATCGCCATTGGCGATTGCGCAGACTATTGTGAATGCGAAGGATGCACAAAACTTGTCCGCGAACATCTCGATCCCGATGGCTCTGAAGTCTATTCGGTGCAGGTCTATCTTTTGGCAAACCGCATCGGCAAACACTTTGCCGACAAGTATCCAAACCTGCGCTTCAATATTCTTCCATACGGCGACCGTCAGCCTAAGAACTTCCCCCTTGAAAAGAATATCGGCGGATGCTCAGCCGAGCTTTGGCGCAACCACTGCCTCCCCGCCGACTGCAACGAGCGTTCGGCATCTTCTCTTGCCACATTTTGCCAAAATGTCACCAATCCCAAAAACGGTACCTATGTTTGGGAGTACCTTGCCAACTTCCGCGACTGGATGATTCCTTATCCCAATATGTACATCATGGGCGGTAGTATGCGCTACTACAAGCGTCTCGGCATCCGCGGCGTTTCAACCCAGCATCAGTTCTCGGGGCTTGGCGACCTCTCTGAGATGAAGCTTTGGCTCCACGCCAAGCTCCATTGGAATCCCGATGCCGATGTTGACGCCCTTATCGATAAATATTGCAATGCCGCATTCGGCCCTGCGGCAAAGTATGTAAAGGAATACATAACACTTGTCGAGCATTCCCGTTTGCGCCAGCGTTGGACCTGGTACGGATGCTATGTCGCAGATACGGCACACCATCTTACCGATGCAGATTGTATCAAGATCTATCGGGCAATGCAAAATGCTCTGGGAGCTGTGAGAGGCAATACGACTTACCTTCCGCGCGTCCGCCGTGCTGCCATACCATCTATAAGTGTTGCCATCTGGCGTTATCAGGACATTCTCCCATTGGCTCCTCAATATCGCATTAAGCTCCCAACGCTTGAGCAGCTCTACTACAAATGGTATGAACTTGTAGATGATTCTTCAAATGCCCGTTATCACAGAATGTTCTGCGAGGGCGGTTCCGATTACGGCAAGCGTATTACAAATATGTTCAAGTATGATATCCAGCCGACCAACCGCACGCCAAACCGAGCCGTGCTTCGCATTTCAGCCAAGGAAATGACCGGCGGCAAGCGTATGACTCTTCAGCGCGACAAGGATGGAACCGAATTTGCCCAAATCAAGGTCGCTCTCCGCGGCGAGCCCGAGACGATTTGGATGAATACAAAGTTCGCTGAAATCGGTTATTCGGCAAAACTTGAAGATTCTGGCGACTGGTATGTCTTTGCAACAGTCCGTCTGGGCACAACCGTTGATGGCGATCCTTCTTCCGCCTATTTAGGCATATATCAGCGTTGGTATCCCAACGGCATAAGGGCAGGCGGTCGCATGGAGGTCGCAAATCAGGCGATTGTAGGGCGGCTCGAAGACCGCAACAGATGGCAGACGGTTTGCCTTGGCAAGCGCAGAATCTCTCCTGAATCGCGTCTTTGGGTAATGCCGGGCATTCTCCATCCATGCGACTACATTGATGTGAAAGAGTTTACATTTATAGCTCCTTCGCTAATTGAAAAGACGGCTGTTCCACCGTCGAAAAATTAATCAGAGAATCAAAAGGGGCAGGTCTTCCTGCCCCTTCTTTTTTGTGATATAATCCTAACAGTCAGGAGCGGTAATAAATGTTTGATGTTCCAGTTTCATTTTGTGCGGATTTAGTCAATAAGACAGAAGAAGAGCGAATCAAAATCATGGAGGAGTTCGCTTCATGCGGAGCAAAGCACCTCGTTTTGACATGCTCTTTAATTGATATGATTCTCGCCAAAGAGAGCATGGCCGATATCCTAAAAAAAGAGATGTCGACGGCAGGATTGACCTTTGTCGATGCACACGCTCCCTTTAGAGGCATATACGATTTGATTTATGATGGGCACCGTCGTGACGAAACAGTGCTTCGCCATTGCCTGCATCTCAAAATCTGCCGTGAAATGGGTGTTGATACCTTAGCGTTCCACATAGGAAACGATGCTCTTTATACTCACAATTCATACAAGCAAAATCATGACAATATTTGCCGTATGATTGAAGAGCTCTTACCCGAGGCAGAGGCTTGCGGAGTTACGATGTGCATTGAAAATATCTGGGGGCGCCCAAATATAACTCCCGCGCTTTTCGAGATAAAGAATAAGTTCCCATCTGAATATCTTGGTTTTTGTTTCGATTCAGGCCATGCCCATTTGATTGAAAACGGATGGCGTTTTGAAGAAAATGCCGTCCACGAACGATGGGAACTCGTCGGTGAAAAGCCAAATTGGCAAAAAGATGTAGTTACGGACATGTTGCCGCAAATTGTAAACTGCCATCTTCATGACAACATCGGACAGTTCGATACGCATCTCCTGCCTGGAGAAGGCACTATTGATTGGAAGCATATTGTCTCAAGCTTAAAGAAGGCTCCTCGCCTAAAGAATATTCAGTGTGAAATTTCATCACGCGACAGGTCAATCAAGCAGCTCGTTGACAAGCTTAACGAGCTTGGTGAGTTAGAGTAAAGGTATCTTTGAAGGGGATAACAATGGATAATCAATCTTCTATCAGTCTTGAAGAGTTGTTGCAGAAAAAAGAAATTGCCTCTTGGCAAGTTGTGCCAGATGGAGCAAAACCCGATCCTAACGAAGTAGTTGTCGAGCCGCCAAAAAGACTGAAGCTAATACTCCTGATTGGCCAGTCCAATATGGCAGGCAGAGCAAAGCCAGATGAAGATGATCTTATCCTGCCCCTGACAGGCGCATACAAGTTTAATCGCGACTGCAAATGGGTTGAAGCTACAAGTCCGCTCCATTTTGACCGTGATTTTGCAGGCGTGGGGCCTGCAGAAGAGTTTGTTCGCCGTTATCATATCGATCATCCTGATGATATCGTCGGAGTCGTCCCTTGCGCCGTCGGCGGCTCCTGCTTTTTGACATGGGCGGCCCATGGCGAAGGCGTGATTGGGCAAAACCTCAGAAATGCTGTCAAACGCGCTAAAGAGGCGATGAAATATGGTGACTTTATCGCTGTTCTATGGCATCAAGGCGAGGCTGACGGACAAAGCTTTCCACTTGAAATACTCAACGGCTATTATTCCCGTGAGTTCGCATTGATGGTAGGGAAAGTCCGCGAAGAGCTAGGGAATGACAGACTGCCTTTTGTTGTCGGCGAAATTGGTCGCTTCTGGCTCGAAACGGCTGAGAAGATGAATCCCATTATCAATTCATTCGCTGAAGATATCAACGATTGCGTAGTAGTGCCATCGTCAGGTCTCGAGCATTTTGATAATCTCCATTTTGCATTCAAGTCGGTAAATGAGTTTGGCAGGCGTTATTACGAAGCCTTCGCCAAATATCAAAATGCACTTATAGGAGAGACAGAACCTAAATTATACGGTGATGGCATTCATGATGATACCGATGCAATACAGGCAATGCTTGATTCAGGTTTGTCGTCGGTCTATCTACCTCCGACCCAAAAACACTATCTCATTTCAAGGTCACTCGTCATTTCATCTCGACAAGAGCTACGCCTAGATCGTTTTACGCGCATAAAGCTCGCACCTTACTCAAATCAGCCGATGGTCGTCAACCGCGATTACGAAAGCGGAAATGTCGATATTGCCATAACAGGCGGCATTTGGGATTATGACAACAAGTATCAGGGAATGAACGGCGCCTTTGTATCTGACCGGCACAAAGATGGTTCGATAAGACCAAAGCATTTTGAAAGAAATTACCATTTAGGTTGTATCTTCCGCTTTGAAAAAGTTTCACGCCTCCATGTAAACGGTGTGACATTCAGAAATCCAACAACCTACAGCTGCCAGCTGACAAAGGTAAATCATTTTTCAGTATCAGATATCACCTTTGATTTTGATACATGGAATCCCAAACCATTGAATATGGATGGCATACATCTGGACGGCGGCTGTCACCATGGTAAAATCACAAATCTCCGCGGAACGGCATTTGACGATATGGTGGCATTAAATGCCAACGATGGTATATGCTCCAATTTTGAAGGTCCGATTCACGATATTGATATTGATGGACTTTACGCTGATTATACCCATCGAGGAGTTAGAATCCTCTCAACAGACCCGTCGTCATTCGTAAAACGCGTTACAATCAGGAATATCCATATCGCCACATATCGCAATCTCGTTGCGATAACGCATTTCTATCCCGATCGCCCGGGACGCGGATATTTTGATTCGATAACAATCAGAGATTGCTCAGGCACTTGCGCTCCTGAACCCGGAGATTTACACAAAAGCAACTTTGCATGGCCGCTCATTTGGGTTCAGGAAGGCTCTGATGTCGGACAGCTTATTGTTGACAATGTCTATCGCGAAGAGGTTTACCGAAGCGATGTCCCCACTATAGGAATTGAAAAAGGCGTCACAATCGATAAGTTGATTATCCGCGATTGCCGTCAGGTTAATTGCGTAGACGGCAGGATTACATTCTTTGATAATAAAGGCGACATCAGAGAACTTGAAATCAATGGCACGACACAATCGCAATTTTCTGATTTAAGACGCATAGGACAAATCCGTCACCGTAACGCAAGCGAAATAGCCTCCTCCAATTGGACTCTCGGATGCGAGGTTTTAGACAGGGATTTTGCCGATTTTGAACAATATAAAAGCTATATAAACCCGCTTGGCATTAAGACCATCCGTCTTCAGGGCGGTTGGGCAAAGTGCGAAAAGGTAAAAGGGGTTTATGATTTTGCATGGCTCGATAAAATTGTCGATTATGCCATCGGTGAAGGCTTGAATGTACTTCTTGAAACCGATTACGGCAATCCAATCTATGAAGGCGGCGGCGGCTTTGACTTGGCTGGCGGCTTCCCAACATCTGAAGAGGCCCTCGCAGCATGGGATAAATGGGTAGATGCCTTTTCAGAACATTTCAAGGGTAGGGTGACAGATTGGGCGATGTGGAATGAGCCAGATATCGGAACACCCAAAAAGACCCCCGAAGATATTGCCAAAATCAATATCAGAACAGCAAAAATCATCAGGAAGAATATTCCTGAATCACGACTTGCAGGACTCTCCCTGGCATATAATTCACCCGAATTCTTCGAAAGCTGCCTCAAAGCCATGGGTGATGATATAATGCTCTTCGACTGGTTTATTTACCATGGGTATGCAGACGCCCCCGAAGCCTCATATCAAAATGTTGAAGCACTAAAAGCCATTTTGGCAACCTACAATCCAAAGGCAAAAATGCGTCAAGGTGAAAATGGTTGCCCAAGCGAAATGGCAACCCGCTTTGCATTAGGTGGAGTGCCTTGGAGCGAATACAGTCAGGCAAAATGGGATATGCGCCGAATGCTCGGTGATTTAGGCCATGATGTAGAGTCAAGCGTCTTTACAATCTGCGACTTTAATCATCTGGGAAGAGAGATTAACCTCAAAGGGTTGTTACGCGCCGATGAAGAAAAGAAAGTAATAGCTGTTAAGCGCGCATACTATGCCGTTCAGAATGTCGTCTCTATTTTTGACAGCACACTTTCGCGCGTCGTTGATATGCATCTCTCCTCAACAGATTTAACATTGGCACTTTATGAGTATAAAAATGCAAGTGGCGAGCCCCTATATCTCTTTTGGAGCTTTGCCGAGAAAACTCATAAAACTACAGATGAGGAGCGCGATACCATACCTGGAGCAGGCAGATTCATCGCAGAACCCGTCCGTCCAGGCGATAGACTCGATAAACGCCCGACGGTCCTAAAGGTCTTAGATAAACCATTGTCAGATCCAGTTTGGGTTGATTTACTCACAGGAGCAATCTACGAGTTCCCGATGGAGAATGTCATAGAAGGAAATGGATATACCCGTTATCTCAATGTGCCGGTCTATGATTCTCCATGTATCTTAACCGAACGCTCGGCATTGCCAATGTGCTGATGCCGCCATTATGGTAGTGTCGCCTGTATCAATGTTATCGGTTTTCAATCGGTATTTGTTATTGGTCATACATCCTGATCGCCGTAGCCTCGGCTCATAATCGCGTGAGAATACAACCTCGTTGTGTCATTTAGCACTTAAAGACCATTCTGTGTGCTAAGCAATCGCAGAATGAGATTACGGTGCGGAACAAAATGCGAGCGGCAGTTTTGATTTTAACGCAGAGGCGCAGAGACGCAGAGATTTTGATATAAATAGCAGAAATAAAATTTTATCGCAGAGAATGCAGAGCCGCAGAGGCGCAGAGATTTTTAAAAGTCGTAGTTAAAATCCTCTCGCTGTGAACGCGGAGAGCACAGAGAAAATTGTGAGATTTTGTTCCGCACCGTAATCTCATTTTGGGCGTGTAGAAAAATAGAATGTTTATTATTAGGATAATGAGAATGGAAATAAAAAGGACAGCCCCTTAAAAAATTATCAAGATCGTCTCCTAAACTCCGATGTGATGGTGTGGTATTTAAAAGATGATGCGTTGAGTGGTGATGTCTGCTTGGAGCTTGACTCACTTTAGGGGGATCACTTTAGACTGCTAGTGAAATGTGACAAGGGAGCATTAAGGTATTGACCTTTACAGGGCTAAAAAAAAAAGTAGCACCCACGTGGGGGCCCTCTAGGGGAGATCAACTCCCCACGTCCCTTAGGCAAGTGCTACGATGGAAGTTATTCTACCATGACTTTACGAGAATTGCAAGAAAATTATGAGCAATTAAATCCCGAAATAAAAATTACTGTACCATTTAAAAAGTTTTAACGCAGAGGCACAGGGACACAGAGAAAATTGTAATGCTTTGGTAGTTGGTTATTCGGTGCAAAATGAGATTACGATGCGGAACAAAATATGAGTTGAAGATATTGTGTAAAAAAGGGAGTTTTGATTTTAACGCAAAGTCTAAACCATCTGCGATTCATCTTGAGGGGCTCGCCTCCACGCCATCTTTAAGCTACCTTCGATTGTGCTGCCTAGATAGAGACCAAGGTATCACCAAACTGTCACCAAAAAAGGGGGAAAAAGTGACAAAATTAAGGGAATCTTTGGAGAGGGTGAAAACCGCGTTTGAGCCTTTATTTATACGGGTTTTGTAAGTTTTTTCAGGGCAAAAAAATGGCGGAGAGGGGGGGATTCGAACCCCCGGTACCGGAAAACCGGTACGACGGGTTAGCAACCCGCTGCCTTCGGCCACTCAGCCACCTCTCCGCAAAAGCGTATATCTATGATACCAAAATGAAGGAATAAAGTAAATGTTTTTTTGTATGGATTTTTTTGCGGTATTTATGGTGCTATTTATGGTATAATCAAATTATGAACTCTGATTTTAATTTTTCTTTAGACAATCTTTCAGATTGCATGGTTGCAATTCCCGGTAAGGATTTTTCTCTTTGCAAATTTCAAGTAACGCAGGCTCTTTGGTCTAGTGTTATGGGTAATAACCCTTCTTTCTTCAAGGGTGACAATCTCCCTGTTGAGTCTATCTCGCGTAAGGATATTGATCTTTTCCTTGAGAAGTTAAATTCACTTGATGTTGTGAAGGCTTCCGGCAAGGTATATCGTTTGCCGACGCTTGAGGAATGGAGGTATGCTTGCGCAGCCGGTTCTGATGGCGTTTATGGTTTGTGTGACGGTGGTAAGGCTGTTACGAAGGAAACCTTGGCTGATGTTGCCTGGTTTGACGGGAATAGTGATAATCATACTCACCCTGTCGCTCAGAAGGCTGCAAACGCTTTTGGTTTGTATGATATGCACGGCAATGTGCTGGAGTGGACATCCACTCTTAATGCCAATGTGTACTATACTGCTGTTTGCGGAGGATGCTGGGCTGTTGCTGCATACTCTTGCGAGACTGAGCACACTTTCTGGTTTACATACGGTGCCCGCTATAATTATCTTGGGCTTCGTCTTGCCTGCTAGTTGCCAGCGCTTTCTAAAAAGTCTTTTTCCGCATTTCTGGACGCCTCTGATATTGATGAGGCGCTTTCATTTACAATTGTATCGGCAATTTTTTGATTTGCGTTCATTGCCCGCATTAGTGGAATTATCACTAATGCGAGCAGCGTACAGGCTACCAATACTTCAATAAGTGTGAATCCTTGTTTGCATTGCCGCTTCATAATGGCTTTGGCCAATGTCGGACAATTTAGTCTATTTCAATGCCGAGAAGCGCAAGGATTCTTGATAGTTCATCGTTATCGGCGAAGTCAACCTCGAATGTGCCTTTTGAGCGTTTGCCGTTTGCATAGGTGACGCTTGGCTTGAGGCGAACGGGAGCACCGAAATATTCGTGCATTTTATCGAGGAGAAGCTTGGCGTGGCTTTCAGGGATATCAACCTTTGAAGTTGTCCCCGGGGTGGGGCTTTGACGCTTTGTTATGCTACGCTCTAACGCTCGTACCGAGAGACCTTCAACGACGCTTTTGCGCGCAAGGAGAACCTGCTCGGTCTCGTCTTGAAGTGAGAGTAGCACTTTGGCGTGTCCAACTGAGAGCTGCCCAATCGATACGAGCTGCTTTACTTCATCTGAGAGATCTAAAAGTCTTAATGAGTGCGCTACGCTCGCTCGACCTTTGCCTACGCGGTCAGCAACTTCTTGCTGAGTGAGGTTAAATTGATTTATGAGTGTTTGGTAGCCTTCGGCTTCTTCAATTGCATTGAGGTCATCGCGCTGGACATTTTCGATGATTGCCATTTCAGCGGCATCACGGTCGCTTACATCTAGAATGCGGACGGGGACTTCTTCAAGTCCCGCTTCGATTGCTGCCCGGAGGCGGCGTTCGCCCGAAATCAACTCAAAGCCACCGCCCTTTGATTCGGGAATTCGGCGACAGGTTAGGGCTTGTATTAAGCCGTGTATTTTGATTGTCTCAGAGAGCTCTTTGAGGGACTCTTGATTGAAGGTGCCGCGGGGCTGCCACGGAGATCGCTGTATCAGCCCTGTCTTTACTTTTATCAGTTCTTCTCCATTCAGCGGAGCGGTTGGCGTTTCCATTGCTGGAGCGGGTGATGCTTGCTCTGTGGAACTTTTTATCGTGGATGCGATTTCATCACGGACGGACTTTGTCGCGCGTTCGAGAGCTGCGGTCGCCTGTGCGCCGATCAGTGCATCAAGTCCGCGTCCAAGCCCTCCGTGACGGGGCTTTTGTGCAGTGGTCTTTGGCATTGTGCGCGGAATCGAGAGCGGCTTTTTGTCGTTTTTATTGGAGGCTTTTTTTGCATTTGTTGCAGACGACGGCCTGGATGGCTGCTCTTTGGCAGTCTTTTTTTCAATCTTCCCGCGTTTATCTTTTTTTGCCATAATGCAAAGCCTCCGATTAGTGTTGTTTTTGACTAGACATTAAAGAGGAATTCAACCATGTCACCGTCTTTCATCTCATACTCTTTGCCTTCTTCGCGTAAGAGTCCGAGTTCACGACAGCCTGCTTCACCACCGTTTTTGACATAGTCTTCGTAGCTGACTACCTTGGCTCGAATAAAGCCGCGCTCAAAATCGCTATGGATGACACCGGCACACTTTGGTGCCTTCCAGCCGCGGCGGAAGGTCCATGCTCTTACTTCCTTGGGACCTGCTGTAAGGTATGATGCCAACCCCAATGTTTCGTAACTTGTGCGAACGATTATGTCGAGGCCGCTTTCTTCAATCCCGTATGAGCCGAGGAATTCCGCACGGTCTTCGTCGGAGAGTCCCGACATATCTTGCTCGACTGCCGCACATATTCTGACGCATTTGGAACCGACCGATTCGGCATGTTTGCGAAGTGCCTTTACAAATTCGTTGTCTTCTGTAATTGCATCTTCTGAGACATTGGCTACATAGACGACTTTTTTGTCGCTGAGATAACGACCTTCGTTTAGAGCCATTTGAAGTGCCTCTTCGTCGTGCTTGGGGAAGGTTCTCACGGGTTTGCCGTCGTAGAGATGTGTTTTGAGCTCTTCGAGGAGCTCAAGCTCAGGACGGGCCTTTGGGTCGGTACGCGCTATCTTTGAAAGGCGTGCGATGCGGGCCTCAACGATTTCAAGGTCTGAAAGCATGAGCTCGTTTTCGATAATGGAAACATCGCGGACGGGGTCGATTCCACCTTCGACATGGACGATGTCACCGTCTTCAAAGCAACGAACTACTTCAAGTATGGCATTTGCATCGCGGATGTTGGACAAGAATTTGTTTCCCAGACCTTCGCCTTTGCTTGCACCTTTAACGAGTCCCGCGATATCGGTAAATTCAACAGTTGCGTGGATTACATTTTCGGGGTGAACCATCTCTGCGAGAACTGAAAGGCGAGCATCGGGAACAGGAACGATTGCAGTATTGGGCTCAATTGTGCAGAAGGGGAAATTTTCAGCCTTGGCGTTTTGAGTGCGCGTCAAAGCATTAAAGAGTGTTGATTTGCCAACATTCGGAAGACCGACTATACCAACGGAGAGTGCCATTTTTTTTCAGAGTGTTTAAGTTGTTAGATGACTATTTGTCAAAGCGGACGAGTCTGCATTCGATAGGTCCATTGAAGAATGGAATCAATTCAGCAAATTTAAGACCGGTTTCTTTAGCCAGCATGGGGCTTGCTGTAAGAATCGAGCCTTTATAGCCGCGTTGATCGCCTATCCATGCGCCAATGCGTTTGTAGAGTGGAATGAGTGCCTGACGCTCGCCAAGTCGCTCGCCGTATTCCGGATTCATGAAGATGACGCCTGTACCGTGTGGTACAGAGGTGTCGGCAAAATCGCAAACGCCAAAATTTATGAATTGCTCAACATGGGCTGCCTTTGCGTTGGCTCTTGCGATTCGAACCGCCTCGCGTGAAATATCTGTGGCAATTATCTTAGGCATTTCAGAGGAGGGGAGCTCTTCTGCGGCCGCCTTTTCCTTTATCTCAGCCCAGGCTTTTGCTCCAAACTCTTCATAGCCTTTGATCGCCATGAAGGCGAAATGCTTACGGAACGAGCCGGGCGCACGGTTTTTTGCGATAAGGGCAGCCTCGATTGCGGGTGTTCCGCTACCGCACATAGGAGATACGAATGTGCTTTTAGCATCCCAGCCTGTTGCCATTACGCAAGCGGCGGCAAGAGGCTCCTGCATGGGAGCTTCTCCGGGAAGAAGCCTGTACCCCCTGCGAGAGAGCGGTTCACCCGTAGTATCAATGAAAACTCTTAAAGCTCTTTCATGCCAGATGAAGAATACTGCGGCCCCTTTCGTCTCTTTGCCGGAATCGGGACGGCGTCCAGTTGCCTCGCGCATTCTGTCGGCGATTGCGTCCTTCATTCGAAGTGCGGGCATTCGCGAATCTCTTACTGTATCGTTTTTTACTGCGCCATGGACGGTGAAATAACCGTCGGGGTCGAGCCAATCTTCCCATGCGATTGATTTCACATGGTTGTAGAGGTGATCCAGATTTTTAGCCTGGACATTTATCAACGGGTACAATACTCTATGAGCTGTGCGGATATGCAGATTCAGCCTTAGAGCATCGATAAGAGAGCCTCGAACAGTGACGGAGTCATTATCATATTCCGCGACCTTGAAGCCGAGTTTACGGACTTCAGCGAGAGTGTAGGGTGCTAGGCCTCGTGCACAAGCAAGCCCGATATTAGATTCTTTTGACCAGAGTGAAGACATTTGTACTATAATACCATAAATTGACTATGTTATTCAATTGTTTTAGTTTTGCAAATAATGAGGTTTGCAAAATTTTTTGTTGGCTCTTCCTTAAAAAGTGTGGGTAAGCATCAAATTTGGTGCTTACTATGAGCTTAAAAGAGTTGACAAAAAAAGCGTCATATAAGAAAATCCAGTATCCAAAAAAAAGGAGTCTTACATGACGCTCAATGATTTTATCA
>JAZUMF010000084.1:0-13107 GCA_045603485.1 Kiritimatiellia bacterium | reverse complement strand
CTGGAACACGCATTCCGAGAAAGTCTTTTATTTAACCTAATGCTAATAATTTATGCTTTATAAAAACGATTGTCAAATTTTTTTGCTTTGAAATCACCCCCCCCCCGTAAAATTTGTACATATATTATTATATTTCAACATATTACGAAGGTTTAATATTTTTTTTATATAAAAACACAAGACATCATTTGATGTCGCAAATGACGCTGTGTTATTATACACTTTAAGTGTCAGACTGTTACACTTGACACAGCAACAAAACCTCTCTATACTGACACAACAAATAGTCGGTATTACAAAATCTCTGCGCCTCTGCGTAAATTTGGCTACTATCATTTTATAAAATCTCTGTGATGATTTGCGGATAGAGTTTTTTGACAGGATTAACAAGATTAAACAGGATTACGAAATGGAACTTTGTGTCTCTACGCCTCTGTGTTAAAATCAAAACAGCCGTTCACATTTTGTTCCGCACCGTAATCTCATTTTAACCTAGGAATACACGAAGTATCACACTTCACTATTACCTTTTACCTTTTAACTTTTTAAGGGGACTGTCCTTTTCGATTCCACTTAGCAACTCAAATGAGATTACGGTGCGGAACAAAATCTCACCAAAAATCTCTGCGTCTCTGCGGCTCTGCGTGAGGACTTTTAACTACGACTTTAAAATATCTCTGCTCCTCTGCAGCTCTGCTCCTCAGCGATAAAACTTTCATTTATATGGGGACAGTCCTTTTCGTTTCATTACGGCTCTGTCTAAAATTATTGATATGTGGCAAATTATTTTGTTATACTTGTATCAAATCTAGTAAAAAGGAGGACTCTACCCACACTTTTTAAGGAAGAGCCAAATTTGTTATAATTAGTTGAGGTTTTTATGAACGATAATCAGGATTTGAAGGATAATACGGTATCAAGCCATGGGCAAACGAGGAATCAGTTTGTCACATACGGAGGAGCTGAAAATGCGCTTGTTCGGGTGCTTTTTGTCGGTAATTCAATTACCCGTCATGTTGTTCTTCCGATGATTGGTTGGTATCGTGATTGCGGGATGGCTGCTTCGTCGATAGAAAAAGATTATGTTCATATAGTTGTCTCTGAGCTTGAAAGGCGTTATGGAGCCGTCCGTTTTTGTATTGCGCAGCTGGCGGAATGGGAGCGGAATTACGGGAGCAATGAGATAATGGAGTCTTATTCGGAGGCTCGCGATTTTAATGCGGATATAGTTGTTATCAGAATAGGGGAAAATATCCATTGCAATAAAGATGACGAATCAGATCTTACAGACGCTTTCGAGAGAATGGTTAGGTTTCTTGCTGTAAAGAAGGGGTGTAAAATAATCTTTACTGACCTTTTTTGGAGTTCCAAGATTATCAATTCGGCACTGAATGAAGCCTGCAATCGCGTTGGCGGTACAATGGTTTCTATTGGAGATTTGGGTGAAGACGCCACAATGAAGGCGCTCGGTGAATATGAGCATAAGGGCGTATCGCTCCATCCGAACGATAACGGCATGAGGCATATCGCAATGCGTATTTTGGAGAAGTGTTAATTTTTACTTTTAGGAGTTTTTATGAATGTTTATCCGATAACTCAAGGTGATTTTAGTCACGATGGTTATGAAGTTTGGGTCAATAATCAAAAGGTGGCTTTGGATGCGGCTAGGGTGTCATTGGTTCCTTTTAACCGTCGCTGGCCAGGTCACCAGCGTCAGCTTGATCAATCTGAGCTTGTCAATTTTTTATCTATGGCATCGGACGAGCCGCTGAATTTCAGGATTCATCCCAAAAAGCCTTTTGAGAAGGTTGCTGTTCGACCATTATCTTTGGGAATAGTGCCTGAAGTTTCTGCCGACGGTGATATTACATTCACCTTGGAAAAGCCCGCTTACTTTACCGTTGAGCCATACTGTCGCGAAAATGCTCTTCATATCTTTGTTGATCCCTTGTGTGAATATAATATCAATAAGGAATCGCAGGATGTTATTTATTATGGTGCCGGGATTCACGAGGTCGGCGATATTGTCCTAAAGAGCAATCAAACGCTCTTTATTGATGAGGGGGCTGTCGTTTACGGCTCTATTAAGGCTATTGACGCTGAAAATATAAAAATTATCGGTAAGGGTATCCTCGATAACAGCCACAATAAAGAGGTGATTCTTTATGAGGCTAATGTTGAGAATAATTTTGCCGCCGTTAATAATGCCACAAGGCAACACACAATTCAGCTTGAGTATTGCACGAATGTCGAGATTGAGGGCATAACTATCCGTGATTCATTGGTTTATAATATCCGTCCTATCGGTTGTGAAAACCTCAAAATCTCTAATGTTAAGATAATCGGCTGCTGGAGATTTAATTCAGATGGCATTGATATGCATAATTGCGTCAATGTCGATATCGATAATTGCTTTTTGAGGACCTTTGACGATTCTATCTGTATTAAAGGCTTTGACTGCTACTATGACGGAGATGTAGAAGAGGCCGTCCAAAAAGCGATGTATCGAAACGGTAAGGCTTATGACATCTTTACTAATGTTAGGGTCAGGAATTGCGTGATTTGGAATGATTGGGGCAAATGCCTGGAAATCGGAGCTGAAACTCGCGCAAAAGAAATATATGATATCGTCTTTGAAGATTGCAGGATTATTCATGTCACTCACCCTGTTCTTGACTGCTATAATGTTGATTATGCCGATGTCCACGACATTACATATCGCAATATTGATGTCGAGTATGATGATGTCATTCCACAACCTCTTGTGCAGAAATCCGATGTTCATAAATATGAATCAAAGGATTTGGACTATGTGCCTAATCTAATTGCCGTAATGGTTCAATTTCATCCTGAATACTCTGCCGGCGGTGCACGCCGCGGGAAAAACCACCATTTGGTCTTTGAAAATATTCGCTGCTTTGGAAGGCAGAAGATAAAATTCTCTTTTGGCGGACATAATGACGAGTATTGCAGTGAGGACATTATCGTCAGAGATATTTTTGTGAACGGCAAGCCTCTTAGAGAAGGGGAGTATGATTTAATTCTTAGGGATTTTGCCAGAAACATAACTGTAGAATGTCAAAAGGGGTAAGGTCTTTATGGAGTTACCATTTGTTCGTTCAGATGCTGAGACAGATTTAGGGCAGCTTCCCGATTTACTGACATTTAACGACGGTACCCCTGTCAGGTCAAAGGACGATTGGTATCGCCGGCGTAATGAGATTTATGAGAAGATTATCCCTTTGCAATACGGCGGTATGCCACCGAAACCTGACTTTGACAAGATAACAATCGATATAATCAGCTCTTCAAAGCCTACATATCGTTGCCCTTATGGCGTAATGGGTACTCGTAAGCTTGTCGTTGAAGTTACCGTGCCAGGTGATAATCAACCTTTGGTATTTGATATTGAGGTTTGGATTCCTCCTGCAGACAAACAAGTTCCTGCTGTTATTTACGGTGACGATTGTTGGCAGTATCTTTCTGAGGAAATCGGATATGAAGTCCTGTCTAGAGGTTTTGCTTTAGTTGTATTTAATCGCTGTAAGATTGCTCGAGACAGGAAAGATGCGCGCTCATTCGGTATCTACAAGGCATTCCCTGGTGATTATGGTGTGATTTCAGCATGGGCCTGGGGATATCACCGTGTCATTGACGCGTTAAATCACATCAGCGAAATCGACATTTCCAAAATTATGATTACGGGGCATTCGCGGGGCGGGAAGGCTGTACAGCTTGCCGCTGCAACTGACGAACGCATAGCTTTTGTGGCTGACAACAACTCAGGCTGTTGCGGTTTTGGATTGCACCGTGTCAGAGGAAAGGGTGCTGAGACAATTTCAGAGATTACAAGGAATTTCGGTTTTTGGTTTGAGAAGGATTTTTCAAAATACGCAGGTCGTGAAAACGAGCTTCCTTTTGACCAACATTTTCTCTCGGCATTGATAGCTCCGCAATAATCTTTTCTTACCCCTATTCTATTTTAACATAAGAGATATTATGCGACATTACAACAATGCAAGCAAGGAGGTACGATTCACGCAAAAAAAATCATTTTCTCTTTAAGATGTGTATTACAATCTCTGGCGGACAATTCAATCTGATTGGCAATCCGCAGGCTCCGCAACCTCTAGTCGTATACCCGTTTAATGTTTTGTATTTCCACGGGCCGTAAAGCATTTTGTCTTCGACAATGTCGTTCTTAATTATGTGATGTCCGTTGGGCAAACATATCTGTCCGCCATGTGTGTGTCCTGCAAGGAGCAAATCTATGTTAAGCAAGCTTGCTTTATCGTAAACTCTCGGCGAATGAGCAAGTAATATCTTTAGCGTTGAATCGTCAACTCCATAAAAAGCCCGTTCAAGAGAATCTGTTTTATAGATGACTGGGTCATCAACTCCAGCAAGCGTTATTTTTTCTCCGTGTGCGCTTTCTATTGAAATATGCTCGTTTAACAGTACCTTATAGCCAAGCTTTTCCAATTCTGGAACCATAGCTAAAAAATCGTGATTTCCAAGGACAAGATACGCCTCTTTATTTATTGCTTCTTTAAGGATTGCCATTTTTGCTATGGTTTTGTCAAATGCTCCTACAGTCAGATTACGGTAATCGCCTGTCATGACGCAGATATCGTAATCAAGATTGGCTATTGCATCGGATAATACAATGGCAAGCTTATCGTCCATATCTATATGAAGGTCAGATATGTGAAGAATTTTATAGTCGTTAAAGCTTGATGGCAGCTTTGTATCAAAATAGATAAAATTTTCTCTAATCACAGGTGACAGGAGTTCGGCATAGCCTTTTTTGTATAATCCGGTAATTTTAAGGATAAACTTTTGGAGCGGTCTTATTAAATGTCGCTTAAAAAAAGTAAACTTATCGGAAAGAAGGCAGTAAAATTCTTTTTCCCGCCCCTCTTCAACACGGAGCCTACGATTGAAAGTATCGTCGCCAAGACGCTTTCGCAAATTTTCTGAATGCTCTGGTTTCGGTTGTATTGCCTTAACCATTATTTTTCACTTTTGGGAAAATGCTTTGCGATTTCATCCGCAATCGCACGAATACCTGCAAAATGCCAGCCATCTAAAACGAATTTGCGATTGTTTGTGGCATAAAGAGTCACAATCCCCTTCTCTTCCCACTTTCGCCAATCTGCTGATTCAATTTCATCCCATAGGAGTTGTTGTTCGCCAAAGCCATTACCACGAAGGCCTTCATCATCGACCTCGTATCTTATTTTCCTTCGTGAATTTACGGTTAAAAGTATGTAAGCCCCGAAAACAAAGGCAATTGAAGCGAGTGTATATTGAACCGTCAAATCGCGTTTATTATAGATGTCATGGCTAAAAATTTTAGCAGTAGCCTGACATGACGCAATTAAAGCTTCCTGCGAGTCATTTGATGGCGAAGGAATTGTGCGAAGCTCTTGAACTAGCCTACCCGGAATTTTCATACCCTTTTTATCAAAAATCTGTTTTAAGGGATATGAGCCGTTTTCATCATCGGCAAGCCATTTTTGGGCGTTAAAGCCATTTTCAGTAAAGCGAATTAACTCTGGACGAATCAACGAAAATTCTCTGTTGACCTTTGGAAAGCCGATAAAACCATCGTATAAGCACCAGGCACCGATAGCAAGCATTAAGATTCCAACACCGCCAACTCTTAAGAGATATTCTTTATTGATTGAAGCCGTTGCCATAAACTCACCAAAAGCCGTACTGACCAGAACCGATTACATATAGACCTAAAATCAGGTTTGTCACCATATGAGCTATAATCGGCGCACAAAAATGGCGACATTTTACCGCAAGTAAACCATAAACGATACCGGCAACAGCACCCATAAACCAACGATCATGCTCTAACGCAAAAACGGCGACTACAATCCAAAATGTAGGTGCGTCAAACTTCGACAACGGTATAGAGAGGAAGTTTCCGTTGCGGATCCAGCGATAGAGAAAGCTTCTAAAGAAGTATTCTTCAGCGGCGGCAATTACAAATGCTGACCCAAAGAGCTTGGCGATTGTGAAAAACCAACCGCATTCTTCGGGTGAATACGCAAGTGATTTATGACCCTCGGGAAGCGACGGGAATATAGGAGCTGCAAAGTATTCAGGATTTGAGCCTAAGGGCATTATCAACCATTGATTGTAGAATTCGCAAAAACCTCGACATTTTGAAAAGAAGAATGGCGATTCAGGCAATATCCACAAAATTGCTACCAAAATACCACCTGCAATTCCTAATGCGATATTACCGCCTAATGAATCATACAGTTTATTGCAGGAATATGGTGCATCTGTCTCAGGTTTGAGATAACGCCATGGCTTAAAGAGTAAAATCAAAACAAAACAAATCAAAGACTTGAAAGCATAAGACGGAGCTATCCAGCTTCTTGGGAATGGATTCCCCAATGAATCCGCCAGTTGAAAAATCATTATAAAGGCAATCCAAAGAAGATATGGGGAGAGATGGCCCCAATATGCGGCCTTTGATGCCACAGATGAATCTGGAGAATTTTTTCCGTTGTCGCCGCTGTTTTGCATATAATTCGAAACTGTAAGTTTGATGATAACTATTCAACGCCGAAATCAGCCACTTTGGGCTTCAAAGCCTTCATTTCTTCGGAAATTGAAATAATTTCTTTATCTGAGTCATAATCGACTTCGCCTCTGAAATTATCCTGCTTCCACTGGTTATAGAGCGTAACAAGCTTATCAAGCTCACGCTTCTGGCGGCCCTGTTCGATCTCAAGTTTGCGAAGCTCCTCTGATGCATTCATTCGCTTTGCGCCTTGAGATTCATCACGAATCTTGACTAACTCTTTAGCTCTATCAGCGCTTTTGTTGTATTTTTCACTTAACTCGCGTAGACGAGCATAATAAGGATTCTTACTCTTGTTAATCCTGTCCAACTCAGCCTTGCGGTTTAGAAGACGGGTATTTAGGCGATAATATGATAAAAGATTATCAACATCGCTGGCGAGCACCAAATCGCGTCCATCCTTAAACATCAAAAGATCTGAAGTGCGAATCAAATATGGGCCGAACCATTTTGACCCGTCCCATATCTTGCATCTGGCGATTTCAACACCATCGGTAGTATGAACCCCCTCTGATATTTCAACCAAATGACCGCCAGGAGCCTTGGCGGGAATCCGCTTCCCTGTTTCACGGAATGCCGCTGAATCATTGCAGAGAATCGCCCAACTGATAACATTTTGAGCCGATGGAGGAATCACATCAACCGAGTAGATTGGAGAATCCGGACTTTTCGGCAATGAATCGATAACCTCAACTTTAGAAACGACCTCTTCGGTTGAAGTCATATTCCGCTTTGTCTCATTCTCCGCCTTGGGGAGTGCTTGAGCCACAGCTTCTTTTTTGGGAGTAGACGGCTTCAAAGAACTAGTCGACTCCGAAGGAGACACGCCGGTATCTTTGGGCTTCTTCAATGTCGTAATCTGCTTCGGATGATATGCAGACTCAGAATCCCCTGCCATATCATCCTGAGATGCCGAATCATTTTGACTCGCTACCTCTTTGATTTCATCAGCCACCTCAGTTAATCGTTTACTTACACCGGGGGCCAGATAATAAATCGCAACTGAAAAAATTACAGCACAAAGCAAATAGCGAAGCCAAAACATAGCAACTATTCTCCGAGGATACGGAAGCGTATCGGCGATTCAGTAACAACTCCAGATGCCAGTATCTCATCGAGAGCAGCCGAGAGATCCGACTCTACCGCAATGTGAGTTAATACGACAACCGGCACGGCATCGTTTGAATCGGCATCCTGCTGCTGAATAACAGCATCAATGCTTACATTGTGATTACCGAGAATGGTTGTGAATTTGCCAAGCATACCAGCCTCGTTGCGGACATTGAGGCGTACATAAAAGGCGTGCTTCATCTCCGATGCAGGACGCAAACGAATTGAAGCATCAGGATTAGGTACAACACACTTATGGCGGACATCCCCTGAAGCCAGGTTTCTGGCGATATCAACGATATCACCGACAACGGTACTCGCGGTCGGTGCACGACCTGCGCCGCGACCATAGTACAAAGTATTGTCTGACATATCGCCATTTACCATTGCTGCATTGAATACACCGGAAACAGATGCAAGCATATGATCCATCGGCACGAGCGTTGGAGCGACAAATACTTCAACATCATCACCGTCCCTTGCGACGGTAGCCAAAAGCTTGATCTTGTAGCCAAGGTCTGCTGCGTAGTCTACATCACGACCGTCAAGACCGCGAATACCCTCAACCGAAATAGACTCAAGAGGAATCTGAACACCATAGGAAAGCATGGCGAGAATCAAAGCCTTGTGGGCCGTATCAAAGCCGTCAATATCCAAAGACGGGTTTGCTTCAGCATAGCCAAGCTTCTGCGCGTCAGCAAGGACCTCATCAAATGGAAGACCCTCGTTTTCCATTCTTGTCAGAATATAATTGCAAGTACCGTTAAGAATTCCGTGGATATGGTTTATTGAGTTTCCGACAAGGCCTTCACGAAGGACGCGGATTATAGGAATACCGCCACCGACCGAGGCACCAAAATAGATATCAACATTCTTGCTGGCCGCAAGTGCAAAAATTTCTTTACCAGCCTCGGCAAGAAGCTTCTTATTGGCCGTAACAACGGGCTTTCCGGCCTCAAGTGCCGCCATTACAAGTTTCTTGGCGATTCCGCAACCGCCAATCAACTCAACAACAATATCAACCTCGGGATCGGCAATGACTTCAAAAGCATCAGTGCACAAAATCGAAGGATCGACCTTGACGCCGCGATCCGTTGTAATATCCAAGTCGCCAATCTTCTTAACAAGAATATCAATCCCCGAACGGGATTTGATAAGCTCGCGATTACGCATAAGACCATCGACAACACCAGCGCCGAC
This sequence comes from Kiritimatiellia bacterium, assembly GCA_045603485.1. GTDB lineage: Bacteria > Verrucomicrobiota > Kiritimatiellia > RFP12 > JAAYLN01 > RGIG5952. The sequence goes on along the minus strand of JAZUMF010000084.1, from coordinate 4,190 downwards.
TGTACCAAAGCCTAAAAGACCTACACCGATTTGCTTCATAAAAGACCTCTCGTTAAAATTTCAATTATTATAGCAGTTTCCGTGCTATTAAGGCAAAGAGAATTTATCGGCACTAATTACCGCACTCAAATGGACTTGTGACGATATTTGTAATACCGACACTTCTAAGTAATTCCCTAGCCTCGGCAAAACCTGAAACAAGTGTTTCAGCACTATGGCTGTCGGATGAGAGAATAACTCTGGCATTAAGATCCTTCAAGACCTTTAGCAGATTAGGGGCTGGATATGGAGTCTTCCTGTATCCTCTGGAAATTGCACCGGTATTTATCTCGAAAATAGAACCCGATTCCGCGGCAATAGCGATATATTTTTCTGCGATACGCTCATACTCCTTCTTGCCCAAAAAATGCGACTCGCCAAGCTCGTCAAATTTAGTAATAATGTCGAAGTGACCGATAATATCAGGTTTACGACTTAAAATATAATCGCAAAATCTGCTATAAAAAACCTCAGAAAAATGGACAAAGTCATTATCAAAAGCCTCAAGGCAAAGAACAGGTGACTGAATATTCTGATCATTAGAGATAAATTCATCACCGACCTTAATATAATGAGACGAACCTATAATGTAATCAAAATCATCTCTATTGCAGAGATCGCAGGAATCCTCCTCAACACCAATATATATCGCTATTTGGTCTTTATATTTCTCACGCAAAACCTTAAGCTCCTCGATATATTTTGCCGTATCCATCATGCAGCATGAATGATCAAAAAATGTATATCCATGGCCGGAGAAACCTATGGCAGACATTTTTTTATCTATCGCCGAGAGAATTACCTCTTCACATGTACTATTACCATCGCAGTATTTGGTGTGAGTATGAAAGTTTGTAAGTGACATGAAAACCTCTTAAATAAAACGACTTGAAAGAGCGACAGCGACCGCTGTCAAATTATATAAAGAATGTGAGAATATTGGAATAATCCACGCTTTTGTATTAACCAGTGCAAGCGAAAAAGCTACCGAAACACCAAAGAGCGGAGCAAATGCGGCAAGATTCCAATGACAAATGGCAAATATAAGGGATACGGCAAAAACAGAAAGAGCCACTTTTTTTGTCTTTTTGAGAATAAAGTCCAGAAAACAAATTCTAAAGACAAACTCTTCACATACAGGCGAAAGAAATACTGAAGCAAAAACGAGAAAACAAGTATCAAAAAGTGAAGTATCCGAGTTTGAAAGCAGAGAAATTGCCTCCTGCTGCTCAAGCTCAATACCAAACAATGAGAAGATGAAGCGCGACAACAAAGCCAAAACAACGGCAAGTAACTCTGCAAGAAGAAAATAACGGACACCCAACGCAAACAACCGCCTGAACGGAGGTCTGCTTTGTGATGCCTCAAATGAAAGAAAAGTCATTCCAATTATTTCTTAAACTTGATAACCGGATCATCTTTGAAAAGAAGTTTCGTATAAACCTCTTCACTCTGAACGGCAGGCTTGCCATTCTCAGCAGGCCAGCAAACGCGAGTCTTAATCGCATTATAAGGAACCTTGAAGACTACGGGACCGTTCTTTGTTGAACCGCGATATTCCCACTGGTAAGAAGGACGCCCAGAACCGCGACTGTATACTGTTGCGCCGGGAGGATCGGTAATGACAGTCACAGGAGTCATGCACCCGGTAAAAGCAGCGACCAAAGCAGCTAAACCGACAAGCGAAAGTAAATTGTAAGATTTCTTCATTTTTCAAACTCTCCAGAATTATTAAACATTATTATCATAGCACATTTTTTACTTTTTTGTTAGAATTGTTCCGATTATTGTTAAATTTGACTTAGAGATAAGTCAATAAAGCATTTAACATTCTCGCAAACAAAAAGGAATTGCCCTATGGCGTGCAAAAAACTCTTCTCAACACCCGAAATTTCAACTGTAGCATTAACAGACAAATATCTCTCCATGCGGGTTGAAAGAAATCATATGTCAACAATTCCATCGTCTGTGGCAAAGTGTTACGAAACAGGTCGCATTGACGCTTTCAAACTTAACTGGAAGCCGGGCAAGCCAAACCAGCCGCATGTTTATTGGGATTCCGATGTCGCAAAAGTTGTCGAAGGAATGGCATATGACCTCATGCTGCACCCAAACGATATAAAGTTAAGAAAAGAACTTGATAAAATTGTAAATTTAATCGTCTCTGCACAACAGCCTGACGGATACTTGAATACGCACTTTACCGTTGTCCGCCCAAAAGACCGTTTTAAAAGTCTGAAAGTAGATCACGAATTGTATTGCGCAGGGCATCTGATTGAAGCCGCGGTAGCCCATTTCAAAGCAACCGGCCAACGCAATTTCCTTGATTGCGTATGTCGCTATGTAGACTATATTGACTCCGTCTTTGGTCGCGCAAAGGGCAAAAAACGGGGATATCCCGGCCATGAAGAAATAGAACTTGCACTCATCAAGCTTGCCGAAGTAACAGGCTCTAAAAAATTCATCAAGCTTGCCTCCTACTTCATCAACGAGCGAGGCCAATCTCCAAATTACTTTGTCAATGAAGCCAAAGCTGCCGGATATTCCACCACAACAGCAAACCAAAAAAATCTTCAAGCCGACATACCGATTCGTGAACGAAAAACCGCAGAAGGTCATGCGGTGCGAATGATGTACCTTGCCGCCGGAATGGTAGATGTTGCAATAGCCGACAACGACGATGAGCTCCTCGATTGCTGCAAGGCGATTTTTGACAATCTTGTCGAAAAACGCATCTTCCTTACAGGCGGTATAGGTTCCACCCACCATGGCGAAAGTTTTGAAGAAGACTACCGCCTGATTAACTATACAGCTTATGCCGAAAGCTGTGCAGCAATGGGCCTTGTCTGGTTCGCCCAACGGATGCACAATGCAACAGGAGAAGCACGCTATCTTGATATTCTTGAAAAAGTGCTTTATAACGGTGCTCTTTCAGGCATAAGTCTTGCCGGTGACTCATTTTTCTACCAGAACCCGTTAGACAATAATCCCGACAGCAGAAGCGGAAATGCGGCAAACTCCCGCCAACAATGGTTCTCTTGCTCATGCTGCCCGACTAATTACTGCCGTTTCCTTCCTCAAATCGGCACATTCCTTTGGTCTGAAAACGAAAATGAAGTAAGACTTAACATTCCTGCAGCGTCAGTATTCCATTCCGGCAATCGTTTCATCAGCGTATCGGGAGGCTATCCGTATGATGGAAAAGTCACGATAAAGTTTCTCGCTGATGGCGACTATACATTTTCAGTACGCTTGCCAGGTTGGTGCAATGACCTCGGCGTTGTAGATAACGGTCACCTCAACGAAGACGATGTCTCTGATAGCATTCTTCGATTCAATGGTCCCTGGAAAAAAGGTGAAAAAATCGAATTAGACTTCTCAATGCCCGTTGAAATTGTTCGCTCAAACCGTAAAGTTCATGATACGGCCGGGAAATTGGCATTAACTCGCGGTCCCCTGGTCTATGCGCTCGAAAGCATTGAAAACGGCACTACACTTGGCAGATTGTCAATTTCATCCGACCAAGAGTTCAAACTGGGCAAAGCCAAAGACCTTCCCGGTGGCACAATTACAATCTCGGGCAACGCCACAGAGATTGTAAACAACGAAGACACCCTCTACACGACAGAAAAGCCGACCTACAAAAAAGTCCGCTTCACAGCAATACCATACGCTCTGTGGCAGAACCGTGGTGACGCAGAAGTTTCTGTTTGGATACATGAAAAAGCATAACAATCTGCCAAAAGAGAGTAGGTGCGCATCCGAATATACTACCGCCCTACTCTCTATTAAACCATATTCACTACTAAAACCGCCTCTCTATTAAACCCGCATCCCTTCTAAACCAGTATCTCTACTAAAACTGTCGCTATCGTAAAACCCTACTCTATCATAAAACCTCTCAGCACAATCTCACCTTAACCCCACCGCAAAGTCTTCTCCACCACTTTGATTTGTTCCGCACCGTAATCTCATTTTGGTATTTCTCTCTCAAAAATGCCAAAGTTGTAGCCTCCTCAACACGCTCAGGATCCAAAAAGGCATCAATCCTCGCCATCATCTGACTTGCCCCCACAACACCCTCTGAAATCTCCTTGTAAATCGCAATCGCCCTCAATAACCTCTCCTCCCTACAACACTTATATCCATTA
>JAZUMF010000083.1:0-22983 GCA_045603485.1 Kiritimatiellia bacterium | reverse complement strand
TGGTATTGGAACATGGGCAAGGATATGGAAATGGTTGTCCATTACGCAATAGTTGAGTAGCTCTATGCCGCTGAAGATGGCTATACGGCGAAGCATATCGACAAAGACCGACTTGCCCTCTGGGCTCAATAGAAACTGCTGCAGGGCGCAGCGGCTTACGATGTGGTAATAACCTTCTCCGTCATTTTTGATTCGTGGCTTACGCATAATTGACTCCTTATTTTTAGATTGTGTAATAAGTATATTGGATATAGAGGATAATGTCAAGTTTAATAGTCTGACACCGCGGAGCGGGCCGCAGGGCGAAAAATTTTGTAGTGTTTTATTCAAAATCAAAGAGGAAAACGCCACAACCGCCTTCTTCAAAATAAGCATAGAACTTATCATCGATAATATCGATGGTTTTTATTGCTTGTGAAGCGGCGGTATTATTGGATATCTTGCGAACATAGCACTTTGTCTTACCTGGCACGGTAAATGCCATTTCTGCATTATGTGCCTTGAAGAATGACGCAAGTATCTTGACATTACCGTTTTCTGTTTCGCCGCAAAGGAATGTGCAATCGTCGGAGCTTCCTTCAACGGTCGGAATTAAACGGGATGTGCAATGAGACATATCGCCTAGATATATAAGCGCGTCACCTATTGGCAATAGTGTACGGGTGCCGATGGCATTAAGTCCCCAAATTGAACATGCCCATCCGTAATAGAACGCACAACTAAGTGGTGAGTCATAGAGCTTTGAGATTACATAGGTTGTATAGGCGGCAGACTCAACCGTTTTGAAGGATTCATATTTATTGGTATCTTTATAGTCCCATGATGTTGGACCATAGTGGAACTCTGAAACACAAATCTCTGTATCAACAAAGCCGTACTTGTCGGCGAGCGCTTTAAGCTTATTTACCTTGGAAATAAGATGCTCTGGTTCGCGAGAATAATCTGTAAAGGCAGTAAAATCAACAGGAGATTCCGTATCGCGGCAATGGCTAAAGAACTGCTCTGTCTTGTCGGTTACTCCCATTGTATTGGGACCGCCTACCAATAAGTTCGGGAACTCTTTCTTAATAGCCTTGGCTACAATTGTATATAGCTCTAGGTATTTCTCAAATGGACCATCAAAGAGGCGGAAGTTATCGGGTTCTTCCCAAATGCTCCAGTATTTTATCCCTAGGTGCAAGCCATCGGCCCACCCTTCATTGTAGTGGCGGATAATGTTCAAACAAATTCTTGCCCACTTTTCAAAATCTGGTGGTGGTAAAACTAAATAGCGTTCCGTACTATGCTCTATTGACTCACCAAGTCTAAACTCGATTTCTGTTCCAGAATCGGCTATTTGTTTGAGATAGAAATCTGTTGGCTTAAAGCAATAATTGCGGGGATCGTTTTCATCTGCATGAAAGAGCGGGAATATGCGGGAAACATCAATTAAGGCATAGCCGGGATTTTCAAGTGCGGCATCGTGGTGGCGGGTTCTGCCAGGATTTATCTTATTGAACAACTCACATTCAACATCAGTCATCGCTCCAATGGTGATTTTCGGTGAATTGTTCATTCCCACAATATTTCGAAAAGCCTCTTTGGGTGAGTTTTGGTCAACGGTAATTTTAATGTAGTCCATAGTCAACTTCCTTTTCTTTGAAAGACGGAGAATTGTCATCAAATATTTTATCATCAATATCACATAAAAACAAATGCCATAGAGACTGTATTTAACATTATGGCCTATTTTGCGAGTTTTGAAAAAATCGGTTAAAATAATATTATAGATAATGCCTTATTAACAACACTAAGGAGTTTTATTATGACAAAAAAAGGTCTTACACTTGCATTAACGGCGGTTTTGTCTATTTCAGGATTTTTTTGCGTGGCTGAGGATGCTAACGAGGCTATCGCGCGCAAAGCAATAGCAAAAGGTGCACAATGGCTTGTTGAGAGGCAGGCGACAAACGGCGTTTGGTCAAACCCGACCTTCCCTGCCTTAACCGGAATTGCGGCCTGGGCTCTTTCGGCAACCGATGTTGATAGAGCTGTTGTTGAAAAGGCAACCAAATACCTTCGCTCATGCAGTCAACCTGATGGCGGCATTTATGTGCTTGTTCCTGGGCGTAGGGGTGGGGCTCTCGGCACATATAACACAGCTATCTGTATGACTGCCTTGCATTATGCCGATAAGGCCAATTCAATCCGTACAATACAGAAAGCTCGCGAATATGTAGCGTCAACGCAACTGGTCGGTGATGACGCTACCGGAACTGACGGCGGATTTGGATATGAGAAAAATTCTCCAAATGGCTATGCCGATCTTAACAATTCTGCATGGGCAATATCTGCTATGCGTGTTACGCAAGATGTCGAGGAGTCACGCCCGAATGGTGAAAAAAGAGTTGATATTGACTGGGACGCCGCTTTGAAATTCGTAGACAGGATGCAGGTTAAGCAGGGTGAAGCCGGCATTTCCGAAACCGATGCCGGCGGCTTTTTATACAAGCGTGAATCAGGCAAGCCACCGGCTCCTCCACAGGGTGGCGATAAGGCCAAGGAAAATAAAAAAATCGGCAAGCGCCCCCCACTCCGCTCATACGGCAGTATCACATATTCCGGTCTTGAGGCGATGATTTTTGCACAGGTCACTCGTGATGACCCCCGTGTTGTATCTGCAATTGATTATGCCCGCCGTCATTGGACGCTTGATGAAAATCCCGGTATGGGGCAACAGGGGCTTTACTACTACTATACGATTATGGCTCGAGCTTTATCGTTGCTTGACATCAATGAGCTTCCTCCCCTAAAGGATGGAGATGCTCCCGTTAAATGGCGAGACGAGCTGATAAAAAAGGTTGTTTCTCTCCAGAAGGAGGACGGCTCTTGGGTAAATACCAATAACCGTTTCTGGGAGGGTGATCCTGTGCTTTCGACATCGTATGCTCTTCTGACTTTGGAATATGCTTTGCGCCTCTTTAAGTAATCTTAAAGGATATTCAGGTACGATTCTTTGCGGCAATGAAATTTTTCGGTCTCTGTTTAAGCCCGGCAATTGATGCAACTGTCACGCTTCCACATGATTTTATCGGAAATGGTGACATTGTAAAGGGTATCGTTGATGTCGAAAATGTCGGTGGAAAGGCCATCAATGTAATGAGATGGCTCTCTGTTAGAGGTAATCAAACCGCTTGCGCCGGCCTTTTGGGTGAAGATAATGCCTTCTTTTTTGAAAGGGTCCTTGACAAGTATTCAATAGAAGATCTTTTTGTCAGAGTTTCTGGTGCAACACGCAGAAATGAAACTGTTATGTGGAGTAATGGCTCTGTAAAGCTTAACCGAATGGCATTTCCGGACTTGCAAAATCCTGAAGCGTTACTTTCCCCTTCTCTTGTTCCTGAAAATTCAATTGCCGTTCTCAGTGGCAGTTTGCCAGCACACTGCTCCACATCCATCTATGCTGCTTGGATCAGGGACTTAAAGAGACGGGGAATTACAGTTGTCCTTGATGCCTGCAAGGAGGAATTGCGCCAAGGCTTAAAAGCGAATCCAGATATTATCAAGCCTAATATTGACGAATGTGCCGACGCTGTTGGCTTTGTCCCACAGACAGACTATGACTTCACCAAGGCAACCCGCATTCTCCATAATTATGCCAGCCATGTAATAATCTCTGCCGGTGACAAGGGCGCCTGGTTTGACGGAGTTTTTGTCAAGGCTCCGTATGTTGATGTGACGGATACAACCGCCGCCGGTGATACTCTGCTTGCGGAATATTGCCACAGAATATTTACAGAGCAAGACCCAAATGCTGCGAAATGGGCTGTTGCGGCAGGCTCCGCCGCTTGCCTAATGCCAGGTGGCGACCCACCCGATATTAAGACGGTTGAAGCTCTCTACGCGGCAATTTCCTGATTACCACAAAATCGGGTTTTGACCGTTTTCTGCTAAATAGTCATTTGCCTTCTTAAAATGGCCGCATCCTAAAAATCCGCGATATGCCGAAAGCGGCGACGGATGTGGCGCTTCTAAGACAAGATGGCGATTGCGGTCGATAAATGCGCCTTTGCGCTGAGCGTAGCTTCCCCACAGCATAAAGACCAGATGACTTTGGTTTTCAGCCAAAATGCGAACAACGGCATCTGTAAAGGTCTCCCACCCTTTACCTTGATGGCTGCCGGCCATGCCTGCATTGACAGTCAGTGTTGCGTTGAGCAAAAGAACGCCTTGGTCGGCCCAATGGCGTAAATCTCCGTTCCGCTTTGCATAATCACCGCCAAATTCATTCTCAAGTTCCTTATATATATTGACCAGAGACGGAGGCACTTGAATTTCAGGTGGAACAGAAAAGCAAAGCCCATGAGCCTGATTTGGGCCATGATACGGGTCTTGTCCCAGAATCACCACCTTTGTCTTGTCAAAGGGTGTTCGGTTAAAGGCCTCAAAGATAAGAGATGCGGGGGGATAGACTGTACCTTGACGATAGGCATCTTTGACAAAGGTGACGAGACGGCTAAAATACGGTGAATCAAATTCACCGCAAAGCCGTTCTTTCCAGGTTTTTTCGATTTTCACATCCATAATAAACATTGAGCAGTATAGCATAAACTTCGACGAAGTGCACTGTTTGAGAAAAAAACAATATTTTGGTAGAATAAGAGGTATCTTTGTTGTATTGTGTTTTTTTGTAGACATATCCGTTTTTTGTAGACTCTTGATGATGAATGGTGCAGTGATTCTAGCCGCCGGAAAAGGCGAACGCATGGGAAATATGGACAAGGTTTTCATTAAGCTTGGCCAATATCCCATTGTCGCCTACTCTCTGCTGGCTTTTGAAAAATGTCCCGACATCGATTGTATTGCTCTCGTCACTCGGCAAGAGCTTATCGGGAAGGTGCAAGAGCTCGTTTCGTCGCTGTCAATCACAAAGCCTGTTTTCATAACGGCCGGTGGCGCAAGGCGGCAAGATTCTGTAATGAATGGCTTGAATGCGCTTCCAGCAGAAATCGACATTGCCGTTATCCACGATGCCGCCCGCCCTCTTGTCACTTCAGAGTTGATCGCTCTTTGCGTAAAATCTGCAATCAATACAGGTTCTGGTGTTGCCGCTAAAAAATTGGTTGACACTATAAAAGAGTGTGACGCTGATGGTTTTGTAGCGAAGACGCTTGACCGCGACAGACTTTGTGCGGTCGAAACGCCGCAGGCCTTTAAGGCTGATATTTTGCGCGACGCGCTAAAAAGGGTTTACGATGCCGGAGTCTCCGTAACCGACGACGCTGGAGCTATTGAATTTATCGGTGAGAAGATTCATCTTGTTGAATGGCATAAGCCAAATGTCAAGTTGACCTATGCGGAAGACCAAAGGATAATTCTCGCCTTATTGACCGATTGAAAAGAAGAAGACTTGTTATGGATCCTAAATTTGCAATTTTAGCTGACATACACGCCAACCTTGAGGCTCTTAATGCAGTTGTCGAGGACGCTCGTTCGCAGTCTGTAACAGACTTTTACTGCCTTGGAGATGTTGTCGGATACAACGCCAATCCTCAGGAATGCATTGATATAATTCGCGATATCTGCGCTAAAACCGTTTGCGGCAACCACGATTTTTATTGCTCTCACGAGAAATCACTTGATGACTTCCAGCCACATGCCGCAGCCGTTATCGACTGGACGCGAAGGCAGCTTAATGACCGCTCGATAAAATGGCTTGCCGAGCTTCAGCTATCGTTTACATCATTTCCTAAATCCTTTACGCTTGTTCACGGCACGCTGGATATGCCCGAGCTTTGGGGATATGTATTTGACACCTTTGACGCAGAAGCTCACTTCACCTATCAGCAGACTGCGGTATGCTTTCACGGACATACCCATGTCCCAGTGATTTTTGAAAAGAGCATTTCAGATGTAAACAGGTATCAAGCACCGGAGTCCGGGACACGCGTCAGCATGACTTTTGGACACAAGTATTTCATAAATGTCGGTTCAGTCGGGCAGCCCAGAGACGAGATTCCGATGTCATCGTATTTAATTTTTGAGCCTATGACAAAGACATTTGAATTCCGCCGTGTTGCCTACGATATCGAAACCGCAGCTGAAAAGGTTATAAAAGCCGGTCTTCCTGCAAGACTTGCCGATAGACTTAAAATCGGCAGATAGGATGTAATGCAACCGATGTTGGAAGTTTTAGAAATCAGCAAAACATTTGGCGGTACTGTTGCTTTAGACAGCATCACCATCAAACTGACGCCTGGCATTTACCTCGTTGCAGGCCCAAATGGGGCTGGCAAAACTACTCTTCTTCGTACTGTCACAGGGGCTGAATATCCTTCATCCGGCTCAGTCATTCTCGAAGGCAAAGACTACTTTGCCAATCGTGCTCAAATGCGCCGATATATCAATTATCTCTCCGACTCGGTTCCTCTTTACAATGATATGACCGTCGAAGGCCACCTTGTCTATCGCGGAAGGCTTAAGGGATTATCGTCCCGCCGACTTCGTGCGAGAGTCAGGCATGTAACTGAATCTCTTGGTCTTAAAGCCATTTTCACAAAATCAATATCGACACTCTCGGCCGGTCAGCGCAAATGCGTCGGAATTGCCGACGCGATGCTTACAGACTCCCGCATTCTCGCTATTGACGAGCCATTTGACGCTCTCGATTCGCTTCATTGCGAAATGCTTTGCAAAACCCTGGCAACGGCGGCGCGACATACGGTAATCCTTCTGGCTACAAACCGTCTAGATGCGGCTGAGTCCATTGATGGACAATGTATCGTTCTCACCGCAGGCTCTTTAGCAGGTGTTTTTGACATTGCAAAGCGCCCTGAAGGTATGACAATCTCACAGGCTGTCTCTGAAACGCTACGCCAATATTACTCAAAAGCTCCGGAGGTTAAATAATGAGCAGTGTCACACGCACAGTCTTTTATCGAGAAATTAGCGCTGCTCTCTTCTCTCCAATCAGATATCTCTACCTTGGAGCGTACTTTGCGATTTCATCTTCACTCTTTCTGGCGGCGCTCCAGTTTGGCGAAGGTAAATTCTGGACAATTCAGGTACTTTGGTTGGTTTCAGCCGCCATTCCCCTCCCCGTCCTGATTTCACTTATCACAATGCCGCTAATTGCCGGAGAGCGTTCGGCGGGGACCTATGAATCGCTATCGATGCTGGCAATTCCTATGCGAAAGGTCATTGTCGGTAAATTCGTAGCCTCTTATCTCGCCTCTTGCGTTGCGATCATCGGCTCTCTGGTTCCCTGGCTTCTTATTTCACACACCCTCAAGCAGCGCGCCCCCGAGCTCGCAACTTTGCATATTCCATTGATATTTCTCTTTCTCTATGCCTTTTCATGGACAGCCCTAGGGACTCTCTCGACCTCTCTGTCAAAGCGTCCTTGGATGGCGGCAGTCGGCACTCTTGGCATTGGCTGTGCGCTGATGTTCATCTGGGCTGCAGCATCGCATTTTTGGCTTAGCGGAAATATTCTTTCATCGTCATTTCCAATCATAACCGAAATGCTTGACGCCGCCGGCGGGCACATTTCCCTCCAGACAATTGTATTTCACATTGCATTTGCTCTCTGGTGTCTTTTTACAGCCTCGCAGCTATTGGAGGCGCGCCGATGAAATCTAAAATTCTTTACTCATGCTTCAGCAAGCTTCACTTTGCCTTAAATGTCGTTTTGTCTGCATTCCTTTTGGCAATTGTCGTTTTCACCGCTGCAAAGCTCAACTACACCTATACTCACCAAAGCACACCTCAAGCAATTTCACAAAGAGCGACATCAATGCTTGAGAACTTAAAGGGCTCAATCCGCTGTATTGTAATTCTTCCAAGGAACAATATCTTCTACAACACTTTAAGACAACTGCTTCTTAACATGAAGGCTGCGGCGGTTAACGCCAATCTTGAGCTAGAGTTTCTTGACCCGCATATTGATTTGTCTCGAGCCTCTGACGCCGCCAGACAATACGGTGCCGACGGATGGTCCATTATCTTTGAAAAGGGCGAAGCCTTTGAAAAGATTCCATTCAATGATTTGCTTGAGCATACCGAAATTGAAGACGACACATTGCTTCCAGGTTCGGCTCGCAACACTCGGTTCAGAGGTGAGCAATTATGCGTGACAGCTCTCGTTCGCCTCTCAAATCCGAAATCGCCCAAATTGTATACCTTAACAGGCCATGGAGAGCGCGATTTCGGCAACTACGACAAATTTACTGGATACAGCGACCTCGCCCGAGAGATTAGACGCGAAGGCTACCAGTTAAAGGATCTTCCTCTTGCTGCGGCGGAAGAGATTCCGAAAGATTGCGACCTACTCATAATTGCTGGTCCAAAGCACGCTCCGCAGCAATTTGAAATCAATGCGGTCTTGAATTACCTTTCGAGGGGTGGCAGGCTTCTATTCTTAATTGACCGTCAGAACAAAATACCCAACGGCTGGGAAGCCATTGCCGAAAGAATAGGAGTTTCATTCGCCAATCTGACCGCCATTACCGAAGGTACACTGGGCGGATTCAATCTTTCAATAGATTTCTTTGGCGACCATCCAATTAGCAAAGATTTAAGAAAAAACGCCATCACACTCTCAAGCCCGCAAGTCTTGTTTGTAGATAATGAAGCTGTCAGCCGATACCGCTTAAAGACCGATATTGTCGTCATGGCCCCGTCAAAGGCATGGGGCGAGACCGCTCCTGAACAGCTTCCCCGTATTTACAATCCCGGCATTGACCGCAAAGACACGCTCCCTCTTGCAATCGCCTCCGAGGTCCCGGGAAGTGACGATTTGGCTCTCAAGCTTATGCGCGCATTCATCGTCGGCGATTCAACTATGGGTGCCAACGCCTTTTTAGGCGGCGGAAATACCGCAAACCGCGATATTCTTCTCAATGCTATCGGCTGGCTGACTGACAGCGGCATGCCGTCAGAGCCCTCCATTGAAGTTGAAGGCAGGACATTGCGACTCAATCTGTCGCTGAAACGCCAAATAAGATTCTGGGTAAATGCTGTATTTTTGTGGCCCATCTCAGTATGTCTGATTGGTGTACTTTTCGCACTAATCAAAAGGCTTTTCGATTAGGGAGCAAATGACTATGCCTAGAATGAAAACGACAATTCGGCTTCTTATCGCTTTTTTTATTGCGGCTGTATGCCTATACTTCGTTGAAAGACACAGCAACAGTCAAAGTATGCGTCGCCACAACTCATCAAAGCTCTATCCTCGTCACTTCGATGAAGTAAATCGTGTAATACTTACGCCTAACGGCAAGCCCAAGCAGGAATTTCGCCGCGGTATCGACGGATGGGAAATCGTTTCTCCCGTATCGTCTCCTGCTTCTGAATCGGCTATACAGAAGATGATTGACGCCTTTGAATCCGCACCGCTCTATGACTTTATTACTCAGGAAGAAGTAGAGCTTAGAAAGCTCAAGGACTCTCACTTTGGCCTTGAAAGCCCAATCGGCACCTTTGAGATTTACGGGCCACGCACATCGTCGATAATAAAAATCGGCTCTGCGACAATATCCACAAACGAGGTTTTTGCCCGAATGGACAACGAATCCGAAGTCCTTGTAACCACATCTCAACTTACGGAATTTTTCAAAAAACCGCTGGAGGATTTTGCTGACCGCCGCCTCTTTAAGGCCAATGTAAAAGCTTCCGAAGTGCTTCTCATCGAACAGTTGGGTATGCCGTCGCTCCGCATACAGCGCACAAACGACAAATTAGGCTGGCAAATAACCTCACCTTCGGAAGGTGCTGCCGACTGGACCGAAATGGATAAATATTTTGATTTACTCCATTCGGCACGGATTAACAGCTTTGTCTATGCCGGCAACAACAAGCAGGGTTCTGGCGAGCCTCTGCTGACGCTAAAGCTCTATAGCAGCAATTCACCTTTCCCGGCTACAATTACAATTGACGGGCAGCACCCTGACGAGCCTGACACATATCTCGCCCACAGTGATAGCGGAACAGAGGTGACGATTGACGGCAGACTCGTTCGCGCCATTGCCATAATCGATAACGACATCAGAGATAAGCGCATATTCCCCTCAGGACCGACCCTGAATGTCTCGTTCTTTTCAATTACCCCTGCTACAGGCTCGGCTATTTCCTTAAATAAAAACCTTAATACCGATTGGACTCTTTTATCACCGATAAGGGCATTTGCCGATCAAGAGCAATCATCAAGCCTCGTCAATGGTCTTTTAAACGCAACGGCGAATAATTACATTCCCATCGAAGGATTGAAAAAATACTCTTCATCTCTTCAAGGTCCCGTTATAACGATCCGCACAGCCTCAACGACAAATCGTCTTGCCTGTACACTGATATGTAATAATGCGGCGCAAACAAATGCGGCAATCGTCGTAGACAACGCAAAATTTGCGGCAATTCTGCCGATTTCAAGGCTAAACGACATCTTTAGCGCGATTAACGATCCGCGATTGCTTGTCGGCAAAAGGCTTGCACAAATATCAACCAACGAGCTCCGCACAATCTCAATCTCAAAGCAGGGACTTCCTGTTGAAAATTACATAAGGCTTGAAAACATGCCATGGGAACTTGGTGAAGACATGGCGACAAATATCGTGATAAATGCATCTGCCATGTCATCATTTATAGCGACGCTTGCCGACCTCGATGCCGATGAAATATCGGCAATCATCCATTCCGGAGAAGATATTGAAAAATACAAACTTTCATCACCCCGTCTGGAAATCAAACTTGACTATCAGGACGAAACCGTTCCATCTACGATACTTGCATTTGGAGCCACTACGCCTGACGGCGGCTCCTACGCAACAATTCGAGGCGAAAGCGTAATCTATGAAGTCTCATCTGAAATTTTTGAAAATCTCTATCAAAATCTTACAGAAATCAAAGGCGAAACAAAAGCTCTTGATTCACAACCTCTAATTCCTCACACCCCATGAAAACGATCGGCTTTGACAACGACAAATACCTTGCGGAACAGGCTTCGGGAATCCTTGAACGCCAAAAAAAGTTTGGTGACAAGCTTTATTTGGAATTCGGAGGCAAACTGATGTGGGATATGCACGCGGCGCGTGTACTTCCTGGCTATGATCCCAATGTAAAAATCAAACTCCTTCAAAAGCTCAAAGACCATGTCGATATCGTCCTTTGCATCTTTGCGGGAGATATTGAGCGTAAGAAGATGCGTGCCGACTTCGGCATTTCGTATGATGCCGATGCCATGAAGCTCATCGACGATTTACGCAAAAACGACCTGACGGTCAGGGCGGTCGTGATTACACGCTTTGACGGGCAGCCTGCGGCGATACAGTTCAGAGACAAGCTCACCCATCGCGGCATCAAAGTTTACTGCCACCGCTCGACAAGGGGCTATCCGACCGACATCGATACAATCGTCTCCGACGAAGGCTACGGAGCTGCCGAATATGTCCAGACTGAGCGTCCCATAGTCGTAGTCACCGGCCCCGGCCCTGGATCCGGAAAGCTTGCGACCTGCCTTTCAATGCTCTACCATGACAGCAAAGCTGGGCGTAAGGCGGGATATGCAAAATTCGAAACCTTCCCAATTTGGAACTTGCCGCTCAAACATCCCGTCAATATAGCTTATGAGGCCGCAACAGCAGACCTTCAGGATGTCAATATGATTGATCCTTTCCACATGGAAGCATACGGAGAAATCGCAACTAACTACAATCGCGATGTAGCGGCCTTCCCTCTCCTGCGAGCCATCTGGGAGCGCATCACGCAAGGTTCCTGCCCATACAAATCCCCGACAGACATGGGGGTTAACTGCTGTGCGTCGGGCATCGTAGACGACAATGCAGTAAGAGATGCCGCCTGCCAGGAAATCATCAGGCGTTATTTCAGGGCGGCAACCGAATATGCCCTCGGCTCCTCCAACCAAGAGGCGGTAAATCGCATTGAAATGCTTATGAAAGAGCTCAGTCTCAAGCAGGAAGACCGAAATGTCGTCATCCCCGCACGAATGTCGGCAACCGAATGCCGTCAAAAAGGCAAAGGCTTCGATGGCATCTACACAGGAGCCGCAATAGAGCTTCCCAACGGAACGATTGTCACAGGTAAAAATTCGCAAACGATGAATGCGGCATCTGCAGCGGTACTCAACGCCGTAAAACACCTCGCGGGAATTCCCGACAAACTGCACCTTCTCCCCCCTGAAGTGATTACCGCGATTCTGACGCTCAAGCGTGAAGTTCTCGGTGAAGCCAACACAGGGCTCAATTTAGACGAACTGCTTATTGCGCTTGCAATTTCAGCCCCAAGCAATCCCGTCGCCAACGCTGCAATGGAATCGCTCAAAGAACTGAAAGATTGTGAAATGCACTTAACTCACATAGTTGCTCCAGGTGACGAATCCGGTTTGAGACGCATTGGGCTCAGACCTACCTCCGACCCACAATTCAGAAGTGCCGCCCTCTTCAATTAAACATCTTACTTCACAGTCAAAAATGTCAAAGACCGTAGTTTTTTTAGGTGATGGAATGGCTGACGAGCCAATTCCCGAACTCAATGGCAAAACGCCGCTTGAAGCGGCAAATACCCCCGCTATGGACAGAATCGCCCAATGCGGACAAAGCGGCACTCTCCTGACATTGCCCGATGGCTTTCCGACCTCAAGCGATGTCGCAAATCTCTCAGTTCTGGGTGGTGATTTAGCCACAGAGCTCTGTGGCAGAGGCCCACTCGAAGCGGCCTCTCAAGGCATCCCTATGGGAGAGGATGATGTAGTCTTTAGAATGAACCTCGTCTCGGTTTCGCCCGATGGAATCCTCACCGACTTTTCAGGTGGGCATATCGGTGAAAAAGAGCAAATTGAGGCAATTTCACTCCTCAACAGCCAGATTGCCGATAATTGGAAAGGCAATGACGGCGAATACATAAAGTTTTATGCGGGAGTCAGCTATCGCAACCTCATACTGCTCCATGGTAAAGCCTTTTCCGGTGCTGCCGTAGCCTACGACAAGCCCGATGACAATAGCGGAAATCCCGTAAAAGAACATCTACCTCGTGCTAAAACCCCTGACGGTGAATATACGGCAAAGGTACTCAACGAAGTAATTGAAAAGGCTTCGCAAGTATTAAGTGGCCGTACCGCAAACGGCGTTTGGCCATGGAGCGGAGGTAAAGCCGGCGCAATTCACTCGATTCCCGAGCGCTATGGAGTCAAAGGCGCAATTGTGGCGGCAGTTGATGTAATCAACGGCCTCGGACGCGTTATGGGGCTTGATGTCATCAAAGTGCCGGGAGCCACAGGCTACATTGACACAAACTACGAAGGCAAGGCAGACGCAGCAATAAAAGCGCTTGCGGACGGTTATGACTTCGTCTATGTCCACATCGAATCGACAGATGAGGTTTCTCACGCACAAGACCTCAAGTTAAAACTGCAGGCGATTGAAGATTTTGACAGGCGCATAATAAAACGCGTAATGGACAATGCTCCTCAGGGAACCGCATTTGCCGTTCTCCCAGACCACCCGGTCCCATTGGCAATCGGCCGTCATACACGAACACCCGTACCCGTCGCCATCTGCAAACCTGGAATGACCCCAGACTCAATCCGAGCCTACAATGAAAAAGAAGCCCCAAATGGCGCACTTGGCGCAATGAAAGGCTCTGATTTCATGGACATCCTTCTAAAGTAACAGACCCTCAAGGCATAACGATGCATAAGCTCGCCTTCTCTACGCTGTCATGCCCCAAGTGGGATATAAGGACCATTGTCGATGCCGCATCGGCAAACGGTTATCATGCCATTGATTTTCGTGGATATCAAGGTGTAATCGAAGTAATTGACAGCGACACCTTCAAAGGTAATTCACTCAAAGAGATAGTGTCGATAATAGACGATAGCGGCATTGAAGTCTCATGCCTTTCAAGCGGCGCCAAAATGTCATCTCCGACTGAAAGCGACAGAGAGCGCTCGCTGGAGATGATAAAGCGGTATATTGAGCTGTGCCACGGTCTAAACTCCAAAATGATTCGCATCTTTGGCGGACGCAGGGGTACGCTTGAGCGTCCCGTCGAAAATGCCGCCGAGACCCTCGTCAAGGCCGCTGAACTTGCCTCTAAAGAAGGCGTTACAATAGCAGTCGAAACGCATGATGATTGGACAAAATCCGACGACCTCCTGAAAGTCTTTGAAGCCGCGGGTTTTCCCGATGGAGCTGCATTTCTGTGGGATATACACCATCCATACAGATTTAATGGCGAAACCCCAAGCCATACCGCCGAAAACTTCAAACGGTGCCTTGCCAATACCCATTGGAAAGACTCCCTTCCAAATGAGAATGGCAAACACACCTTAAAGCTCTGCGGGAGCGGCGACATTCCCCTTGCAGAAGCGTACAAGGCCCTGCAAAAAATAGGCTATCAGGGATACCTCACGCTCGAATGGGAAAAGGTATGGCACCCCAACATTGAAGAACCCGAGATAGCTATTCCCCAATTTGCAACCTTCATCCGCAATTTAAGTATCCTAAACTAGGACTCTTCACTAACTCACCCAAAAAAGGAAAACGATGAACAGGATTCTTCCCAATATTCAGTTCCACCACATTGCCGTTGTAGCAGAAGACTTTGAAGCCACAATCGCATTTTATGAAAAACTCGGCTTCGTAAAGTATACGGGCTGGGGCGAAGGCGATAAGCGTATTCAGCTCATGGACATCGGCAACGGAAGCTACATGGAAGTCTTTGCGTCAAACCAAGACTCAACACGCGTCGGCGGCAGATTCGTCCATCTGGCGTTTGCCGTTGAAGATGTTGACCAGGCCTTCAAAACCGCAATAGCCGCCGGTGCAACGGAAAAAATCGCACCCAAAGTCGTACCGCTTGAATCCTCCCCCAAAAAAATTGGAATCAACTGCGCCTTTGTATACGGACTCAACGGCGAAGTAATTGAGTTCTTCCGTGAAATTTAATCCGACACGAAAAAACAAGGAGAATGACCATGATTGAAAAAAAGATTGAGCTTTGGCCCGAAGGCAAAATGCCGTCAGCTGATTCAAATCAGTTTGCAGAACCCTATGTTGAAATCATAGTTCCTGATGAGCGCACAACAGATGCCTGCCTCATCATCGCGCCTGGCGGAGCCTACATGGGCTGGGCATGGGATGTCGAAGGTGTTCCACTCCGCGAATACTTCCTCCCCAAAGGCCTGACAATCGCGATTTTGCGTTACCGTACACCTCGTCCACAGGGTATAGAAAAGCACATCACGGCATGGCAGGATGCGCAGCGCGCTATACGAATCGTCCGCGCGAATGCGCGAGAGCTTGGATACAATCCCGACAACATCGGCTTTATCGGTTTCTCTGCCGCAGGACATCTTGCGCTTATGGCTGCCACAAGCTCTGAAACCAAGGCCTATGAGCCCATTGACGACCTTGACGACCTCCCCTGCAATGTAAATTTTGCTATTCCCGTCTATCCTGCCTACATTCTTTCTGACGGCGTCAACGATGCCAACACAAACCGCGGCAATGGCCCTGAAATCACACTCGTGCCCGAGCTGAAATTTGACGCATCAACGCCTCCCATGTGCCTCCTCCACGGCGACGCCGATGGAATCTCCGCAATGGGAAGCGTCCATATCTACCACAAGCTTCGCACAATGGACATACCCGTAGAACTCCACATCATGGCAAAGAAAGGTCATGTCTTCTTCCGTGGAGCTGAACCCGGCGAGCCGGCATACCTGTGGCGTGACCGCATCTACGAGTGGATGAAATTTATGCGTATCTGGTAACCTTACAAAGCCAAAAGGTCTGCCATGAAACAAACTGACATTATACCCGATTACCGATACAACGGATTTAAGGTAGTGGCAACAACCGATGTTAAGTCGATGAATGCCACTGCCATAGAAATCATCCATGAGCAGTCAGGGGCCCGCATATTCCATATATCGTGCCCCGACCGCGAAAATTGCTTTTGCGTCTCAGTCCCGACACCGCCGCCTGATGACACCGGCATGCCGCATATCCTTGAGCATATGTCGCTGGCAGGCTCTGAGAAATTTCCTTGCAAAGAGCCATTCTTCGAGATGATCAAACGCTCCGTTGCAACCTTCATAAATGCTCTGACGGGAAATGACATTACATACTATCCCGTCTGCAGCACAGTCAAGACAGACCTTTTCAATCTCGCAAATGTTTATTTTGATGCGGTATTTCATCCCCTGCTCTCAGATGCGACCTTTAAGCGCGAAGCCTTTCATCTGGCCCCGGCAGACCCCGAAGAACCGCTTGGCGATTTACGCTTTGACGGTATCGTCTACAGCGAGATGAAGGGAGTCTTCTCCTCTCCCGAAGGAGTGCTTGAGCGCGACAGCATCCGCAAGCTCCTTCCGGATACCTGCCATGGCAAAGAATCAGGCGGAAATCCCGAGTCCATCCCGGAGCTAACCCTTGAGACACTCAAGAAATTCCATGCGACAAACTATCATCCCTCCAATGCCTTCATAGTTCTCTATGGCGACATACCGACACACGAATGGCTCGATTTCCTGACGCCGCGACTTGCCGACTTCCAAAAAATCGAGCCGCAGCCGCCACCCGCGAGACAGCCTAAGTGGCAGGAGCCAAAAGAACTCAAGACAGAATACCCGCTGCCTAAGGACGAAGAGACATCTGAACGCACATACCTAATGCTAAATTGGCTCATAGGCGATTCAACCGATATTGCCTTCACGGCACGCATAAGCGTTCTCTCCTACCTATTGACAGGACATGACGGCTCGCCGCTCAAAAAAGCGATAACCGATTCTCATGTCGGCGCAAATGTAATCTTTGCCGGTCCCTCCCCCAACGGCTTGGAATACACCTATCATCTCGCCGTCGACGGCTCTGAGGCAAACCGCATCGACGACTTCCGCAATGTTGTTTTTACGACACTCAAGGAACTCTCTCAAAAGCCATTTGATAAAGACGATATTGACGCCGCTTTCCAGCAGGCCATCTATGCCTGCAACGAAATAGGCTCAAATCATGCCTTTAATGTGGCGATGAACACCGCTACGGCATGGACGGCGGGAATGCCACCGACATCATTGCTTGAGCGTCATCCCTACTTTGAGCAGACACGCAAAGAGCTTGATGAAGACCCAATGCTCCTGTCAAGGATGATAAAGGAGCTCTTCATAGACAATCCCCATCGCCTCGACATAGTATTGTCACCAAGCCACGACATTGAAGAGAAACAGGCGGCAGAGCTTCAAGAGCAGCTCAAAAAGATACGCCAAAGCCTTACCGATGACGAAGTCAAAAAGATTGCACAAGATGCGGCAGAACTTGAGCAAATGAATGCAACGCCCAACAGCGAAGAAGACATCAAATGCTTGCCGCGGCTTCGCGTCTCAGATGTATCGCCAAGCCCTGCCGTAATTCCAGTCGTCCGTGACACGACCTCCGCCGGTGGACTCTTCATTGCGACAGACAACCTGCCGACCAACGACATCGTCTATCTGAAGTTGTCATTTGACATTCGCGGACTACCCGAGCAATATTGGAATTACCTCTCGCGCTACACCAACGCGGTCAGTGATTTCGGCACAAAAGAATTCAACTATGCGCTAACGGCAAAACGCCGTGCAAGCTGCACAGGCTCACTCTCGGCGAGTATAATATTCCGCACAACCTGTGATGGCTCCGCGACATTCCTCCCCGCCGTTGAATTCAATCTGAAGACCACGGTCTCATCGCTGGACAAAGCGCTCGACATCCTCCACGAAGCAATCTTCGAGCTAGACCCCGAAGATAAAAGCCGTATGGCTGATGTCATAATTCAGGACCGCACAATCCTGCGTTCTGACTTCGTGCAGGATGCTCGAAGCACAACAAGGCTGCACTCGGCACGCAAGCTCAACATCGCTTCATACCGCAAAAACCAATATGAAGGACTTCCCGAACTTGCGTTGCTTGAACACCTTGCCTCCATAACGCAGGAAGACGCCTATGACGAGTCAGTTAAAAACATCATCTCGATTCGCGATTTCATCCTTGCTCCGGCGAGAGTGAATATCGCATTAACGGCACCCGAAGGCGTCCGCAAGCCAATCAAGGCAACTGTCGAAAAATGGCTTGCCGAAATGCAGGGCACCTACATAAAAGGCGACGAGCAAACTGAATTCGCCGCTGATTTGGCGCCAAGAAATGAAGGTCTTGCGGCGGCATTGCAGGTTTCATTCTCAGCTTTGTGCGCTCCTGCGCCGCACATATCAAATGCGGCGGCAATCCCCTTCTCCGTTGGAGCCTCCATTGTTTCGGCAGACTATATGCTCCCCGAAATCCGCTTCAAAGGAAACGCCTATGGCGCAGGTCTCACCTATACGCCTGAAAGCTCAATCCTCTACTTCTCTTCTTATAGGGATCCTCACATCAGTGAAACCTACGAGACAATCTTCCGTGCAACAGACTTTGTAAAGTCCGCGAAGTGGACAAAAGAACTTGTGGACAATGCAATTCTCACAAAGGTAAAACTCTACGAACAACCCATTAGGCCCACCCAGGCATGCTCGACAATATTAAGTCGCGAGTTATGCGGAATGACAGATGAGTACCGCGCACAAAACTACGCGCGCCTCATATCGCTGAAACCGGAAGAAGTCCAAGAAACAACCATTCGGGTTTTAGAAAAAGCGTTCCGCAACGCCGCCTATTGCGTTGCAGCCTCAGAGGCCGCATTAGAAGCATCGAACATCCCAAGACTTACAATATCGCCAATCATACCAAGATAGGCCGTTGTAAGCCTTGGCAATAAGAGCCGTTTTGTTGTACAATCGTATAACACTTTTAGTCAATACCAAAAGGAGAAAACAATGAATGTCGTTCTAACAGGTAAAACAGCAGTCGTCACAGGCGGCGGCGGTATTCTTTGCAGCGTTATGGCAAAGTCACTCGCAAAGGCCGGTGCAAAGGTTGCTATTCTCGATCTCAAACTCGATGCCGCCCAGAAAGTGGCCGATGAAATCATCGCTGCAGGCGGAGAAGCCATTGCAATCGCGGCAAATGTCCTTGAGCCAGAATCAGTCAAGGCGGCTGCCGAAGAAGTCGAAGCCAAGTTCGGCGTATGCGACATCCTCGTAAACGGAGCCGGCGGCAACAACCCCAAAGGCACAACCTCGCGCGAATATCTTGAAAAGGCAGACCTTCTTTCAGCCGATCCGGAAATCAAAACCTTCTTCGACCTTGATCCTGCTGGAATCGGTTTTGTCTTCAACCTCAACTTCATCGGCACCCTGCTTCCGACCCAGGCATTCTGCCGCAAGATGGCAGAAAAGGGCGGCACAGTCATCAACATCTCATCGATGAATGCCTTCACTCCGCTCACAAAGATTCCCGCATACTCAGGTGCCAAGGCCGCAATCTCCAACTTCACCCGTTGGCTCGCGGTTCACTTCTCGCATGTTGGAATCCGCGTAAACGCCATCGCTCCGGGATTCTTTCTGACCGATCAGAATCGCGCTCTTCTAACCAACCCGGACGGCTCGCTCACAGCCCGCGGCAACAAGATTCTTGCCCACACCCCCATGGAGCGTTTCGGCACACCAGAAGACCTCACAGGCGCACTTCTCTTCCTTGCAGACGAAACCGCCTCATCATTCATCAATGGTGTGGTTCTCCCCGTTGACGGCGCATTCTCTGCATACAGTGGAGTTTAATAAAAAATTAAAATGATGAGCTTTCGCAAAGGCTTCATCGACGCGATGCCCATTCTCCTTGGCTACTTTGCCGTCGGCTTCACAGTTGCCGTGGCTGCCATTGCGAATGGGCATCCTGTTTGGTCGCCGATACTTCTCTCCCTGACGCATGTTTCTGGCACAAGTCAGGGTGCCATAGTGAATAATATAGTCTTCAAAAGTGCCTCCGTCCCTGGCCTTGGAGAACTTGTCTTACTGTGCATGGCACTTAACCTAAGATACATCCTCCTCTCGTTGGCTGTCGCGCAAAAGCTTGAACCTTCCACATCTACACCAAAGCGCCTTCTTCTAGCCTGCGGCATAACAGATGAAATCGTGGCAGTCGCAATCTCTCAGCCCATCACCTTGACCTTTAAGTATGTCCTTGGTCTTTTTGTCTCATCCTATATCGGGTGGAATCTAGGTACCGTTGTCGGTGCCTTTGGAACGACACTCCTCCCGACCTCGCTCTTAGCCCCATTATCAATCGCACTCTACGCGATGTTCATAGCCATTGTCACACCGATGGCAAAAAAATCAAGACCTATCTTGCTTGCCGTCACATTAGCGGCGGTAATCAATATTGCACTTCACACGCTTCCCTGCCGTCTGCACCTAAAAGACAGCGTCGCAATCCTGATATCTGGAATAACGGCTGCGGCTATATGCGCATTTATCTATCCACATAAAGATGAAAAGAAAGAGGCTGACAAATGAGCCAGCAAAAATTACTTGCCGTAATACTCATTGTAGCCCTCGCCACATATCTCCTCAGGGTGATACCGCTGGTGTTGCTTCGCAAACCACTTCGCGAGCCTCATGTCGTAGCCTTTATTGAGTACCTGCCGTATGCCATACTTACCGCGATGGTTCTTCCTGGCATCATCACATCGACTGGCGATGCCCGCACATCAATCGCAGGCTTTTTGGCGGCCCTGCTCTTTGCCCTATTGGGATTTTCACTACCAATTGTAGCACTCGTCTCAACTGCGACAGCCTACATCATTGGACTGCTGCTCTAAAAGGCGCACAACTACTTCACCGAAAAGATGGTCTGCATACCGTGAGGCCAATATTCGTAGCACCCGATATCAATAACCTTATTGATTCTCACGCGAGACGAAAGGTCTACATCATTCGTTGCCCAACTTTGCCATAAACCGGCATCTCTCGCTTTTGACCAGCGACCTGGTGCATAATCGGCAAGCTTTGGATTGTAGCCCATATTAAAGCCCGGGTCTGAGGTCATGATACAATCTGTCATAGGAGCAGAACCTGTTTTTGTCCCATACAAACAATTGATATATGTTCTGTTTCCAGAAATATCGTAGGGCAGATTCTCAGTGAAAATACAATTGACGATACCCCCGCTATTACCAAAGAAAGGTTTTCCACCCGTCTTGTTTCTTATAAAAGTGCAGTTGTAGAATGTCCCGAAATAAAAGAGTCCCTTAGTCGTGCCGGTCGTCTCGTTGTCCATAAAGAGGCAATTAAACATACCTGCGCCAATCCCGGCACCAATGCCGTCATCCTCGGCGACATTTTCGATAAAAATGCAATTTCTTATGGTTGAATTATAACTTGAGAATGCTCCGCTTGACTTTGCTTTATTTCTCAAAAAGAGACAATCACGGAAATTTCCGGCATTAACGGCTCCGCCGCTGCCGGAAGCCTCATTCTCGATAAATTCGCAGTTTCTATATGTATAACCTGCATTGCTGGCGCCATATCTTGGCGCCTTATTTCTCAAAAAACGGCATCCGAAATATGACCCGCCATAATTAACGGCTCCGCCTTCTTCACCTGCCTCATTTCCGATAAAAAGCGTATTGTAAGCCTTTTGCGGGTGGCCGGTCAATGCTCCGCCTCTTTTCTTTGCATAATTGTTGATAAAGAGGCAGTTTGTAACAACAGGCGACGAGCCATTGGCAAAACCGACAGCTCCTCCGTTTTCACCCGAATAATTATTCGTAAAGACGCAATCCCTTAAAGTTGTATTGCCGGAAAGATAAAAACCTCCTACAGTGCCCAAATATGCACTATTTCCGGAGACGAGACAATTATACGCGCTAGCAGGGCCTCCAATGCCATACCTGTTCGTCGCCCAATTATTCATAAAAGTGGTGTTATAGCAATTCACCCACCCTGCATAAGTATAAAAAACTCCGTTTTCGCTATTCGTCGCACAATTGGCCTCTACTACACAGTTGGTAAAAATACCACGGCGAAAATATGCAAAACCATTCTTTGAACTGCAATTCCTGACCAAATGGCAGTTTTCGAAATAAAGCACACCATCGCCACCGCCAAAAGCTCCATTCTCAACCGTCGCTGAATTGTTAGATACAATGCAATTGACAAATTCACCGATTACATTCTCTGCTACTGCAGAATATGTCGACCGATTACAGGCAAAAACGGAATTTGTGACATAGAGAGCAGACCTCGCAGAGTTGATTGCACCGCCACGCCCACCGACATTTTCATTTCCTGAAAACAAACTGCCTGTAATAACCGCTGGGCGATAAACAGCAGGTACGCCAGCACCGTGATTTCCGGCAATAATACAATTTGAAATATATATATGCCTGGCAGAAGCAGAGGAAGCGACCGAAGCTTCCTTATTGAAATAGAAGTTGGTAAAGGTAATACCGTCCAGTCCCACAATAGAGTTTGAATACAATGCTCTGGAGAAAAATGGAGCATTTGTGACCGACAAATCATCACTGATAAATGTTTCAATGCCGCGTCCGCGAATAACTACATCCTCTGGATTACCGCTCATTGATTTAATCGTAATGTAGTTTTTGTTTTTGGGAATTAAAACGCAATTCTTGCCGCTCCAGATAGTATCGGAATAATCGTATGTGCCAGAAAGCAAAATAACAGAACAGCCGTTACTCCACGCCGTTCCATTGGCGGCATTGTCAACACACGCTTGAATAGTACCTGGATCATCAATAGTACATGAAGCACCGTTAGTACCCGACGGTGAAGCATACCACTGCGCTCCAAAAGCGGGATTTATACAAAAAACAGTGCTCAAAAAAAGAATAAAATAAATACGCTTCATATTCAAGGTTCTTCCTTAAAAAGTGTGGGTAAAACCAATTTTTAATTAGGTCGTAAAATCAAGTTTATATAAAAAACTGGAACACGCATTCCGAGAAAGTCTTTTATTTAACCTAATGCTAATAATTTATGCTTTATAAAAACGATTGTCAAATTTTTTTGCTTTGAAATCACCCCCCCCCCGTAAAATTTGTACATATATTATTATATTTCAACAT
>JAZUMF010000082.1:0-23333 GCA_045603485.1 Kiritimatiellia bacterium | reverse complement strand
CACCCCCCGCTAACATTCCTCCCAATATCATTTTAACAATCAATCGCATTAGTTCTCACTAGTGCTAGATTTCCATTTTCCTTTTCACATCATCCAAAATATTTTTTTCACTTTCGCTATTGACGCAATACATATTTGCGCCTCTGCGGCTCTGCGATAAAACTTTTTTACTACTGCCTTTTTTACAATATCTCTGTGTCTCTGTGATGATTTGCGGATAGAGTTTTTTGACAGGATTAACAAGATTGAACAGGATTACGAAATGGGACTTTGTGCCTCTGTGTTAAAAATAACTTGTTAAACGGACAGTCCTTTTTGATTCCACTCGCATTATACTAATAATAAACATTCTAATTTTTCAACACACCCAAAATGAGATTACGGTGCGGAACAAAATCTCACCAAAAATCTCTGCGGCTCTGCGTGAGGACTTTTAACTACCATTTTTACAAAATCTTTGCGGTCTTTGCGGTAAAACTTTTCAAGGGGACAGTCCTTTCCTGTTAATAATTTCAAATACAAAAATTTGACAATCGTTTTTATAAATCGTAAATTAGTGATGTTGGTTATATAAAGGACTTTCTTGGAATGCGTGTTCTAGGTCTTTTTCTGTAAACTTGATTTTACAGCCTAATTCAAAATTGGCATTACCCGCGCTTTTGAATGAATAGCCATTTATGGGTAATAAGCGTTTTTCTGATAGGCGGAGAGTCGTATGGTTAAAAATCTGATTTCAATTTTTCTGTTTTTGTTCCCGTTAATTGCAAAGTGCGAATGGTCGTTTGCATCGGGAACAGGCGGCGGCACGCTAACCGACAATACCGGATGGTCATTATCACTTACCTTGTCTGACACCTCCTTTTCAATTACTAAATGCAATGCAACCGGTACTGAGACAGATATTGATCTTTCCGATGAAATATCAGGATTTCCTATTGGCTTTGAAATAACGGCAATTCTAAATGTTTTTTCGGGTAAGGCAATTACATCCTTTAAACCACCTGTGTCGCTTACCACTATCGGTGCAAACGCCTTCAAAAACTGCTCTTCTCTGACAAATATAGTATTCCCTGACAACCTTGCAGTTATAAATGCTAGCGCTTTTGAAAATTGCACCGCTCTAAAACAGGTAATTCTGCCTGACAGCCCGCACATAATTGGCGATTACGCTTTTAAGAATATTGGTGCTGAACTCGTATCTTTTGGGAAAAAAAGCGTCACGATTAAAAACTCAGCATTCATCAACTCTCCTGCTGTTAAGAGGATATATTTCAGAGGTGATGCACCGAATATGACTTATGGCTACGCATTTCAAAACTCAGCAAAAAATCATGCTGACTCGACATTGGCAAATAAAACACGATGCTACTTTATTCCATTTGGAAATTCAACTTGGGACTATGTCAATGCGGCTCAATTGCTTAATGATGGTGATATCGAAAATTTTGAATTGCTATTTTCCGATATTCCTGCAAAACCGGCAGGACTTTTCAACTGGTTTTCTTTGCGTTCAAAAAATAATGATATAAATCTAGCTGCAAATGCACAGTATCTTTGCTACTGCAATCCTGATTTTGGAGGAGTTACGGTTCGTGGAGCTCCCTTTGAGCTTGGGCAACCCTCGCCTAATTATGGCAACTCCGGTTTTATTGATAAAGAACAATCTCTGACTTTAACCGCTCCTTTGTCTGTAAATGGTACCAACTGCCTTGGTTACACCTTGGCAATGATTCCGGAATACGGCGGTCCCGCGACTGTTACCACAAATCTTAATGCTACATCTCTTACCCTTAACTATACCGAGGGTATCAGTTATCTCGTCACATGGTTATGGGATTGCGCATCACCCTACATCCATTTGACTAAAAGTGAACCGACCGGGCGAAATTCTATGATTACCAGCGGTGGTTGGTCTGACTATAGAATACCGCATTCCGACGCAAAATACCTTGTTGCGCTTGGAATTGACGCGCCATTAAATACCGCAAGTGCGGCCGGATATACACCTTCGCTGGGTTATGCGACTACGGCCTGGCCGGGAGGTGAATTAAATCTTGGCATCGCTAATGGCCCGGAGGGTTATATAAATATGATGGATAGCGGTCATATTAGCAATCAGAAATTCGGAACGATAAATATCTATAATGGCGGATTTATAAAGACAATCAATCCCGGAGGAAACAGATCTACACTTTCGGCAGGTGCATTTAATGTCTACACTACATCAGAGAACCCTATGAAAATTTATGGTGCGGCGTCTGTGCCGACCTACATAGCTTTCAATAAGACATTTACAAGTGGAGAAGACGCTGTTGTATACATTGGTGACAGACCTGGCGTTGGCAATGGTATAACTGTCGTATTTACTTCTAATGATAGCTATAAAGGTCGTTTTATCGCCGATGGTAAGAACACTGTCATACAACTGACAGGAGGAAACGGAAGCGCCACTATGCTTGGCGCAAACCCAAAGTCTCTTAGAACCGACCATCTTGTGCTTAAGAATGGAGCGACATTGCATAACGCCAACGGATATTCAAGTGTAACTACATTGGCAAATCAAGGCATTTATATTGACAAGAGCGGTGCTTTTATATACAAAACGGGTAAAAAAACGACATTCAACGGGCCTATTTCCGGCCCCGGACAGTTGGTTTTTTATTCAACACCATCGCTTAGTACCGTCTTTGACAAGCCTATAACCGTAAATTCACTCATAATCAGCAATGCCATTTTCACATGTAATAAAAATGTTTCATCAGGTTCAGACACATCTATTGAGGTTGCTGCCGGAGCTACCCTTGAAGGCTATTCAACGCTTTACAATACCGTTGGTTCACTTATGCTATCAACGAACGGCACGATTTATATCCGTGACACAGCCCCCGCTTTAATTAAAAAGGCAATACTCAAGCAAGGCACAATTAGGCTTGATCTGGACACAGCAAACGGCACTTGCGATTTTTGGGAGTTGGGTGAAGAGAGTAAGGTTTTAGGCCCAATAAACATAACTACAACGACACCACTCCCTCTAAACAGCGGAGTGAAATCATACAAATTCATGACGATACCTCTCTCCGCCGGCCGTATCACCTGGCGCAATTTTAATACCGAAAAAGTAAAGTTTGACACTAGCGACGGACTGGACCCAGATGGTATCTTGATACCTAAGGTTGTCGTTGAATATGCTGACGATGGATTGCAGCATGTATTTCTAAAGCGCGGGCTAAAGAGAAATGCTACGACTTTTATGCTAAAATAATATATTGCTTTTTGATGTAAAAAAGGCTTCATAATTTCACATAGACATAATCACTATGATGGATTCCAGCAAGTACAAGGTTGGTTACTTCCCTGTTGACAGGAAATTCAACAAATGGGTTGAGGTTGACCATATAGAAAAAGCGCCTATTTGGTGCAGTGTGGATATGCGAGACGGCAATCAGAGTCTCGTTACTCCAATGAATCTTGACGAAAAACTCGATTTTTATAAATTGCTGTTAAAAATAGGCTTTAAGGAAATTGAGGTCGGCTTCCCCGCCTCAAATGACACTGAATATCTTTTTTTGCGGACGCTTATCGACAAGGGGATGATTCCTGAGGATGTCACAATCCAAGTCCTTACGCAATGCCGCGAGCATATTATCAGAAAGACCTTCGAGGCATGCAAGGGTGCCCCAAACGCGATAATACATTTTTACAACTCCATCAGTGCGACACAGCGGCAGCAGGTATTCCAAAAAACAAAAGAAGAGATTAAGGCGATTGCTGTCGATGGCGCCAAGCTCGTTAAAAGTCTTGCCAAAGAGTATGACGGCAATTTCAGATTTGAATATTCGCCAGAATCTTTTAGTGCGACCGAACCTGAATATGCGTTGGAGGTCTGCAACGCCGTTCTTGATGTCCTGGAGCCATCTGAAACAAACAATGTAATCATAAATCTTCCTGTAACTGTGCAGATAAGCATGCCTCATATTTATGCCTCTCAGGTCGAATTTATGAGTGAAAATCTCAAGTATCGCGAGTTCGTCACTTTATCGCTTCACCCGCATAATGACAGAGGCACGGGAGTTGCCGATACCGAGCTTGCGCTTCTGGCAGGAGCTCAACGCGTTGAAGGCACTCTCTTTGGCAATGGTGAGCGCACAGGCAATGTCGACTTGATAACACTTGCCATGAACCTATACTCTCACGGTATAGACCCTAAGCTAGACCTCTCAAACATGAACCAAATTGTTGAAATCTACGAGCGGTGCACGAGAATGCGCGTGTATGAGAGGGCTCCATACGCCGGCTCCTTGGTCTTTGCCGCCTTTTCAGGGTCACATCAGGACGCCATTACCAAGGGAATGAAATACCGTATTAAGAACAAGCTTCACGAGTGGAATGTGCCATACATTCCAATCGACCCTCGCGATATTGGCAGAACATACGACTCTGATGTCATCAGAGTCAATTCTCACTCTGGCAAAGCAGGCATCGGTTACATTTTGGAAAAAAATTATGGTTTCTATTTGCCGCCTGAGATGAGGGAGCATTTCAGTTATCTTTGCAAATCCATCTCCGACGAAGAGCATCGAGAGCTTAAGCCGTGTGAAATTTTTTCGATATTCTCAAAAAATTACCTCAATCTAGCCAGTGCAATAACCGTTACCGATTTTAACTTTACCCATAAAGACGACAAGGTTAAAATCAATATTACTTTTACAAAAGATGGCAAAGAGGCGCATATCACGGCTGAGGGCAACGGTACGCTAAACGCAATCAATAATGCGCTCTATGAGTTCAGCTCAAAAAATTACACCTTGCAGGTCTTTTCGCAACACAGTATGCAAGGTGAAGGCTCGCGAAGCGTTGCCGCTTCGTATATAGGTCTAGAATGCGCCAATGGCAAAACCTATTGGGGTGCGGGAACCGACACCGATGTCATTGCCGCAAACACAAAGGCTCTTTTAAGCGCATTCCACAATATGACCATGGACGACTGACAGAAGCAGTCTTAAGCGAAGTCTACATAAGAGCGCAAGCCGACTTCGTTAATCAGCTTGTCTGTATCCGTTCGGCAATCCCAAAGCATCTCGGAGAAGAGTGCGACAGGGAACATGATGTTCTCTTCAAACATACCGTCCTCGACGAGCGCCGAGACATCGAATTTACCGTCCTTGACCAGAGCCAAGGCCTTAACAAGGTCATGCGCTTTATCGGCGTTAGTCATCCAATACGCTTGAAGATACTTCCAAACCTTATGCTTTCTTACAATGCGATTCTCTTTTGTAGAGCGCAACGAGCTGCCAATGCAGACGGAGCCGTTGATATGCTCAAAGGATGGCCAATCAAGCTTGGTCAAGCCCTTTGTGACTACACCGAAGTTATCGTCCTGACCTCTCAACAAAGCAATCTGCTTTGAAAACTCGACCGTAGCGTCAAAATTCTTGACATCTTTTGGTATGTATGAAAATGGGAATGAGCCGCAATTTTCCCAAACGATCTTAATGCGGGGATCGACAAGCTTTATATCGGCCAGCTGATTCTTGACAGATGTGGCATGGAGTCCAAACTGCAAATTCAAATTGGGATGTTTCTCAAAGAAGAGAGAAGCCGTATGATTGACAAAATCGGTCACGGCGCTTGCAATGGATGTGCCGTTGATTTTGTCGGTATTAAGCTCGGTAAAGGACTGGAAGTAGATGCCATCGGCACCGACATCGCCATATTGCTCTTCAAAGGTGCGGAGAATTTCAGGCGAAAAGTTCTTTACGGTCGAGGGGTCAAAGGCAGCACAGTTAGTGTCCCAGCACCATGCAAATCCGAAGACAACCTTTATAGCGCACGAATGGGCATAATCAACGAACTCTTTGGCATTGACGGGGACGCAATCATTCCAAACAATAATCAGATTCATCTTAAGCTTTACCATATTATCAATAAAGCCCTTATAATCGTAAATCACATGGCCCCATGTCCAGATACCGCGATTCTCGACAGAAGGTGCTGATTGATACTCAAAATCAGGTAAAGGCGAATCAAAGGGATCAAAGCGGTAAATATCAGAGCAGTCACGATACTCCCGATAGATAAGATACTTATTATAAAAGTCCATGCAACCGTAAAGCACGCCCGCATCGTCAAAGCCTTCGATAAAGACCGTATTGTCCTTGACAGAAATGCGATATTCTTCACGACGGGTCAACGGGGCTTTAGCAAGGCTGTCAAAGACGCGATTGTTGGCCCTGGTGCCGATATAGATCTTCAGTCTACCGCTCTCAGGCAAATCATCACGATACTTAGAACAGATGGGATATTCAAGAGTATAATCAAGTAAAAGCTCGGTCAAAACTTCAAGTGCTTTTTTTTGCGGTCCATTGTCGGCGCAACCGTAAATAATCTCAATTTTATTCATAAAAAAACTCCTAACATTTATTATACCATCAATAAGAATGAAAGTCACAAAAGATAAAATAAAAAAAATCAAAAAAAATCTTGCATAATGAAAAAAAAAGTTGTAGAATTATTTCATCGTTATGAACCACAACAACAGCTATTTTTATTACTTTAGCTTTACCAAGCCCTCTCAAGCTTGGTCGTTTTGTCGTGGTTAAGATTGGATGACGATAAGGACTTAACTGATACAAAGAGACCTCGCTTGAGAAAAGCGGGGTCTTTCTTTTTTTAACGACCCGTCAAAGGAACAAAAAAAATGATTATCCTGATTAAACAAGGTGCTGAAAAGAGCCAGGTTGAAAATCTCATCAATTGGCTCAAAACGCAAAAAATCGAGCCGCATATTTCAGTCGGTTCACACGAGACGCTAATCGGCTGCGTGGGCGATGTCTCACATCTTGATGTTGATTTAGTCTCGGCACTTGATGTCGTTGCGTCGGTTAGGCGAATTCAAGACCCCTACAAGGCGGCAAACCGCAAATTCCATCCTGAGGACACTGTTGTCGACTGCTCCGGCTTGAAGATTGGCGGCGGAAACTTCCAGGTTATAGCAGGTCCTTGCAGTGTAGAATCCGAAGAACAGGTAGTAAACATCGCAAAGGCCGTTAAAGCCGCAGGAGCCACAATGCTTCGCGGAGGAGCTTTCAAGCCACGCACATCGCCATATGCCTTCCAGGGTCTCGGCCCGGACGGCCTAAAGATGCTCCTGACAGCAAAAAAAGAAACAGGGCTTCCCATTGTCACAGAGCTTATGAATCCTTCACAGCTCGAACTCTTTGACGATGTCGATGTAATCCAGATCGGCGCAAGAAACATGCAAAACTTCGACCTCCTGAAAGAGGTTGGTCACTACACGAAGAAGCCTATTCTCCTGAAGCGCGGTCTAAGCTCCACATTGCAGGAGCTCCTCATGAGCGCAGAGTACATCATGGCATCGGGCAATCCCAATGTCATACTCTGCGAACGCGGCATCCGCACCTTCGAGACCACGACCCGCAACACCATCGATCTCACAGTCGTCCCCTTGCTCCACTCTCTTACGCACCTTCCGATAATTATCGACCCGTCCCACGCAACTGGCGTCGCACGATTGGTACACCCTGTTTCGGTTGCCGCGACGGCTATTGGCGCAGACGGCTTGATAATCGAAGTCCACAATGATCCACCACACGCGAAATGCGACGGAGCGCAATCCCAAACTCCTGAAATGTTTGCCGAAACCATGAAGGTAGTAAATCAAATTCGCCCCTACGCATGCCGTTAATTATTTTACAATCAGGAGTCACAACAATGAAGAACACAGAAGAAATTCGCGCAGAAATCGATAAAATCGACAATGCAATCGTAGAGCTTTACCTCCAACGGATGAAGGCAGCCGACGCTATTGCCGAAGCGAAAAAAAATACATCCGCCCCAGTTTCAAATCCTGAACGCGAACGCAATATTATCGACCGCGTAACAAAAATGGCAGGACCTGAATTAGAGGATGGAGCCGCCCTACTCTTCACAACCTTATTCGGAATATCCAAGGCCAGACAGCGTCATTTGATTTCCGGCCCTGGCAAGGTTGAGGAAGAGATATCAAAGGCGCTTCATGAAACAGAAGACCTATTCCCCAAGCACGCCACCGTGGCATGCCAAGGAACAGAAGGTGCTTATTCACAGCAGGCAGCGACAAACCTCTTCAAATATCCCACCATTCTATACTTCAACAACTTCGATGATGTTTTCAATGCCGTTGAAAAAGGAATGTGCCGCTATGGAATTCTGCCAATTGAAAATTCCGCCGCCGGCTCTGTCACCGCTGTATACGATCAAATGGTTCGCCACAACTTCCGAATCGTTAGAGCCTCCCGTCTCCATGTCGAGCATGCGCTTTTAGCCCCAAAGGGAACGAAACTTGAAGATATCCGAGAAGTCTCTAGCCATCCTCAAGCCCTTTCACAGTGCTCTGAATTCCTAAAGGCGCATCCGGCGATTAAACAGGTACCGGCTCCAAATACGGCAGTTGCCGCACGCGAGCTCGCCTCAGCGCAAAACACCTCACGCGCAGTCATCGCATCACGCGCCTGCGCCGAGCTTTACGGTCTTGAAATCATAAACGACAACATCAACGACACACAGGCAAATTTCACACGCTTCATTTGTATATCAAAGGAACTCGAAATCTATCCCGATTCCCGCAAGATTTCAATCATGATGAGCCTGCCGCACAGACCGGGAACGCTTGGAAATGTCCTGGCAAAATTCGCGTCTGTCGGAGTAAACCTTACAAAGCTCGAATCACGCCCTGCCCCAGGCCGCGACTTCGAATTCCGCTTCACCTTCGAATTCGAAGCAAGGCCCAACGACAGCCATGCCATAAGGCTCCTTTCTGAGCTTTCACAGGATCCGGAAATCGAACACTTCACATTCCTCGGTGCCTACGCGGAGAACTAAAATGAAAATTGCTATTGTGGGAATGGGGCTGATTGGCGGTTCCCTGTACAAGGCTGCGCTTAAGGAAGGCTACGATGTCATCGGCATCGACAAAAACGACCCTGTTACGGTTGCTGACGCCGATGTAATTTTTGTAGCGCTCCATCCCACAGTCGCAATCAAATGGATTATCCGTTATAAAGATGAAATAAACGAAGATGCCGTCGTTGTAGATACCTGCGGCATCAAGGGAGCTATCTGCAAAAAACTTGAAAACGAGCTCGCCGACAGTAAGTGGACCTTCATCGGAGGGCACCCCATGGCAGGCAAAGAGGTTTCAGGTTTTGAAAACTCTGACGCGAACCTTTTCAAAGGCGCATCGATGATTTTGACGCCATCCTCACGCACTGACACAAGAAAACTCGAAATGCTCAAAAAGCTAATCAAAAGATTGGGATTCAATAAAATTGTAATCTCAGACGCGTTGGAGCATGACACGATGATAGCCTACACAAGTCAGCTGTGCCACATAATATCATCCGCATATCTGCGTGATGAACGCTTCGCTAAACATAGCGGTTACAGCGCAGGCAGCTTTCGTGATTTAACCCGTGTCGGCGCCCCCGACCCCGACCTTTGGTCTGAACTCTTTTTGGAAAATTCAGATGCCCTTTTGCCGGTAATTGACGGCTTCATCAGGCGAATGGAAGATTTCCGTCAGGCGATTGCAGATAAAAATCGGGAAAGTCTCATCTCTCAGCTTGCTGAAGGCGTTGAAGCAAAAAAACAGGTGCATTCCGAGCAATAGAAATTAGAAGGTATAATCCAATGAGCACAATCTTTCTCTATGGTCCGCCGGCAAGCGGCAAATCAACCTTAGGCAGACACCTTGCGGAGACTCTGGAACGCAGCTTTGTAGACCTGGATGAAGCAATCGCCGCTTATGATGGTCGAACCATACCTGAAATCTTCGCAACAAATGGCGAAGAGGGATTTCGTAAAATTGAAAAGCTGGTCCTTCAGAAAACCATAAAGGAATTAGAAGGCAAGGATGCCATTGTTTCCCTTGGAGGAGGAACGCTTCTTGATATAGAAAACCGCAATCTCGTTGAAAAATGCGGTATCGTCTGGTGCAGAGAAGCCCCGTCCAAAGAAGAAAGGCAAAAGCGGATCGACCAGGAAAAGGGGTCACGCCCGCTTGGTGACAAGGCGGAAGAGCGGCGCATTCACTACAACTCCTTTACATCTCGCGTAGCCGAGGCCTTCTACCTACCAAATTCGCTTGTCGTAATCGGTACAAAGCTTGGGCGAATATCCAAACTCGCAAAGCTCACTATAGCAGATGAAAATGCGGCAAAACTTCACTCTGAAGCATTGGCGGGAAGCTGCTTTGAAACCATTCCGTCCGGCGAAGAACAAAAAAATCTCACAATGGTTGCCAGGCTCTGGAATGAAATGAACCGCCATGCAATAGGCAGGCGCGACACCGTAGCCGCCTTTGGCGGCGGCGTGACGGGTGACATGACAGGCTTTGCCGCGGCAACATGGATGCGCGGAGTAAAATGGATAAACATCCCGACAACGCTTCTCTCAATGGTAGATGCCTCAACGGGCGGCAAAACAGGCTGTGACCTGCCTGAGGGCAAAAATCTTATAGGCGCATTCCATCTGCCGGCACTTGTCGTGATAGACACAGAACGCCTGGCGACGCTCCCCGCACGGGAGTTACGCAATGGCCATGCTGAAATGATAAAGCATGAAATCATCTCCGGCAAAATCACCTCATCGCACAACGGCATACCGACAGCAAAAGAGATAGCGCAAAATCTCGCCGTAAAGGTCGCGATAGTAAGCGAAGATCCGCTTGAGCGCACCGGGAAACGGCTTCTTCTAAACTGCGGCCATACAGTTGGCCATGCAGTCGAAATCGCGACATCCTTCGCAATCAGCCATGGCGAGGCCGTTGCAATAGGATGTATTGAAGAAGCCAGGCTTGCCGTCCGCCTCGGCATGGCTTCGCAGGATTGGCCGAAAGAGCTTGAAAAACGCTTCGCCGAGGCAGGCTTGCCGACACGGCTCCCACCTGACCTCACCTTTGAAAGCTTAATCCCCTTGATGAAGGGTGACAAAAAACGCTCTGGAGATATTGTCACCTTTGCACTTCCAATCGCAAATGGAGATGTAAGAGCAGTCCCTGTAAAACTCTAAAGCAAAAGGGCAGCAATGACAGAACCACCGAAAATCTGCTTAACCTTAACAGCTGAAACCATTGGCGAAAATATCAGACTCGCAAAGAAATATGCCGATTATGTCAATCTCTACGAGCTTAGGGCTGACACACTGGCTGAATATACACTTGACGAAATTCACGATTTCCCGAGTCAGGTCCCCCACCCGTCCATACTCACCGTCCGCAAAGTTGAAGATGGGGGTAAATATAACGGCGACGGGCAAGAACGGCTAAAAATTCTCCGTCTGCTTGACACCTTTGACTATGTAGATTTGGAATACGACTACCGCTGTGAAGAGCTTAAAACGCTAGCCCAAAAGTCAGGCACGACGATAATTCGCAGTATGCACGACTTTCAAGGCGGTTCTGCCGATATAATTCTAAAGGCGGACGATTTTGCCTTAGACGCTCAAGAAATTCCCAAAATCGCATTTATGCCTAGAAGTCTCAAGGAGATAACCGAACTCTTCAAAATAGCCAAGACTCTACCCAGGCGTAAGCGCATACTTCTCGCCATGGGGCCGCTTGGTGCGGCAACAAGAATTCTCGCTCAAAGACTTGGCTCATACCTGACCTTCACATCACCTGAAGAACTGCTCCAAAATACAGCCCAAATCGGGCATATAGACCCTATAGCCCTCCAAAAGACCTACAAAATTGATAAAATCACAGATAAAACAGCCATAACCGGAGTTACAGGTTGGCCACTAAAGGTCACATCAAGCCCCGAAGTCCACCGAGCCTTCTACAGCCGCGACAACCTTGACGCTGTACTCGTTCCCATGCCCGCCGAAAATATCGAAGATGCGATAGAGCTGGCAGAAGTGTTAGGCGCAAAGGGTTTGGCGGTAACGATTCCCCACAAGGAAAAACTCATACCGTTGCTTGATAAAGCCGACAATTCGGTCAAATCCATCGGTGCCGCAAATACCGTAATATGGCGTGACGGGCAAAAACTAGGCACCAACACCGATGCTGAAGGCTTCACCCAGGCCGTCACAAGATTTCTTGGAGTCGATTCACTTCAAGGGATGAGAGTCGCAATAGTCGGTGCGGGTGGCGCGGCTAGAGCGATAGTTTATGCCGTATTCAAGCAAAATGCGATAGGTGCGGTCTTTGCCCGCAATCTTGAAAAGGCGGCTGAAGTCGCCGATCAATACGGATTTGAAGCCCACACATTAGACCAGCTGACACCAAGCTGGAGTCCCGACTTGATCGTCCAATGCACGTCTGTCGGCCATGGCTCCGTCAACCCGAATGACGACCCGATTCCGCACTATATCTTCAATGGCACAGAAGCCGTTTACGATCTCGTATACAACCCGCCGGAAACTCCCATAATGAAAAGGGCAAAAAAGGCCGGCTGTAAAGTCCAAAGCGGAATGACCATGCTAATAGCGCAAGCTGAACTCCAGCACAAAGAATTTTTCACAAACTGAATGAGAGAAGTACCATGTCATCAACAATAGGCAACAAACTCAAGATTACCCTCTTTGGCGAATCCCATGGAGCAGCAATCGGTTGTGTAATCGAAGGCTTTCCCGCCGGCTTCGTTCCGAATCAGGAAGCCGTTATCGCTTTTATGGCACGAAGGGCTCCAGGAGCAACACCCGGCTCAACAGCGAGAACAGAAAAAGACATCCCTGAAATTCTCTCTGGCATATGCGATGGAAAAACGACTGGAGCCCCCATAACCGCCATCATCCGCAATACAGACGCCCGCTCCAAAGATTACAGCTCCCTTGCAATCACTCCACGCCCGGGCCATGCCGACTATACTCTAGCGGTAAAAACTGGCGGCAACAATGATATTCGCGGAGGCGGCCATTCATCTGGCAGAATAATGGCCGGCATGTGCTACGCAGGCGCCCTCGCATTGCAATACCTTAACGCCAAAGGAATATCGGTTAATGGAAAGATTGATACCATCGGTGGCATAAAGATCAGCGGAGATAAAGACTCATATGGACTTGACGAGGCTGCACGCCAAAGAATCCAAGAGGCGCGAGAAAACTGCGACAGCATCGGAGGAACGATCTCCTGCTCCATTGAAGGTATACCGGCAGGCTACGGAGCCCCTATCTTTGACGGTGTAGAAAATCGTCTTGCCGCGATATTGTTTGGCATCCCAGCCGTAAAAGGCGTTGAATTCGGAAGCGGCTTCTATGGAAGCACCCTCCTCGGCTCACAAAACAACGACCCGTTTTCTTATAAAGACGGCAAAGTCGTGACTGAAAGCAACAACCACGGCGGCTCGCTTGGCGGCATAACAAGCGGCATGCCTATAGAATTCAGAGTAGCCATAAAACCGACCCCGTCAATCTCAAAAACACAGCAAAGTGTCAATCTGCAGAGCAGAGAAAATACCGAACTCGTCATCAAAGGACGCCACGACGCCTGCATCGTTCCGCGCGCCCTTCCCGTCGTTGAAGCTGCCGCGGCACTAGCGGCGCTTGATTTAATCCTAGATGAGCAACCTGCGCAAAGGTAAAAATATGCTACTTGCAAATGGATCACGCCGAGGAAGCGTAACACCGCCTATCTCAAAGTCACACCTGCACAGGCTTCTAATCGCTGATTTCCTAGGTGGCAGACAAGACCGCGTCAAAGATGCAAAGGAAGACCCCGATGACATACTCGCGACCAAACGCTGCTTGCGAGCCCTTGCCTCCACAGCCGAAGAGCCGGTACTAGACTGCGGTGAAAGCGGCTCTACAGCGCGCTTCATCCGCCCAATAGCGGCTGCGCTCGGTAAAAAGCCCCAATATGTACTTCGTGGACGCTTGGCACAGCGTCCGTCAATCGACTACGAAAGATTGTCTCCCGGTACCTTTGAACTACCGGGGAATGTCTCATCGCAGTTCGCAACAGGTCTGCTCTTTGCGCTACCGTTGCTAAAGGGAGACTCGCAAATAATCTTTACTTCTCCAATGCAATCTCGCGGGTATATAAATTTGACACTCGAAGTACTGCAAAACTCAGGAATTGTCATTCGTGAAACCGAAAAGGGTTTTACCGTTGCTGGCAACCAGACCTACATTGCACCCCTAAAAACACTCCCCGAAATAGACTGGTCCGGGGCGGCATTCTGGCTTGCGATGAATAAGCTGGGCTCTGAAATTGAAGTCAATGGCCTTAATCCCGATTCGAAACAGCCTGATAAAAAGGTTATTGAACTGCTTTCACAAGACGGCGGCAATAAAGATATGTCGCAATGCCCCGACCTCTTCCCGGCACTCGCAGTTGCCGCCGCAGGAACGCCTTGCAAAACAACATTTACAAAAATTGAAAGATTACGAATCAAAGAGTCCAACCGCGTCGAAGCCGTTGCAAAACTCTTGGCCGCATTAGGAATTAAAACCGAAGAATCGGAAAGCACCTTCACAATATGGGGACAAGCGACCCCGTTTACTCCAAATGCGATAATCGAAACCTCTTCAGACCACCGCATAGCGATGTCGGCGGCGGTTGCAGCCTCATACTCAACTAAACCGATTGAAATAGACAATGCCGAATGCGCGGCAAAGTCATATCCCGACTTCTTCAATGAATTTAACGCAATGAAGTGATAAAGCGGCTAAAAAGCTCGCCCAGTCCTCTTTAGGATTGAGCCGAAAAACCGCTGACACGCTCAACCTTGCATTGACAACAGCGGCGAATAGATTCGTCGCCGGCAAAGATATATACGCCCTTCTTCGTACGGGTGATTCCCGTATATAAAATTTCACGGGTCAGCAGTGGATTATCTCCCGATGGCGGCAAAACGATTGCGACATCGGTAAATTCAGAACCCTGCGACTTGTGAATTGTCGAGGCAAAGGCTATTTCGCATGCCGGCAAAAGCTCAAGTCTGATACTTCTAACAGAATTCCCGGATGGCAAGTAGAGAAGATTAGGCTCGTTTGGCATAATGACGCCGACATCTCCGTTTGCCACATCGAGAAATGTGTCATTTTGAGTAATCATATATGGAACCGGAGATTTACGACCCAAAATATTCTTAACAAATTCATTGAGTCTACCGACGCCATAAGGGCCGTTTCTGAACGGAGAAAGAAGCCTGAAATCATTCAAATGACTTAAAGCCTCCTCAGGAGTTTCACTCTTGTTAAAACCTGAAGAAAAGCCTCTTTTGACTAACTCTGCAAAGCCGTCCCACTCTTCAGGATTATACTCCGGCTTACCGCTGATGTCAGTATAAGATATCTCATTTGAACCCATCCTCAAAATATCGACGGCATCATCAGAGCGGCCTTCATTTACAGCGTTTGCGAGACGGGCGATAGCGCCATCCTTAGGGAATCGCGCACTCTCGGTCAGCTTGCATATCGCTTCGGGGCACATATTACATAAATCAGCCAATATGTGGCCACGCTCGACTGAAGCCAACTGGTCGACATCGCCGACCAAAGTCAATCTGCAGCTATCAGGAAGCGCATCTAATAATTTAGCCATCATCGGAAGGCCAATCATGCTCGCTTCGTCTATAATTATCCAATCGAAATCAAGTGGATTTTCATGGTTATGCTTAAAAGTGACAAAATCAGGATTAGGTCGCAAGAGCGAATGAAGCGTTTTTGCCGACGGCACATCCTTCATCACCTCAGCGCCTAAGGCCTTTTCCATTGACTCCATCATTCTTGCCGCCGCCTTGCCTGTTGGAGCCGCAAGCCCAAGCTTGATACCATTATTTGATTCCCGCAGATAATTCACAGCCCTTGCAATGGTGTGAGTCTTGCCTGTACCCGGCCCGCCGGTCAAAATGGTAAATTTACGGCTACACATTGAAATTACGGCAGCCCGCTGGTCTTGGCGCAGGCTTCCATAAAATTCATTATCCGGCAAACTCACATCGTTCGAAAAGACCGCTGATGACAAATTACTGATACTATCTTTGACAGATTTTTCATAAACCCAGTTTCTTCTGGTG
This sequence comes from Kiritimatiellia bacterium, assembly GCA_045603485.1. Taxonomy (GTDB): domain Bacteria; phylum Verrucomicrobiota; class Kiritimatiellia; order RFP12; family JAAYLN01; genus RGIG5952. The sequence goes on along the minus strand of JAZUMF010000082.1, from coordinate 7,314 downwards.
TAAAGCAAATCGCCGTTAAGGATAAATAATGAATCGGGAGCCTCGTCATTATGATTTTGGGTTAAGTCCTTAACAAGCCCCTCTATACTCAGAAGCGCATCCTTCTCTTCTTTGGAAATCTGGCGGCAGACATGCCCCTCATCCAAATCGCCAATAGTTTCAGAGCAATATTTTGCAACATCCGCATTGCCCTTTGTTATTCTGTAAATAAATTCATAAATGGCATTTTTCATATTATCTGTCCTCCAACCCCAGCACCACGGCAATCTTATTCAAAAGCCGCTCGCTTGGGCGGTCGGCAAAAATCGGAGCCTCTGCGTCAACGGAGATTCCCCTAAGAAAATAGTACCTTACTCCCCCAAAGTTTTCATTCCACGAATAACCCTCGCCGAGTCTCTCCTTTAGGAACCGATGGAGCACAACAGCATAGAGCAGATACTGGAAGAAATAACCGGCCGTAGCCATTTCGGCATTTATACCGTCCTTGCAAAAACCGGAGCGCCTGAAATTCAAGCAATTGGATTTCCAGTCTACGATATAATACTTGCCATTGTGCCTAAATAAAAGATCTATAAACCCCTTTAGGAATCCCCTTGGGATTACTTTATCCCACCCTTCCAATGCTCCCACAAAGAGCTTTTTATCCTCATCGTCAGTCCACTCAACGCGTAAAATATCCGCAATCTCCCTCGTAGTCTCAGCCGCATTTTGAGATGAAAAATCAAATTCCCATTCGCTTATTCGGTCGGAAAGACCGACATCACGAAGTGAAAAGACCTCGCCATCCGGAGCCGTAAGCTCATAATCCAAGGTTTTCTTCATCATCTCAGCCACAATTCCGACGCGAGAGGCAAAAAGCTGTTCATTCTGATCAGTCAAACCGTGGAGGCGCATTGAAAGCTCAACTGCATTGCGAAGCTCTTCATCTGAAATGTCAAACGACGCCTTCTCCAAAATCTCATGCCAACAGATTCCGGTTTTCGCGCCTCCCGGAACTGAAAAGATATCAACCCCGTCTTGCTCGTCTGCTGTTTTATCATCCGAGCCGTCATAGTCATGCCCCTCTCCCGCATCAATTTCCGCGGTAGGAGTCAAAGAAGAATAACTGCCGCGCAAAGGAGCTGACGAATAACTTTCAGGCTTATCAAGTTCCACCCAAGATTTTACTTCGGCCACCGGGGGAGTATATGACGGCAAGTCTCCCGCCGTCGAAGAAAACTCCTCAATGCGGATAGGGCCCAAGGTAATAGGATAATCTGATTCTATACTGACGCCGGCATTTTTCTTAGCATTTTCCAAAAGTGAAATAAATGTTGGATTCGCACTCCTTCCTGCTATTGCTGAAATAACAACAGTGCGCTTTTCTGCTCTTGTAAAGGCTACATATTGAAGTCTGATTTTTTCATTGTCGTTTTCCACTCCGGCCAAAACCTTCGAATCTTCATTGGTTGACACATAAAAGAGGTCATTCTCATGGTAGAAATATGGCTTTTTCGCATCATTCCTACCTGACAAAGGAACTATCACAACCGGGAATTGAAGTCCCTTTGAAACATGCATTGTCATCAGCCTTACAGCGTCATTTTCACTCTCAAGCTCTCTGGCATATTCTTCAACCTCAGCTTCATCACTCTCGGCTTTATTAAGTCTGTCAACCATCCAATTTACTAAAATTTCAGGAGATGGTCCGAGACGCAGCGCAGCCTCAGTCGCCAAATCCGCCAATTGGAGAATATCGGCAAGCAACCGCTCGCCATTATCCATCCCGGCAAATCGTTTTCTCATGCCATATTCAGCCTCATAGGTTGAAAATGCGGCTCTAAAGCCCTTTGAGAGCCAAATATGATTGATTTTAGTGAAGAAAGCGATAGCATCTGCCAAAATTTCCGTCTCAGCATCCTTCACAAGATCTTTGATGTCATATTCAAAGAAAGAGGTTGTCAATGCGGCTTTTACATTGGCGCGACCGCCAATCAGCGCCATAGCCCTCAAAAGTACAAAAAACTCCTTGGCTATCTGACTTGCAAAAACATTGCCGCTGTTTTGAATAACAATCGGCACGCCCTTCTCTCTCAGCGCTGAGGCATATTCGGAGATATCACTATGCGACGATGCCAGAATAGCAATATCCTTAGGAGAAACCTTTGGGTTAAGCTTCTCGCTTAAAACACCAAGGACACTTTCAACGACGGCTGCAGTCCTCTCCTTTTTGTCATTAACGAGCAAAACTCTAAATGGGGTTGGGTCAGGCTCGCCATCCTCTAAGATGTAAGGCTCTCTCTTATCATCTGCGCGTAAGTCAGTATCGTAGGTGATCGTATCATCGTTAAAGGTATAACGGCCGCCGTTATCCTTAAAGATCAAATTTACAGCCTCGATAAGCTTAGGCGTAGATCTGAAATTTTGAGTAAGCTGATATGTATTGGAATCAATTATGTCGCTCCGAGTTGCCGCCTTGCGATAAGTGTAGATATCGCCGCCCCTAAAGGCATAAATAGCCTGCTTAGGATCCCCGACAAAAAACAGAGATGGCTTATCAACGCCATTCGGCACATCAAGAAATATTCGCCTGAATATTTCATACTGCACAGGATCGGTATCCTGAAATTCATCAATAAGAGCAGCCTTATACTCATCACGGAGCATTGAAGCCAGTATGTCACCCCTACTCCCGTCTGAAAGAGCATCGCAAAGAGCCTTTAATAAATCGTCAAATGACTGAACATCTCTGCTTGAACGCTTAGAATCATATCGATTAAGCAAATCCTGTGCGATGCGAAGAATCGATTTATCGTCCTCGGAAGCGTCAATAAGCCACCCGTTTTTCGAAGAAATACCACCTAGAGTCTTTTGCAAATCCCCAATTGTAAAAGAGAGATTCTCACCGCCGTTTATTTGATTACGCCACCAATCTCGCGCCAGAACTGACAAATCATAAAGCTTACGATCCTCAAGCTCGGCATTGAAAGCCGTATTCGTCTCAAAAGCAAAACGGCTAAGGACTCTACGGCAAAAACCGTGGATAGTCGATATTGAAGCTTGATCGAACTGCATCAACGCAAGCTCAATGCGCCCTCTGACAATTCTCCGAGCCTCATCGGCATCCGTCCCGACAACCTTCTTGGCACACGCCCAGAGCGCCTCAATACGCTCTCTATCATTATCCTCCAACGACGCATTCGATAAATACTGCGAGTAAAGCATTAGTATCTTACGAATGCGGTCGCGAAGCTCATGTGTAGCCGCTTCGGTAAAAGTCATTACCTGAATTTGCGATACTTGAAACCCCGTCTCGGCAATCAGACGGGCATAGATGTTCTGAATATTGTAAGTTTTACCGGTACCCGCCGAAGCAGCGACTAAATGTGGGCCCGACAAATCGAAATCCGGGTTGTAAATCGCATCGTTAAAATCATTCATAATATACATCCTTATTTTTTTGGTCTAAATGTACCGGTTTTAACAATACAGCCTTTTAAGGAATCTATAATCTCATTAAAATGCTCAGGAAAAGCCTTGTCATCTGACACATCATTCAAAGCCAGCGCTAGAGAAAATTCGAATGGCGTTAATGCAATCTTTACAATCTCCGCCAGCTTTTCGACTGCGTCATCCTTACTTAACGGCCTAAAGGTCTGAGCAGTTCCATCCTCTGTGCAAATTATAACCGTCACAAAGGATTGTCCCGCAGCGTGACCGACTATGTGACGAATCCAGGATTCAAGAAGCTGTGATGTATAGACCGAGCTGTGTAAGGATAGATAAAATGTATGAGCTAAAGAACCGTTAGGCTCAACCTCAAGGACAACCTCCTTATGATATCCCGAAATTGAAATATTGCGGTTACCGTTTTCGTCATCAACATAAGTAAACTCATATTGATAAGACTTAACTTCTCCGTTGTTCAACCAATCGAGATACGCGCTTGCGATAGTCTTGCCATCCCTGCAATTAAAACCTTCGCCGTTATTTTTTCCATAAGACAAAGGGCGTTGACGGTACTTCACGGTATTTTCCACTCTAGCTGTCATCAACGCCTTCAACGCTTCAGTCGGAGAGCTATATTCCCTTTCCCTAAGATATTCCGCCTTGACATCAATATCCGAAAGGACATCAAGTCCGCCCACAGTCAGCAAAGCATTAAGATCAAGGGGCAGATCGGCTTCTAGCTTATCGTCGTCAGATAAAACATCATACTTTGTCTTTGGAAATACAACCCCCAATGAGCTCCGTAAAAGATACTGATACGGACGCGTAAAAAAGGCTATAATATCGTCAAGGTCAAGATAAGTCGTTTCCTCCGAAAGAGAAAAAGGCCAACAATCCTTCAAGTTGATTGTACTACCCGTTTTATCAGAATATGCAAGTATTCTTGCAGCATCATAGTCCTCGCCGGAATAGCAGGGAGGAAGCTTCGACTCTTTATCGTAATATTGCGGACTGAAGGACTGAAGCGGATGCTCATATTTCTTCACCTCAATATCACTGCTACGCATCCAATCGAGCATATCAAGCAATGGAACTGCGGCAGGAATCTCCTCATTTTTATGAATATCAACTCCGACATAGCTAAAAGACAAGTATCCCCTGGCTCCCATAGCCGCCTTCAGAAAAGCGAAAGTATCCCTATCACGGGATGAGACATCAAAAATAGTTTGCCTCATCCCTATAATATCAAAAGCCTGGCGGTACTCAGATCGTGGGAATTGACCGTCGTTAAGACCGCATATCCAAACAAATCGAGCAGGAATGGCACATCCGTTATTCAACGGAGCGAAACGGACCGCATCGCAAGAAACCGAGCACCTCCTCCTAGTTGACTTGACCGAAGCCAATATGGCAGAGCAAAAAACATCGCCTCCGACAATAGCGCAACCCTCGTCCTCTATCGCCATTGCCGAAACCGCACTGGCGGCAGTTGTTACAATAGCCTTTCTCAACGATGCCAACTCATAGATTGCATCTCCGTCAGTGCGGTACAGGGCATCAATTGCATTAAGCAAAGCCGCCTGCCACTCCTTGGGCGAATGCTCGCCAAGCATAAACAGACGCAAATCATTCAAAATAGTCACAAACGAATTCAAAGCGCCGACAATTCTGGCCCGATTATCCTCCACATTGCCACACGGCAAAATTTTACCAATGCCGGATATTGAAACAAGAGCTTCAGAGTCATCACGAAGCCCCAGCATGAAATCGGCAATAAAACGGTCCAAGCCTCGCCGCCATGTAAATGGATAAGTGGTTGAATCATCATCTACGCCTAGAATACGCCTCACATCCGCATCATCATATCCCCAATGGATATTATTTTTGCCAACCATATCCCTCAAAGTGGAGAAATCATCAGGAGATAGCCCAAACTTTAATCTAATTTCAGGTACCGCCAGCAACTCAAAAACGCTATTAACCTCAAATCGATTATCCCTAAAGGCAAATATTTGAGCAAGCGAATGGCTAATCGGCGTCTCCTCAACAATGCCGCCATCTATAGAAATTGGGATTGACGCTGAAGCACCGCTGGCAAAGACAGATTCCGCCAACGGAGAATACTTTGCCCAATCGGCGCAAAGAATCAATGCGTCGCTCAATGCAGCGTCCTTGTTTTCCTTAAAAAACCTGTGCAACGCATCTCTGGCGACCTCAAGCTCGCGCCGTGGCGAGTGGCAGATATGAAGCTCGACAGTTGACCCCCGTAAAGCATCAAAATCCTTAACCTCTGCATCCCCAATCCACTCGCACCCATTCTCATCAAGGTCAAGTTCCGCTGACAGCACACCCTTGGCACCGGAAGCCAAGGCACCCAAAAGCTTACTGTCTGCGGTATCAAAATCCGAATCGGAATCAAACTCGGCAGGCTCATCGCCATTACGCAAGGCAACCTTAAGAGCCTTAGCCATCTCCCTCATAGATTGACGCTTTGAAGGATTATCAAGCCAATACTCGCGCGAAGGATTGAAATTCCAAAAAGTAACAGGTATCGTTTTTGCAATCTTACCAAGCATAAGCATATAAGGCCAAGGAGCAAACGCTATATCAAATGCGTGAATTGAACGGTACCTTGTAAATCCGCTGGAAAAAGCGGCAGCCGGATCGGCGTCATCGGCAAGAGCCTTTTCATAATCCTTAACATAGGTATTAGACTCGCTCTCAACAAGCAAACGATATAAAAGCGCCTGCCACCGATTCTTACCGGAAGGAATATTTCCCCTCTCCCATTGGGCAAGCATACCGCTTCGTGACTCAAGGTAAGAATCAAAAAGCTCTGCCAGACGGGACGCCAAAAGAAATCGCCGCTTGGCATTCTGCCTACCGTCAGAATCTGAAATGTACGACCTCAAAACAGAAAATTCCTTATCATCACAGCAACGGCTCAAAACAGCATCAATACGCCAAGAAAGAATATTCCTGGCATAAGGATGTTCAGAAGGTCGCCTCGAAGAACTCTCGGTTCCGTGGGCAAATGCAGCCAGCCAATCATTGATAAACTCAGGAAATGGCTTAAAATCGAAATTAGCAAAAATCCGATTTGCACCGGATTTCCTCTTCAATAAAAAATAGTTCTTAAGCCAATTCGCAGTAGCGATATCTCCGACAAGAACACATCTTTTCTCAAAAGGATCTGAAGAAGAATCAATTTCGCATTTTTCAAACATTTCATCCGCAAGCAGCTCTAATCTATCACTCCAATAAACATCTATACTCTTATTATAAAAATCCATACGCCTAAAACCTCCGATTTCGCCCTCTCATTATAACAAAACAATCTTCAAAAAAACAAGAAAATACGGGCAGAAAACGGTCTAAATTTTCGGCACACGCAAAATGAGATTACGGTGCGGAACAAAATCTCTGCGGTCTCCGCGTTCTCCAAAGGAGAACTTTTAACTACGACTTAAAAACTCTCTGCGGCTCTGCATTCTCTGCGATAAAAATTTTTTAAGGGGACAGTCCTTTTCGATTTCAATGCTTTGAGCGGTTTCTCAACTTGGTTTTAGGCGCTTCTTCTCACGAATAATGAAGAAGAGCCATTAACCATCTTCCAGCCCTTGCGTAAATGGAACTCCCGAGACATCCGGGACCAAGTCATCCGGGACTGCGCCGTCTCATTCGTCCCGGTTGTCTTGAGTGTCTCGGTTGTCCCGGTTTTGCGTTCTTTGCGGTAAAACTTTCTAAGGGGACAGGCCTTACCAATTAAAACTGTAAAACTCGCAAACTGTCTTTACTGTCAAACTTGCCACCTAATAACCTTTAAGAACCAAGCTGCAATTTATCTGCGTTCTCTGCAATAAAATTTTTACTGCTATTTATAAC
>JAZUMF010000081.1:0-13335 GCA_045603485.1 Kiritimatiellia bacterium | reverse complement strand
TGATATGCAACACTTCGTGTTGATGATATGCAAGTGCGGCATGGCCGCCCTTGATGATATACAAATGCTAACGCATTTGATGATATGCAACACTTCGTGTTGATGATATGCAAGTGCGGCATGGCCGCCCTTGATGATATACAAATGCTAGCGCATTTGATGATATGCAACACTTCGTGTTGATGATATACAAATCCTGCGGATTTGATTTTGCTTCGCAGAGCGATAGTTCCTGAAGTATCACCGCGATAGCGGTGCATTTTTAACTTTCTTGCGGATTTTTAGATAAGTAGTATAATAGTTTTATGTCTAAAAACTATTTACAAATATATTCTGAGCAACTTGCAACTGAAATAGAATTACTTTGTCAAAGTATAACAGCAGCATATAACATTCTTTTGCAAATTCGTAAGAGTTCAAGCAGTGTTTACGCAAACATTTGTGAGGCAAATTATGGGCAAAGCAAAGCAGATATGCTTTCCAAGTTTGAAATTGCTCTCAAAGAATGTAGCGAAACCGAAGGATGGCTTAAGCTTTTATTAAATACTGAAGCGATTGATGAGAAAGACTTTAAGAGGTATAGAAACCTTTGTGGTCGCATTAAACGAATGCTTATCGCAAGCTGCAAAACCTTAAGGAAAAATATATTGTAGATTTTTATCAAGTCTAATAGTCTTAGAAGTCATGAAAAGCTCCGAGGTGTTTAGGGGGGGCTAGAAAGTTACTTGGTATTTTCCCGCCTTTGCCGAGGCAAAAAGTTTGTAATTGCCCTGACTATGCTTCGCGGTATGGAGGGGGCAGGTATTTAGGGTGGATGTACTCGCTGGGACAATTGGGACCACTTAGCTAACGGTGGTCTATAAGGCGACGGTAATTGACAAGTGGGCTAGTGGGCAAGTTAGCGAGTTTTACAGTTTAACACCACACCTATTCTGAAGTAGCAAAACTTTTTTGCCAAAGGCAAAGGAGGGCTAGAGAACTTAACACCATTATCTCGGATTTCCTGGGATAAGGGTGTAATTCTAGACTTTTTTGTCTTCGGAAAATGACTATCCTTTGAATAGTTAATTCATCTAAAAATACTTTTCAAAATAGAGCCAATTTTTCTTGCATAGTAGCATTGTTTTTGATAGAATTACGAGTGGAGTTTTAGATTCAAATGAAGATGCTTTCCGATTTTATTTTATCGTGTACTTTACACTCTGCGTATGCGACATTTGCTCGTGTGCGCAGGCTTGCATTGTATTTGGTGCTTATTGCGGCTCTTTCGTCAACGGCTTTTGCTACGGTGACGGTGACTACTGCACCTACCTCGGTTAAGAGCGGCAATACGGCTGAGATTGCAGCTACGGTATCATCGTCTTTGACGGTTTCTTCGGTTTATTTATGGTTTAATCTGGCGGGCTCTCCCGAGGTTGAGGCGGGGTGGAATTTTATTCCAATGGAGCATAATAGCGGCACAAGCTACAAGGGTGTAATTCCAATCGTCCCATCGGGCACATTGTCTTGGTATGTCAAGGCTACTTATTCTGATGGTTCCAGCGAGGTGTCAGCTACTAAAAAGACAACTATTTCCTATCAAATGGATTATGGTAGATATCATGATAGTAAGGGTGTTAATGGAACAACATCTTCTGTTTATTATGATCCCACTTATGGTTGGCGACAGGATACTGCAAATGGCGGTAGCTCAACGACGAATTTTTATGCTAAAGCACCTAATGGTTCGCAGTGGAGAGCTCATGGCATTGGCTGGGCGAGATCTCAGCTGTATTCAGGGCATATCCCGAAGCCGGCAGCTTCAGGTACGGCCGCTGTCGGCGGTGGCGTTATGGCATATCCTGCATTGTATTTTTGGAATATTGAAACTGAGACAATGCCGTTTATTAGAACCGCCAGGCTTGATGGTGGTTTGGGAACATTTTCGTTTGACGCCAAGGCTTTGATTGCCAACACTGGTAAGATTAAAGTTCAGATTACCCGTAAAGCAAATCCTTCGGATGATGATTCTGATTGGATCGATGTTGAAGAGTATGAGTTATCTGTGCAACAGACATATAACATAACCAATATCATTAATGATACTACTGTAACATACGCACGAATTGTCCGATCCGGGTTGAATTTGGCAGCAGTCGGGTTGCCGACTGGATATCGTACAGGCTTTATCGGTATTGACAATATTGCGGCCTCATTGCCCCCGCCTGATGTTGTTATGAAGGAGCGTTTGCGCCGCCCTGGTTATCCGTCGCTTTCTGAGGATGTGACTGTTAGGTGTGTCGTTTCAAATAAGTATTCGCACATGCCTGCCATGAATAAGAAGGTTTCGGTCTATTACAGCCTTGCTTCGGCAGTTGACGCGACTATTGAGCATGGCTGGTATTCTACCAATATGACATATGTTTGCGAGGTTGATGGCGGCTCTCTTTATGAGGGTGTGATTCCGTCGCAGCCGCAGACTGGTTATATGCACTATTATTTTCGTTGTGATTTCGAGGGATACTATTACATCAACAAGGCAAACAGCAATATTCCTACGCCTAAGTTTTATTACAATAAGACGACGGGAACACCTCCCGGCAATGCGCCTCCTCACTTGATTTATGAGGTTCGCGCTTTCCGTTCCCGTTATGGCAATGTCAAACTTTTGCAGAATATCAATGGTGGCGAGCCTAGGTATTATGATATGAGTCTTACCGGCCATAACGAATGGCAGGTGACGGCTCCGGTGCCGGGGGCTTCGGTTTCGGCAGCTTACTTTATGGGCTTGCAGTGTTACTATGATGACGCGACGAGTTTTTCACCGATTGCATATTTCTATGGTGATAAGGATCAGCAGCAGCCTTTTGAAACTCCGACAGGCGGTCGTCCTGAGCGTGTTCACGGCCCTGTCACGAATGATTTGCCTCAGATAACAATCAATGTCGCAAACGAGGGATATTTGCTTTATCGCTTGAATGATTCTTTGGAGGATTCGGAGCTTAGCTATACTATTAAGCGCGGTATCTATCAGGACTTTAATACTTGGTTTGGCGACCGCGACTATTATACAAAGAGTCTCTATGGCTCTGCGATCGGTATCTATGAGGATCCGGTTGACAGCTGGCGTAACCCGCTTTCCTATACGCCAAACGATACTATAAGATTGGACTTTACGGGTGTGCCTGCCGAGACGGAGTACAACACTGCAGAGGATGTTTTGGGCAGTACCGGGTGGTACAGTACCGGTGCTATGGTTGGAAATGACCGTATCACAAATACAACAGTTTCGGCCGCGGGCACTGTATACCGCAATATTCACGCTAAGCTTAAAGTGGGCGGAGGCCGCTTGCGTAATACGGGCTCCGTTTTAGCTATGCCTCCTGGTGTAGGGACAGTTTCTGCCCGTATGCGCTCTGCGGTTGAGGGCGGTCATTATGCAATTTATAATTCGGGAAGCCCATGGGCTTACAACAATACGACAACTGCGGAGAGTCAGCTTAATATTAAAATGGTTCTTAAGATTCCTGCCGCCTCTCGCCCAAAGTCTCATTATTACCCTTCTATTGTCTTTGACTATGTTGATGAAAACAATTTTAAGGAGCTTAGGATTGTTCGTTGTGATTCCGGTGACGCTAATGATAGACGATTGCAGATGCAGCTTTGGCGTTGTGTAAATGGTGTATTGTCTAGCGTAGCTTCTGCGACCTCCAGTAATTATGCTGAAATTTCGGCAGATAACGAAATTGTCTTTAATATCCGTGTTCGAGATTACAATGCAACGCAGGCCAGATCGGTAGTTTCAGTTTACTATAAAGCGGCATCAAGGGTTGTCTGGAATTATGCTGGATTAACGGAGCCCAATGTCGCATCTGTTTTTGCCAATGGCGGTAAAGTCGGTGTTGGTGCTTACGATTGCTCTCCAAGGATAACTTCATTCCAGGTCTATGGCGGTACATCTGGGCAGTCTTATTCAGCAACAACAGGCACTGGTGAAGACTCCTTTTACGCAACCTCAAGCAGTTGGAGTTTTGGCGGTGTGGATTCGACGCACTCTGCTGCATCTTCGATCGCATATAGATGGTATGTCGATGCCGCCGACGGGTATACCCTTAAGCGTCGTATTCCTAAGACGGTTGTCAATCTTTATACTGCCCCCCGTAACGGTACGGAGTCAACACCTCCCGCGGCTTCGCAGTATACTCTTGTCGGGTCTGTTCCGTTGGAGTCTTTGGAGCTTGGCTATTACTCTTGGGATATTCACTCCTGGCAGGATTTGTTCGTTGACTTCCGAGTTGCAGATAGAGACAGTGACACGGGAGACGGGCATATCGTTATTGACGACATTGTTATTACACCGTGGCGCGCATATTCACGCACACCGAGCGTTCGTTCACCAATCAGTGAAAGCGGTTTGTCCAGTTATCAGTGGACGACCGAAGACGAGCAGTATGATTTTTGTTATACCTATCCAGACAATTGGCTTACATTGGAGGCGTGGGCGGTTACAAACCGAATTGGCGTCGGAGCTGATGCGGTCGAGTCTGTTATGATTCGGATGGATCATACTCAGGCAAATACCAATATCGCTCAGGCGGTTGTCACTCCTATTTTGACTAATGGCATAGGCACCGTTAAGTTCGACTTTTATGTCACTACATCTTCTACATCTGTTTCAGCACAGAATGGTAAGGTCGTTTATGCTATTGAGTACACTTCGGATGGCAATCTTGCAGGCTGGGATAATGTGGCTACCATCTATACCAACTATGTCGGTGATTCGGGCTTCCACTCATACGAGATAGGTGTGAACTACCACTCGGACGCCCGTGCCCGCATTCGTGTTCTTAATGAGACTGACCGTGATGTGATCCTTTGGCTTGATAATCTCTATGTGAATGACTTCCCTGAGGCGACAAGCGATATGTGGAAGGTTTACAATGGATGTATCACCGATTTGGGGCATGGCGACAATACGCGTCTTTTTGATATTGCGGGTCGTACGCTTTATCTGAACGACAGCCCAAGCGAGGGATTGGCTCCCCGTCAGGAGGAGGAGCTTGATGACCATCTTCCATACTTGCAGTCGCCAAAGGTTCCTGAGGGTATTGGTGAGATTTCGTTTATGTATCGCACCTATGATATTTCAGAGCCAGGTTATATCGCGATTGATGTCGCTGCTGATGAGAATTTGCCTGATGAGCAGTGGCATAACCTTACGAACTTTGTCGTTAATGGTACTGGCTATGTGAAGTTTGAGGATCCGATGATTTATCAGAAGACTAATTTCTTTGTGAGAATTCATACGGTGACGAACGGTCTTTATGGCAGGGTTTGTATTGATAATGTCCTTGTGACTGAAAAGGCGCGCGCTCAATACGATATCGCCAAGGTTTGGATTGCTCCTGAACAGCCTATGGTTTCAGAGACAAATGTTGCCGTCTATGCTGAAATCAATCGTGAGATTCAGAATCCAACGGGAATTCGCCTTTTTGTTTCGTATGTCATAGGAACCAACAACTGGGGTTATGCCAACTGGTGGCATGAGGCATGGTCTCGCAAGATTGAGATGTATCGTGTGGGCGTTTCTTCGGTCTTTAAGACGCCGAATGGCTTGGGGCTTCCTTCTAAACCTGCGAATAGTACCGTTCAGTATGTCGTTTGGGGTATCCATAATGCGATTCCGACTGACTATACTTTTGATGATGTTCTTTTCCAGAAGGAGTTTGTTAATCCGTCTTGGTATGGTTCTATCAACTACAACGAGTTTAATAAGGAGAGTGGATTCTCGCCATACTACTTTATCTACTCTTGTGCTAAGGGAGCCGTTTGGATTAATGAGGTTTGGAGTCATCGCAATTCCACAGAAGACGGCCATGAGTATGTCGAGCTTGCCGGCCGAAGCGGTGTGGATATTTCAGGCTGGAAGATTGTCACATATAAGAAGAGCGAGACACCTCAAAAGACTATCGTGATTCCTGAGAATACGAAGATTCCTAATGATGAATCCGGTTGGGGATTTTATGTTCTTGGCGATCCAGGCACTCCGAATGTCGATGTTTCCTTAGAGACCGAGGTTGATGAGCGCGACTTCTTCTATGATGGTGGCTATACCCCGATAGGTATTGAGCTTTGTCGCGATACGGGGATTACTGAACAGCGCATTGTTGTTGCTAGAGCCGGTAACGATAGCATACTTGGTGTTCTTAAAGAAATGGGATTCCCCTGGCTTCACCTTTGGAAGAGTTCATCCGAGGGCGGCTGTTCGTACTCTCTTCTTGATTCATTTACCCCGGAGGATGAAGAGGATGGCGTCTTGGTATTCACAAATGACTTTGTCTCTGTTGATGGTGTGAGTAAGACCTGGACTTGGGGCTTTGCCACTCCAACGCCTGGAGCAATCAATAGGGGTGTTGACAATATTGTCAATCAGACCTTTGCTCCCGTTATTGTAGGACCCGGCTTTACTCTGGTGTCATGTATTGCTTCCTCAACCCCATACGGAACGCAGAACGGGCAGATGACTGAGATAAATGTTACTGTTGACAGCGGTGCGTCCACATCTATCGTCTATGTAGCGAAGAGCTGGTACAAGATTGTCGCTCTAACCTCCAACGGTACGGCAATTCCCGATGCCGTCGGCAAGTCTAGCTATACCTTTAATGTTTCTTCGATGTCGGCAAATATCGATAATGCCGTCACCTTTGGACCAAAGACGGCAGCAGATTATGCATCGGAGAGCGACGCCAATAAGCGTTGGTCAGACCAGATTCTCAACTGGTTCCGCAGCAGGGGCTGGACAGAGGCTCAAATCGAGGCCGGCGATGGTGACGCTTACACAGTTCAGGATGAATATCTGCTTAACACGAGTCCTGTTCTTAAGACGACGGTTGAGAGTGTCACTTCGGAAATCTCTCATAATGCCGATGGTATTAAATTGACTTTGAAGCTTTCTCGCAGCGATGACGGCGAGCCTGTGACCGCTGCGGTAAATGGTGCCGTCAGCATCTATGGCAAGGCATCGCTTAACGATTCTTCGTGGATTAAGATTGGCGCGGCAGGTATAGGCTCAGGAGCATTTTCAAATACCGAGACTGTCACTACCGATACAATCGACACTGAAACTCTTGGGTTCAACTTCTTTATCTGGAAGCTTGAATAGTATCTATCAATTGATTTAATAAGGAGAAATTATTATGAATAAGCAAACGAAATTCGTTGCGGTTTTGCTGGCTGGAATAATCTTCGGGGTTGGATGTTCCAGGCAGGATGCTTCTGTAGATTCATCAAAGGATTTGGCTGCAACTTCCGAGAGTGCAGCATCGGCGGAGCAGGAAGAGCTTTTGCAAGTCAATCCGCTTGACAGGCTCTTTGCCGAGGTGGAATCTCTTTATTATGAGGGTAATACAAACGGTGCGATTTCAAGACTTGATGCAGCCCTCGAGAATCCTGAATTTGCAGATGAGCGCCGCCGGATTTTCTCTATGGCGGTTCGAATGGAGATTGAGGCAGGAGATATTGCGGCGGCACGCAGTCGCATGCTGAATGCTTATAAGAATAATGTGGAAATTGTCGATGACGCTGTCGGCTCCGTCTATTATTACTACAATGATTCGGGAGATCATTCCTCTGCCGTTGAGTGGACTGATGAGGTGCTTGCGGTCAAGAATCTTCCTTCGTCAATTGTCCGCAATTTGCGCGAGTGGAATTTTCTTTCTGTAATTTTAGTTGGCAGCGATGACCGTGCCGTTAAGATAGCGCGCAGCCTGGTAGCCGCAGCACCTGCCGGTGATGCAATAAACATTCTTCGTCGCGGCAGCGATTTACTTATGGAGCGCAAGATGACGAATGTCGTCGCCCGTATTCTTGATGATGCGAGCCATACGGTCACAAGTGATTCGACAACGCGGACATTTTTGGCGTCATTGCGTTTACGCCTTTATGCTGAGCGTGGAGAATGGGCGGAGCTGCAAAAGAATTTTAAGTCGCTTACAAGTTCATTCTCGGATTCTGACCTACTCTTTATCCTTCGCCGTACTGTGCCTGCTGCCGCACGCGCATCTAAAGAAGTCTTAATTGGCGAGCTTTGCCTTGGTGTAATTACTAACTCTAACTTCCAGACTCGCTCGTATGTCTTTACGGCGCGTCAATGGCTGTTGTCGGCGCAGCGCACTGATATTATGGATATACCTGAGCGATTGGATTTCCTTTTGAGCCGCGGCAAGGTGCTTGGCGAGGTTGGCGTTCTTTTTGTTCATCATGCCTATGACGGTGTTGATAATGTTGAGTTCGTCAAGGAGATGCGTCCTATCGGCGAGCGTTTGGTAGCCCCAGCTACTGATGAAGATACCAAGAGCGCTATCCGCACGGCATTGCTTGACTATTGCTTTGTCCTTAATGACTTTGATAGCGCAATTGCAATCCTTGAGAAGGGGATTGCCGGTTATGACAAGCCATGGCATGAGATGGCAATTTCAAAGGTTAAGGCTCATAAAGCCTTGAATGAGAATCGCCCGCTTGATGCCATTAAAGAGTTCCGAGCCTTTATGGCTGTCATGGGTGTTGCCGAGGATGCTGAAACAAGCGATCCTGCAACGGGCATTACTCATACGCGAGAGATGATTTTAGGCCGCAATGCAAAGCGAATCGGTGATATTTATGCGTCAATTCCCGATATGGCCAATGCAGTCGCCGCTTATAATGAAGCTCGATCCTATTACCAGAAGACCTTGGATTCTTCATCCGATAAGGATGTTATCGCAATTGTCAAGGAGGAGATGGCGCAAATCCCGAATGTGAGAGCCGAGTAATGGCAGTATTTGATTGGTTGAATGTTCCTGCGGCGCAAATGGCGTCAAGTCCGTTGTGGCATCCTGTAGAGAAGGCTCTTTACTGGAGTGATCCAATTGCGTGCCGTATTTACCGCTACAATCCGTCAGAGGGGACTACCCAGGTCGTTTTGGAGGACGGTCGCCCTGTCGGTGCGATGACTTTGCAGGCAGATGGCTCGTTGCTTTTGTTCCGCGATCAGGCTAATATCGTTGTTTTTCGCGATGGCGCCGTTGCAGAGACGATTATTAACGGTATTGCGGACTTCCGTCAGACTTGCTTTGTTTCAGCGGCAGCCGATAAGTCCGGGCGGGTCGTTTGTGCCGTAAGCTCCGACAGTCACCATACCGGGCGTCTTTTGCTTTTAGAGCGCAACGGCCATTTGTCGCTTCTCGAGGATGGCTTTTCTGTTCCTGCGGGGTTGTCATTCACTCCTGATGGCGAGGCACTCTATTTTAACGATTCTCATGAGACGCGCCAGACTACATGGCAGTATAAATACGATTCTACGAATGAGAATCCTATCAAGGAGGCTCCTTTTACATACCACTGTGGATTTGCCGAGGCCCGTTCTTGGTTGGGCTATCCGTCAGGCATAGCGGTAGGTCAGGACGGTTCTTTGTGGATTTCGCGCCGTGACGGTGCGATGGTTGTCCGCCACAATGGCCCGGGAGAGCCGACGGAATCTGTGCGTTTGGCAGTCCGCAAGCCCCTGGGGATCTGCTTCGGCGGTGAGAATTTGACTGATTTGTTTGTCACAACCGGTGGTGGCCATAGAAAGCCTCTTGAAGGTCTTCATGCCGGCGAGGTCGCTGCTATCCATGGGGTGGGGCCCGGTGTGCTTCCTTTTGCCTCTCGCATCCGTCTCTCTGACGATGTGGAGGATGTGATTTCCGCTTGCGTCGCGGAGAAGACAGCTACTGTGGAGCTAGATTCCACCATTGTCGAGCAAGAGCCTGTCGCAACTGAGGAGTTAAAAGAGCCTTCTGTTGAAGAGCCGAAGTCAGAAGAGGCTGCTCCACCGGTTGAAGAGGTAGCGTCACCAGATGCGGTCGCCGAAGAGGCGGTTTCTGAAGCGGCTCCTGCGGTAGAGCCTCAGCCGACATTGTTTCAACCCCCAACCAAGCCCTCGGCCGGTGGTTTTGTCTCTCTCTAGTTATGCTAAATAAGTTACGCTCTGCCGCTCGAAATCTGTCGGGTAATTTTGGTGTGATATTGGGGCAGTACCGGGCAATACGGACTGTCTTTACCATTTGCGTTGTAGTCTATATTATTCAGTCAGTTGCTTGGTACATATCATTTGCTTCAATATTTCCCGGCTTGACTGTGCCGTTAGCCCCAATTCTGGATCGTATTTTCGGGCTTTACTGGCCACTGGCAAAGCGCGGAGCCTTTTGGCAACCCGTCACTTATGCATTTTTGCATGGCGGCTTTTGGCATTTGGTTTTGAATCTTTTTTCGCTCGTCTTTCTTGGTTATGCGGTCGAGGCAATTCTTGGCACGAAGCGTTTTTGGCAGCTTTATCTCGGTTCAGCTATTATTGGCGGAATCGGTTGGTTTGCCTTCGATCTTGTAGAGCCTTATTTCTGGCAAGCGATAGCAAGCCTTGGAGATGCAGGATTGCAGCTTGCTCAGCGTTGGGGCGAGAAGCAAAGCTATATGCCAAATGTTTGTGTTGGCGCTTCGGCGGGTGTTTTTGGTCTTATGGGGGCATTTGCCGCTTTATGCCCGAATCAGCGCCTTACCCTTCTTTTGTTTTATGTCGTTCCTGTTAATCTTCAAGCGCGTTATGTAGCTATTTTGCTTGTAGTGCTTAATATCGTCGAGATGCTTGCAAGCTTTGGCAGGGTCGCATATATGGCTCACCTTTTTGGTTGCCTTGCCGGCTATCTATATGCAAAGTATCTGCAAAGAATGTGCAATTATTGACGGGTTTTTGATTATAAATATTCAATAATTGTATGGTTTATTGAATAGTGGTTTTGGTGGGTGTCTTTATTTAGAATATTATAATTTAATATTCTATTTTACTTTATGATATTTTTATGGCAAAATTGGCACAACTATTGCGAATGAGTGAATATTATGACTATTCGTGACTACATGGATAATGCCGTTAAGAACTATCCTGATGCCCCTGCACAGAAGTTCTACGAAAACGGCGAATGGCGCGTACGCTCGTATGCGGAATTTCAAAGCAGGGTAGTAAGAGCATCGTCGCTTGTTCGCGATTTGAGGATAACTCCTGTTGTGCACAATGTCGCGCTTATGCTTGAAAACTGCCCTGAGTGGGAAGAGATTTATCTGGGACTTGTTTCGGTAGGTTATACCGTTGTCCCGATGGATCCCAAGTTTAAGGAGCGCGAGGTTCATCATATCCTCAAAGATTCGGCAGCGGCAGGTATTGTCGTTGGCGCGAAGCAGCAGGATGTTATTGCCAAGGCTATTAAAATGGGGCTTCCTGAGTTAAAAGTCTGTGTCGTTGTCGGGAAGGGTACACTTGCCGATTTCGGAGAGGGCTGCAAGGGCTATTTGTATGAAGATGCGATGGCAAAGGCTGTTGACGATGAAAAATCGCGCAAGTGGTACAATGACAACAAGCCCGGTGACGAGTCTTTGGCTTCGTTGATTTATACTTCGGGAACAACGGGAGTTCCTAAGGGTGCTATGTTGACACATGCGAACTTCACTTCCAATGCCGATTCAGCAGTACAGGCTGAAGGTTTTTACAGTGATGATTCTTTCTTGGTGGCACTACCGCTCTTCCATGCGTTTTCATTCTCTTTCAGCTTTATTCTTGCTTTGGCTTGCGGCGGTTGCGGTCTCTTCATCCGCTCTCTCCGCACTATCTCTGAAGATATCCGCATCCTTCAGCCGACAACAATTCTTGCTGTCCCGCTTATGGCTGAGAAGATGTATACAAAAATCGAAGATAAGCTTTCGGCAAGCAAGGCTGTGAAGGTTATGCGCGCTCTCGGTTTGAGCTTTATCGTTAATCGTGGTGTCCGTAAGGCATTCGGCGGCAAACTCCGCCGTATGGCTATCGGCGGCGCGCCCACCTCTGTAAAGGTTCTTGAGGGCTTTGCAAAGTTCGGTATGCCTGCCAAGGAGGGCTATGGTTTGACTGAGTGCTCACCGCTGGTATCCTGGCCCGGCAAGAATGTCGATTACAAGATTGGTACGGTTGGCCCAATCCTCCCATGTATGCAGTATAAGCTCGTTGACAAGGATTCAACCGGGGCAGGTGAACTTTGCGTAAAAGGGCCTAATGTAACTCAGGGTTACTTCAAGAATCCCGAGGCTACCAAGGAGGCTTTTGACGATGAAGGTTTCTTCCGGACGGGTGATGTCGCGCGTATTGATGAGAAGGGCAACCTTTCAATATGCGGTCGCCGCAAGGCTCTTATTGTCAATCGCGAGGGTAAGAATATCTACCCTGAGGAGATTGAGCAGATTGTCAACCGTATGGAGGACATTGCTGAATCGCTTTCACTGGGCTATCATGTCGAGGGTGAGGTTGGCGAGTATGTAGGCCTTATCGTCCAGCCTAATGAAGAGACCTTCCCCTCTCTTGGTGCTACGCAGCAGGAGCGCGAGGCTGCTTTGCGCGATAAACTTGCCGCTCTTTGCAAGGAGCGTTTGGCAGAGTATAAGATTCCGCGTAAGGTAATCTTCCGCTATGAGCCATTTGAGCTTACATCTACGATGAAGGTTCGTCGTGGCGTTTATAAGGGCTCGCTTGACGAGTTAGGCGCAAAGAAGTAATAAAAAAGCGCCGTGAATGGCGGATGTCCGCAAAATAGTTAAATAACCGTTTTGCGCCGTCTGTCAGGTGGGCAAAGATTAGCGATACTTGGTTTGATAATCAGGTATCGCTTTTTTGCTGAATATTTGTGCCCAAGGCTATTGCCAAACACCCCACTTTTTGGTAATATATCTACCTAAGGGACAGGCATCCAAAACAACAAGGAGTACAACATGAGAAAACCAAGAGTCAAGAATATAGGCGAAAGCTACTACCATATAGTAAGCAGATGTATCTTCAGTCAGTTTTTACTGGGGGATACAGATAAAGACATGTTCGTCAAGATGATGCGTACAATAGCCTATTTCAGTGGAATAGATGTGCTCAACTATTGCGTAATGGACAACCACTTCCATCTCCTCGTTCATGTACCAGAGCCATCAAAGCCCACAGAAGCCTTACTTCTAAAACGCATATCCGCACTCTACGGAAGACTCCACGCAGCTGACCTCAAGAGCCGCTGGTATGAGCTAAAGAAGCAAAACCGCCCAGATATTGTCGAAGAAGAACAGGCAGCATTCATTCGCCGCATGGGCGATATAACACCCTTTATGCAGTGTCTAAAGCAACGCTACTCAGCCTGGTACCGCGCAAGACACGACTACAAGCAAGGCACAATGTGGGAAGGCCGCTTCCGCAGCACCCTAGTAGAAGGCACCTCAGAAACCCTCTCCTCAATCTCAGCCTACATCGACCTAAATCCCGTACGCGCAGGCATAGTA
>JAZUMF010000080.1:0-26704 GCA_045603485.1 Kiritimatiellia bacterium | reverse complement strand
CCTTGCCCATGTTCCAATACCAACCGAGATTACTGAAGAAATGCTGATCTATCGCGTAAAGACCCTCTATGGAGCAGATCAGGCGCAGTCCCTCAAAGACAGATGGATAATGTACCGCCACGGCAACCACCTGAAACGACTTGAAGAAGAACAGATGATGCTCAAACGGCGCATGGGCGATATCACTCCATTTATACAAAACCTCAAGCAACGCTTCTCAATCTGGTATCACGCCCACAATCCCAATACAGGCTCCATGTGGGAAGGCCGCTTCTATAGCACCCTCTTGGAAGGCACTGCCCATACCCTTTCAACCGTATCAGCCTACATCGACTTAAATCCCGTCCGTGCAGGCATAGTAGACGACCCCAAAGACTACAAATGGTCGGGCTACGCCTCAGCACTACGCGGCAACTCCAATGCAATGCACGGCATAGCGCGCATCTACAATCCAGACGCCAAAGTCTCTGACTTCAAAAAACACATAGAAACCTACCGCCAAAAGCTATACCTAAGCGGCACAGATGTATTCCCTGCCGAAAAGATACAAGAGATAATCGATAAAAAGGGCGAGCTGCCACTGCAAATTCTCTTACGCTGCAAAGTCCGCCACTTCACCTGCGGAGCAATCTTCGGCTCAAAAGACTTTGTCGATGAACAAGTGGCAAAACACAAATATGCCTTCAGCCTCGGTAGAAAAACAGGTGCAAGAGGCATCGGACTATGTAAAAACTGGGATGGTATAAAGCTCTATTCAGCAAGAGACCTCCAAAAATCCCCAGTTTCATTCCAAGGCTAAGAAAAATCCAGACAAAATACCATCACCTTCAACGGAGCCTACCGCCCCGAATGGGGAGGTGTATCAAAAAATCTCGCCAAAGACCTTCTTTGAGGCTATGGATGCGGTTATAGCCGCAAAATTGTACCACTTTTGCCAATATCCAATCCCAACTTCAAATATTATCAGAGTCAGCAGAGATGAATTAACTTTGCAGTTTAAGAATATTTGATGTTGTTTTAGGAAATGAGATTATAGTTCGGGATAATTCTTAGCATGAAGTCAAATTTTTGGCTCAACATAGCAAGATATGAGTGAAATGTCAAGTGTAATAGCCTGACACCTATAAGACGGTGGATTAATTATTAGTTGTAAGTTGAATCATGGGTTGAGTATAGCAAGCGTGAGGGGTGGTGTCAAGTGTAATAGTCTGTCTCTTTATTGTAGGTTGTCATATCGGTGGCATTATGATAGAATGTGATATAAGGTTTTTTACATTTTGGAGGTTTTTTTATGGCCCAATTCTCACGCTCCTTCTTTCATTTTGTGAGGTCTTTTTTAAGCAAATACCGTCTGCTTTTTGTTTTGCTTTTAGTTGTTTTACCTCAGTTTCTTTTTGCTTCAGGAGGTGAGGGTAGTCCTGATTTGACTCATCGTATGATGACCTTGGTTATTCAGTTGGGGCTTATTCTTTTTGCGGCAAGGGCTGGCGGCACGCTCTTTGAAAAGCTCGGTATGCCTGGCGTTCTTGGTGAGCTTTGCACAGGTATTGTTATCGGACCGTCATGTCTTGGCAAAATTCCTCTTCCCGGATTTCCCAATGGTCTCTTTTATCTTGCAGAATCTGTGCAATGCGGCACAACTCCCGTTTCTCCAGAGCTCTATGGAATATGCACGCTCGCATCAGTTACGCTTCTCTTTTTGGTCGGTGTTGAGACCAATCTCAAGCTTCTTATCAGATATGCTCTAGCAGGTGGTCTTGTCGGTTTGGGCGGTGTAGTATTTTCATTCGTAATCGGCGATGTAATCGGAATGTGGCTCTTGCCTACGCTTGGATATGCTAAGGTTGATTTCTTCGACCCGGCCTGCATCTTTCTCGGTGTCATGTCTACTGCGACTTCTGTCTCAATTACTGCTCGAATTCTTTCGGAGAAGCGTAAGCTTGATTCTCCTGAGGGTGTGACGATTTTAGCAGGCGCTGTCATAGACGATGTGCTCGGAATTATCCTTCTTGCAATTGGTATGGGTATTGCGGCGGCTTCTTCTGGCTCTGAAAGTTCATCTATTGATTGGGGGCATATTGGAGTCGTTGCTGCAAGGGCGGTTGGCGTATGGTTGAGCGCAACAGCCGTCGGTCTTGTCTGCTCTCACTACATAAGCCGTTTCCTTAAACATTGCTTCGAGGATAAAGCGCAGATTGCCACTATGGCTCTTGGCTTTGCTATGATTGTCGCTGGTCTTTTTGAAGAGGCTGGCCTTGCAATGATTGTCGGAGCATATGTCTTGGGACTTTCTCTTTCGCGTACCGATATCAGTCAAGTTGTCAGAGAATTTTTACAGCCAGTGTATTTCTTTCTAGTGCCTGTCTTCTTTGTCGTTATGGGTATGCTCGTGGATCTTAAAGCAATCGTTTCAAAAGAGGTTTTGATTTTTGGTGCAATCTACACCCTCGGCGCTATTATTGCCAAGATGGTTGGTTGTGGGCTTCCCACTTTCTTCTGTAACTTCAAACTCCGTGGTGCAATTCGCGTGGGCTTAGGTATGGTCCCTCGCGGTGAGGTCGCTTTGATTGTTGCTGGATTGGGATTGTCTCAGGGGATGATTTCAAAAGAGGTCTTCGGTGTTGCTGTTTTGATGACTCTCCTTACAACTTTGATCCCGCCTCCACTGATTGTACAGGCTTTTAAATCTCCAAAGTCTGGTGTCCGTAAGAGTGCCGAGGGTGACGAGGAGACCGCAGATTTGGTCTTTTCTTTCTCATCTCGTGAGGCTACGCGTCTCATTCTTAACTCTCTTCTTGATATATTCTCGCAAGAGGGATTCTTTGTTCACACTCTCAATCTTAAGGATTCTGTTTATCAAGTGCTTAAGGATGATCATGTCATCAATATTCAAGCAAATGCAAAGGACAAGGTCGTAATCTTTAAGTGTCAAGATAATGAACAGCCATTTGTCCGTACTGTTATGCGTGAAGTTATTGCCAATATGGAACAAACTATCAAGGCTCTCCGCAAGCCTATTGATCCTGATCAAATATTTGCTCAGCAGAATGAATTGCCGGAGGTATCTCAGGTTAATTCACGCAATCATCGTATGCGTCGCTATCTTAATGAAAAGTCAATGGTTGCTGATATGAAGGCATCGTCAAAGGAGGATGCAATCAGGCAGCTTGTTCATTTGCTTGCTGTAGAGAAGATTATTAATGATGAGTCATCAGTCCTTGAGTCTGTTCTAGACCGTGAGTCGTCTATGTCGACTGGTCTTCGCCACGGCTTTGCTTGTCCGCATGCACGCACATCAGAGGTCAAGGATTTGGTTTGTGCTATAGCTCTGGTTCCCGGTGGTGTTGATTTCGATTCGGTCGACGGAAAACCGACAGATGTGATTCAACTTGTTCTTTCACCGGCTGATACTCCAGCCCCATATATGGAATTTATGGCTGCGATGTCTTCTGTTTATACGAGTGAAGGCCGCGAAGAATTACACAAATGTAAGACATCTCATGAGATGTATAAGGTTTTGTATTCTCACCTGTCATAAGAATAAAGCATAGATATGACTAAGAGTCTTGAAGATTATTTGGAAGCAATCTATCGTCTGTCTCAGCAGGATGGAAATGCCCGTGTTGTTGATGTCGCTAAAATGCTTGGCGTTAAGATGCCTAGCGTCAATAATGCTGTCAAAGAGCTTGCAAGGCTTGAGTTGGTGCAGTATGAGAAATACCATGAGCTTGTTCTTACGGTAGAGGGAATAGCTGTTGCCAAGAAGGTTTATGAGCGGCATCTGACTTTGAAGCAATTTTTAATCTCATTGGGTGTTCCTGAAAATATTGCAGAGAACGATGCCTGCTCAATGGAGCATATTCTCAGTGCCGAAACTATTGATTGTTTCCGCAAGTTTTTAGCGAAATAAATAAGCGTGTTAGTATAGCCGTCGGCTGTTGTTATGTCAATAGTAATAGTCTGACACCGCATTGGGTACTTGCTCAATGGAGCATATTCTCAGTGCCGAAACTATTGATTGCTTCCGCAAGTTTTTAGCGAAATAAATAAGCGTGTTAGTATAGCCGACGGATGTCGTTATGTCAATAGTAATAGTCTGACACCGAATTGGGTACGGTGGTGCTGGGATTGCTGATAATTTTTGAAATTACCAAATACTCCATTCGGGTTTTACTGAAAATACTTTTGCGAGTTGGGTGAGGGGTACTTTCGCTTTTCTTGTGTAGGTATAGACACCATTTTGTTCTTGCTCGATGTCGGTCAGCTGGGTAAAGCACCAGCCTGATAGGTTTGGCGTTTTGGCAAACATTTCGGTCATTTCGCTTAGGCAGGTTAGATAATCGTCTGGTGTTTCGATTTTTCTTTTGCCATAGCCCCATCCTTGATTATCGCCCTCGCGATCTTCTTTGCGGATGTATCTGACGCCGCCCCATTCATCTATGAGATATGGTTGGCCTGAATAATAGGAGGTTTCAAAACGGGGGAATCGTGCTGCAACGGGGGCGTCTTTGGGACATAGCCAATCGTGAAGCTCTTTTGCATCGTCTAGGTAGTTATGGACTGTCCATAGGTCTGTATCGGCATGAATCCATCCGCTTGAATCGTTGACAGGGCGTGATGGGTCAAGCGAGCGGGTGAGATTCGCAACATTGCGGATGAAGAGGCGATATTCTCGAATCATGGGGTTGCCTTCTTTTTCCCATGGTGCCGCCGCATCACCTATGTTGTTCTCAGTTGTTTCATTTAGCGGTGACCAGCCTATGATTGAGGGATGGTTTTTCAAATATGTAACGATATTGCCCCATTCTTCCAGGAAGTTTCGCTGTCCTGTCGGGTCGAGGCAGCTAAAGCCTCCACTTGGATATTCCGCCCATGTAAGGTATCCAAGCTTGTCGGCCCAATAGTGGAAGCGGTCTTCAAAAACTTTTTGATGGAGTCTTGCGCCATTAAAGCCTGCGGCCATCGATCTTTCGATGTCTGCTTTGAGCTCTTTGTCTGACGGGGCAGTCCAGATTCCCTCTTTGTAGAAGCCTTGATCTAGGACAAAGCGCAGGAATATCGGTTTGTTGTTGAGTAAAATGCGGTTGCCTTCTATTGAAACTTTTCTCATTGCGAAGTAACTGTTGACTTCGTCTATGAGTTTTCCGTTATTTTCGACTTTTAGTTTTATGTCATAGAGAAATGGCTTTGAGGGCGACCATTCTATCGGGTTTGGAATATCTATCGCTAGGGGAATGCCTGACGACGCCGTATATTTTTTATCGGCAACCGTTTTTTTGTTTTCAGTTATTACGATATGAAGCGTTGAGTCTTTTGGCGTGGTATAAAAGTGTGGTGTTAGAACCACTTGCTTTGCGTCGGGATTCGGTGTTATATCACAACTTTTAAGGGCATCAAAATTTACGGCTTCAGCCCAAACTGTCTGCCAGATACCTGTTGTTCGTGTATATGTGCAAGCAGATGAGTAGTAATTGCGACTTTGCTTGCCTAGGCCTTGTTCCCATGATTTGTTGTGATCGAGTGCATGGACCACTAACGATTGCGCCATACCCGGCTTTGCATACTTTGTTATGTCTAATGAGAATGGGGCGCTGCCTCCCCGATGTTCACCGGCAACTTCGCCGTCGATCCATATTCTAGAATGCCAATCCACTGCACCGAAGTGGAGTAAAATGCGTTTTTTATCAAAACTTTTGGGGAAGGTCACTTTACGATGGTAAAAGACCGATTCCATGAAGTCTTTGTTGCATACGCCTGACAAGAGAGACTCGGGACAGAACGGAACTATGATAGATGAGGTGAATAATTCAGGGTGAGATGGCAGTTCTCGGTCTAGGCCAGAATTGCCACTGTCGATTGAGAAGTCCCACTGTCCATTGAGGTTTAACCAGGATTTGCGTTGAAATTGAGGTCTGGGGTACTCTTTGCGAGGAATTATGTCATCTTTTTTCATGAAATAAGTCTATCACAAAACTGGCCAATAATGGTATACTACTTGAGTAGTTTGTTTTTATATGTAGGATAGGACAATGACAATTTTTGAGATGTTTGGAGCAGCCAAATGGGTGTCGGCTGGGATTTATCAAGACGGGAATCCTCGTACTTTAGATGCAGGAGGGCTTCCAAATTTTCCAATTCTCCGATCATGTTTTTCGGTTACGGGTGTTAAGAGAGCGTCTCTTCGTGTAGTTGGTCTTGGTTTCTTTGAGTGTTATATCAACGGCAATCGCGTATCAAGTGATTTTTATTTGCCGCATTCAACAGATTATGAGCCTCGTGGCAATACGCCGAAGGACGAGTTGTTGACAGGTCATCGTCTTTATGTTCCCGAATATGATATTTCCGATATGCTTCAGGACGGAGAGAATGTTATCGCTCTTCACTTTGGTGGCGGTTGGTATACTTACGAATATGCCTATTATGGGGCTCCTAAGGCTATTTATCGAATAATGGTCGAGGATGAGGCTGGCGAGCATGATTTTGTCTCATCTGCAGATGACAAGATTGGCGATAGCTTTATTAAGACTTATTGTCTTACGACGCACGAGTGTCATGATTATCGCGGCTTTGATGATGCTGCTTTTGGGCGTGGCTTTGACGATACTTTATGGAGCAATGCTGTTGAGGTTGAACCGCTTGACACCGATTATCTTTTTACCGATTGCCCTACTGATCGTCTTTGTGAATCAATTACTCCAGCTCTTATTTCATGCGATTCCGACGGTGCGAGGATATATGATGTCGGTAAGGAGATTACGGGCTTTCCGATTTTGAAGATTTCATCTCCCACAGGCGAGAGTGTTTCGGTATTTATGGCGGAGGAGCTATTGGAGGATGGCTCTATCGACTATAAAAGATATGGATGGGGACAGCATTTCTCAGTTGTTTCTGACGGGAAAGAGCGTATTGCTCACAGCCATTTCACATGGTATGCCTTCCGCTATTTTAGAGTGGAGGGCGATGCTGAGGTTCTTTCGGTAGCGTTTGTCCACTCTGATGTCTCGGTTAATTCTGAGTTCTGTTCGGGTAATGCAACTCTTGATTGGCTGTACGAGGCATTTGTGAATACTCAGCTTTGCAATATGCATGCGGGTATCCCTTCAGACTGTCCGCATATTGAGCGTAAGGGCTATACCGGCGATGGCGAGCTTTGCGCCCATGCGGCTATGACGATGCTTGATGCAATGGCTTTTTATCGCAAGTGGATTGAGGATATAGCCGATTGCCAGGATTCTGTTTCAGGGCATGTCCAATATACGGCACCTTATGTTGATGCGGGAGGTGGCCCTGGCGCATGGGGCTGCGCGATAGTTGAGGTGCCATACGAATATTACAAACAGTATGGCGATATAGAGCCTGCTAAGCGTCTTTATCCGCAGATGCTTAAGTATTTTGATTTTTTGGAGGAGCATTCTGACTTTAAGCTTGTGACATCAGATATGCCCGGTAAGTGGTGTCTGGGTGATTGGTGTGCCGTTAAGCGAATAGCCATTCCTGCACCGCTTGTAAACAATTACTATTACGCAAAATCCCTCAAGCGCGTAATTGAAATCGCAGGCAAGATTGGCATGGATGGCGACATACCGATGCTTGAGGCGCGTTTGGCGGAACGGCAAGCGGCAACTAAGGCCGCCTATCTGAATATCTTTGACCAGAACTATGTGGGCAATGTACAGGGCGCGAATGCTTTTGCCGTTGATATGGGAATTGATATGCCCAAGACCTACGGTAATTTTGTTGTATATTGTCAGGAGGCTGGAGCGTTTGATACTGGAATTTGCGCGACGAACCTTATTGCAAATCTTCTTTTTGAGCGGGGCGATGGGGAGGTTGCGCTGGACCTGCTTCTTTCAAAGGCTGAAACATCATTTGAGGGAATGCGAAAAAGAGGCGCTACGACACTTTGGGAGAATTGGCCGTTATCACATTGGGAGCGTTCGCATAATCATCCTATGTTTGGCGCTGCCAGTAGCGTTATCTTCGATTACCTGTTGGGAATTCGTCAGCCTTATGATTCGGCGGGTTTTGAGAAGGTTCTGATTGCACCTCATTTCAGTCCAAGGCTACCAAGTATTCGCGGCAAACGCACGATTCCTTCTGGTGAGGTTTCGGTTAATTATACCCAGTCGGAAGGTGTCGTCAATGTTGAAATATTTATTCCGGACGGTGTCGATGCTACTTTCGCCTATTCGGGGGAAGAGCGTTGTCTTAACGCGGGGCGCAATAGTTTTGTAATTCAATTAGCATAAGGGTTTGTGATGAGTTTGATCCGTAAGATTAAAGAGGCCTTTTGCGGTGATCCTGTCTGGGCGTCTTTTTTGGCGTTCGTCTTTTCGGCAATGATTTCAACGCCGGTTGCTCGCTTGATGCTGGTTGTGACTTTAGTTTGCCTTGTTGCGAGCAAGGAAAATCGTAAGAGGTTTTGTATTACGGCTCCGACATTTGGTTGGCTTACATATCTTGCTGTAGCGCTGCTGGTGTCGCTTGTCGCGGTAACTGCACTGGACGATCCCCTTTTGGTGCCTAAAAAGGGGCTTGGAAAGATAACGAAGCTTGTATGGTATATCGCTATTCCAATAACTGCGGCGATGATAACAAATCGCGAAAGAATGGAAAAGACATTAAAGGTACTTGTCTCAGGGGCGATATTGCTCTCCCTTATAGTTATAGTTGGAAATCCGCTTAAGGCCTGGCTTCAGATTGCGTATCCCAATCCAATGACTTCTTCGACCGCAACGGGATTTCCTCTCTTTCTTTATCAGGTTTTTTCCGCAATAGGTCTTGATGGAGCCGTTTGTGATTGGCTGTACAATGATGCTTGGACAATTGCACGCGGTTTTCCTTTGGATATCGGTCGCCCGCCGAGTTTTTATCTTGGAATGCTTGCTTCAGGCTCGATGGATGATTCGCAGCGTTTGATGGTTGCTTTTATTGTGGCATTGGGGCTCTTTCCGAAGGTTACAAATTTGCGTCGCCCTGTGAAGACTGCCATCTTGGCAATAATCATGCTGGGGCTTATCGTTACATGCAAGCGCGGACCGCTGCTGGCTACAGTCGCAGTCTCGTTTTTTATTCTCGCTCGCAGAATAAACATTTGGCGGACGCTTCTTTTAGTAGCGTGTCTTGTCGGCGCCATTTTCGCCGTTCCTAGTGCGAGACAGAGGTTTTCTGTATTGCCGCAGGAATTCGATTCCTCAAACGGTGGCAGAATGTTGATGTGGACAAAGATTGTCCCGGAGCTTCATAAGGAGCACCCATTTGGGATAGGCTTCCGAGCTTTGACTTCCAAAAAAATGGAGAGCATCGATAAAAATATAGAGCCCCATCGTACTCATGTCCATTCGACGCCGCTTCAGGCTTTTGTTGATTTCGGTTATTTGGGAGTCTGCGCATGGCTCTTCTGGATGCTGTCATCGCTTGTCTCTGCAAGGCGGGCATCGGGTTCTTCTCTTGGAGGTTCCGCCTCAATGGTAGGTCCGATTCTAGCCTTGATTCTATTTGGCCTAGTTGAATATAATCTTGCAGATGCCGCCGAGGTTTTGCTTTATTCTATAACCATGGGGTTAGCAAGCCCATTTTATCTTAATCATGGCAACGGCAGGAGAAGTGAAATAGCCTTTCTTGAAAAGAATTTCATAAAGCCGTACGACGATAAAGACAAGCTGCGCGGTGTCGAAATATTCAACTTGAATCTTGTAAGAGACCTTGCTGATCTTGGAAAGTCTGTATTCTTACCGATTGATAAGACTTGGGAGCCGGTTTTTCGCGAGAGAATCCCGAAGCTTGATAATGTAAAGCTTTATACGATTTCCAATATGTGTATTCCCGCATTGACCGCATTCGGTGCAGGTATTGCCGTTGCATCAGAATCAAGAGCGTGCGGTAAAATCAGAAGTCTCTTTGTCGCAAATGACGCAAACGGTCTTTCAATGGCGATTTGCCTAATTCACAGGCTTAAGGTCTGTGAGCAGATGGTTGTTTTGGCACATAAGCTGCCATCTAAAGCGTTTGCCCGCATGGTCGCAAAGATAAAGGGTCACATCGTTTGCGTATGCAAGACTATCGCCGATGATTTCAAGAATTACGCTCCCATCGCAAATGTGGCTTCCGATTATGGGATAACTGCCGCTGATGGGTTTTATCCAAGGGAAGGTGATGGCGATGATGAAAAGGTCAATTTCTGTCTTTTGGGTGATATGACGAGCGAGTGGAAGGGGGCGGATACTGTGATTGAAGCCCTCGGAATGCTCTCTCCCGACGACCGCTCTGTGATTAAACTCCATATTAAGTCACTGCCGGAAAACAGCACCCTGTCTTTGCCCGAAGAAGTGGTAAGCCATCCATGGACTCCTATGAGCACAATCCCGTCATTTTTGAGGGATATGGATGTTATGATTGTCGCATCGCGCAATGGAAGCGATGGAAGAATAAAAGAAACCTTCTCGCAAACGGTAGTTCAGGGAATGCTTACAGAATTGCCGATAATCCATACTTCAATTGCGCCTTTTGTCGAAAAATTCGACAATGGCGGTGGAATCCAGGCGGACACCCCGGAAGAGATTGCACGGGCAATGTCCTTGCTAATAAAAGACAAGGCTCTTCGTCAGAGGCTTGGCAAGGAAGCCCGAGCAACAGCATTAGAGCGGTATGTCTGGTCTACAGAGCGTTTTTACCGCAGATACTTTGAGTAGTGGATTGGAGTTGCAAAAGACCTCTCAATTTGAGATTATAGATAGTGACGATTTCAAAAAAGGAACCAATTACTATGAGCAAGAATAACAGCGAGACAATGGCGTTAGCCGCCAATACAATTCGTTGCCTTTCTGCCGATGCGATTCAGGCGGCAAAGTCGGGGCATCCAGGGCTTCCAATGGGAATGGCTGATGTGGCAACTGTTCTTTGGTTGAAGTATTTGAAGCACGACCCGCTTAATCCTGCGTGGCCGGACCGCGACCGTTTTGTGCTCTCCGGCGGTCATGGAAGTATGCTCCTTTATTCTCTCTTGCACCTTGCGGGTTACGGTCTTACAATTGATGATTTGAAGGGCTTCCGTCAGTTAGGCAGTCTTACTCCAGGCCACCCCGAGTTTGGTCATACGAAGGGTGTCGAAACCTCAACAGGCCCTCTTGGTCAGGGCATTGCCAATGCGGTCGGCATGGCACTTGCCGAGCGTATGCTTGCCGACCGTCTTGGTACTCCCGATGAGGCCTTTACGCCCATAGACCATCGCACAATCGCCTTTTGCGGAGATGGTGATCTGGAAGAGGGTATCAGCCATGAGGCTTGCTCTCTGGCAGGGCATCTGAAGCTTGACCGCTTGCTCCTTATATACGATTCGAATTCAATTACAATCGAAGGCTCAACATCGCTTGCATGCTCAGACGATGTCGCAATGCGCTTCAAAGCCTATGGATGGCGCGTCCTTGAGACCGACGGACATGACTTTGACGCTATAGACAAGGCACTTCGCAAGGCCTTCAAGCTATCAGGTAAGCCCACCATTCTTATCGCCAAAACAACAATCGGCAAGGGCAGTCCAAATATGCAGGGTACATCTGCAGTGCATGGTGCACCTCTTGGCGAGGAAGAGCTTCGCCTCACCAAGCAAAATCTCGGCTTTGATCCGGACAAGTCCTTCTATGTTCCGGAAGAGGTCTACGCCCTTTATCAGGAGCGTACCCGCTCGCTCCATCGCAAGTCGCTTAAATGGGGTAGGGAATTTAAGGCATGGCGAAAGGGACATCCCGAGCTTGCCGTCGCATGGGATCGCCATTTCTCGGGCGAAGTCCCGGAGAATATCGAGACCGTTTTGCCGGAGTTTGATCCTGCTAAGCCGATTTCAACGCGTTCCGCGTCAGGCAAAGTCATCAATGCGCTAGCTCCTGCAATGCCTCAGTTTGTCGGCGGATCAGCCGACCTTGCTCCCAGCAACAATACCGATGTCAAGGGTGCTCCTGACTTGTCGGCAGAAAATTACAGCGGCCGCAACTTCCATTTTGGCATTCGCGAGCTTGGAATGTCGGCAATAATGAACGGCATCGCCGCTCATGGCGGCTTCAAGATTTACGGCGGAACATTCTTTGTCTTTAGTGACTACTGCCGTCCGGCTCTTCGTGTCGCGGCGCTCATGAAGCTCCCGATCGTCTTTGTCTTCACTCACGACAGCTTCTATGTCGGTGAAGACGGACCAACCCATCAGCCCGTTGAGCAAATCGCGGCTCTTCGTGCAATTCCGAATGTCTTGACCCTCCGCCCGGCCGATGCAACTGAAACCGCTGCCGCATGGGTCACGGCCCTTCGCAACAATAACGGGCCTACTGCAATCCTGCTCACAAGGCAGAATCTCGATGTCATTGACCGCAATGTCTATCCTAAGGCAAATCTCCTTGAAAAAGGTGCATATACCTTGTGGCAGACCGGTGAAGGAACGCCCGATCTAACCATTATCGCGACAGGTTCCGAGGTCGCTATTGCACTTGAGGCCGCAAAGCAAATTAACGATGCCGCCGTTCGCGTTGTAAGTATGCCCTCTGTTGAGCTCTTTGAAAAGCAGACTGCGGAATATCAGGACTCCGTTATCGATCCAGCCTGTACAAAGCGTTTGGTCGTTGAGGCCGGCGTATCCCTTGGATGGCATAAGTATGCGGGCAATGACGGCGCAATAATTTCACTTGATCGTTTTGGAGCCTCCGGCACCTACAAGGATCTCGCGAAGCTCTTTGGCTTTACCGCTGAGAATGTCCTTGCCAAGGCGCGCGAACTACTTGCAAAATAGATGACAAGGGAAACCGAGTAACATCGGTTTCACCGTTCACAGAATAAGAATTTGAGGATACTGAAAATGGCAAATCCTATCGTTGGTATTGTAATGGGCAGTGACTCCGACTGGCCCCTCGTAAAAAAAGCCTTTGATACATTCAAGGAGTTTGGCGTTGAGTGTGAAGTCCGCGTAATATCGGCGCACCGTACGCCTGATCTTGCAGCGGAATATTCAAAGACCGCCCTTGAGCGCGGAATCAAGGTTATTCTTTCTGCAGCCGGCGGCGCGGCACACCTCGGTGGTATTTTGGCGGCACATACAACATTGCCCGTAATCGGCATTCCTGTCGCCGGCGGCGCTC
Organism: Kiritimatiellia bacterium; assembly: GCA_045603485.1. Taxonomy (GTDB): domain Bacteria; phylum Verrucomicrobiota; class Kiritimatiellia; order RFP12; family JAAYLN01; genus RGIG5952. The sequence goes on along the minus strand of JAZUMF010000080.1, from coordinate 13,583 downwards.
TCAATGGAGTCGATGCGCTTCTTGCAACTCTCCAAATGCCATCGGGTATTCCCGTCGCGACAGTCGCTCTCGGCTCTGCCGGCCCCGTAAATGCCGCACTCTTTGCAATTCAGATACTTGCACTTTCAGATGCGGCGCTTGCCGGCAAGCTTGCTCTTCACAAGCAGAAGCTCGCCGAAAAGGTTGATGCAGCCAATAAGCGCGTCAATGACGAAATTGCAAAGCTCTAAATGCAATGAAATACTTCACGCTTAACGACGATAATCGTGAAGAAGCCATAAGAGCCGCAGGCAGTGCGCTTAAAGATGGCGGTGTCGTAATATTTCCAACCGACACCGTCTATGGTATTGCCGCCCATCCTGATTTCCCAAAAGCCATTGAAAGAATCAGAGAAATCAAGGGTAGGGACGAAAATAAACCGATAGCGTTTCTTGCCTCCTCCTGTGATTCTCCGTCCAACTTCGGCGCGGTTATGCCGGAGCAAGCCAAGAGAATCGCAAAGGCATTTTGGCCGGGTGCGCTGACGCTTGTTCTTGAGTGCAACGGAATTGAAGAAGGCTTTAGAGTGCCGGACTTTGCAATAGCCCGTGAGGTTATTGAAATCGCCGGCGGACTCTTGCGTGTTACCAGTGCGAATCTTTCGTCCACGCCCTCGCTGGATGAAATAACCGAAGCGATGCGTCCCGTTTTTGAGAAGTGCGATGTTGTCATCGATGCGGGACGATGCCCTGGCGGCGTTCATAGCACAGTTGTGCGGGTAACTCCGAATAATTGCGTAAAAATACTAAGGCAGGGCGCAATAGATATCACACCCTGCCTTATGCGCTAGAGTTTTGTAAACCCTATTAGCCGCGTCAATGGTTACTTAAGTATCTCGTCAAGAATCGGCGCAATCAAAGAGCAATCCTGCTCCTCGATTTTTCCGGCATCGGCATTTGCCGCAAATGTCGGATCGATGGGCAACTTGGCAATAGCAGGAATTCCGCGAACCTCGGCAATACCCTCAATGTTGCCATTGCCAAAGATCGAATGCTCTTTACCGCAATCGGGGCACTTGAAGAAGCTCATATTCTCGACAATGCCAAGAACAGGAATTGCCATCGCTTCAGCCATATTCACAGCCTTTTCAACGATAAGACCGACGAGCTGCTGCGGAGAGGTGACAATAACGGCACCGTCAACATGGAGTGATTGGAATACCGTTAGCGGAACATCACCAGTTCCAGGAGGCATATCGACGAACATGATGTCAATATCACCCCATGCGACATCAGACCAAAATTGCTTTACAACGCCGGCAATGATCGGGCCGCGCCAAATTACGGGTGCGGTACGGTCTTCCAGGAGAAGGTTGATTGACATAACCTTTACGCCACCCTTTGAGGTCGGTGGTAAAAGCTCATGTTCAGAGCCGCGGACTTCAGCATCGACGCCGAAGGCCGTAGGAATAGAAGGCCCTGTTATGTCAGCATCAAGGACGGCAACCTTTAGACCGCGCTTGGCGGCAAGAGTAGCCAGCATTGAGGTTACAAGACTTTTGCCTACACCACCTTTGCCGCTGGCGACGGCAATAACCTTCTTGACATTGGATTTGGCATTAGGAGGTGCCTGAAGATCCTGTGCTTTGCTGCGATCGGAGCATTTTTCGCTGCAGTGGCTGCAGTCATGAGTGCATTCAGAGCTCATTTGAGATTAAAACCTTTCAGTTGATACCTGTCTGCTTTCGCGGAATTTTAGAATTGAAAAAATCAAGAGACCTGCCGCAAGGATAATTATACCGAGAATCGTATCCTCTTTTGAGATGTCAAAAAAAGGTTCTCCCTCGGATTTGGCCTTAAAACAGTCAACAGCCCACATAATGGCTGCGCCCCAAAACATCAGAGCAGTCATTCCAAGAGCGTTTACTTTAGAGCCCTTGCGGTAGCTTATAAACGCCAGTATTGAGAAGAGAATTGCAGCGGCAATGGTAATAAGTTCGCACATAGTAAAGGTTAGGCCCTCTGTTTTGCCGTGCGGTGCTGAGAATTCTTTTCAAGAATAGAGGCTATTGAAACGAGCGCGACCCAGGCGACGACAACAAGCCCGGTCATGGCGACGCCAACTGTCGCAATTTCGTGGAGCATTTCCGCGACATTGCCATCACGGACTGCACTGAGAAAAGGGGGAGTGAAAATAACTTCACCATGGTAGATATGCTCAATGGCAAGAAGAAAACCACCGCCGAGCATCATTGACTGAAGCCAGCCTAGGCGTGCGATAAACGGATTTTTACCCGTGCCCTTTTTCAGTGATTTTTTTACTGCCGTTGTAACAAGTGCCGTGGCAACAGGAACTGTAAAGCATCCCATGTGGAGTCTCCTTAAAATTGATGAAAGTTAATCTGATTTTTAGCAATCGTAAAAATCAACAAAAGAAAACACTTTGATTCTACCAAAAAAAAGGGATGTTTGTCCAACTTGCTTATTGGCCAAGTTTGTTATTGATGGTACTTTTATGATAGAATTATATGGTTCATGGTTGCGGAATGACCGCAAATGCCATTTAATTGACAACTGTTTAGGAGAATTATAATGAATCAGGCCGCTTGGAAGAAGGTTCTTAAGGAGATTGACCGTACTAAGGATACGACAATTCGTGATTTTTTTGCTTCAGATGACCGTCGTGCCATCAATTTCATGGCTTCAGCCGCAGGCTGGACCCTTGATTATTCAAAGAACCGTATCGACGCTCCTTTGATGAAGGCTCTTTTAAATCTTGCCGAGGAATCAAATCTTCGCGCTGAAATTGAGCGTATGTTCAAAGGTGAGCATATCAATGTCACAGAGGATCGTGCAGTTCTTCATACCGCTCTTCGTAATTTCTCAGGCAAGCCGGTCTATGACAACGGTGAGGATGTTATGCCCGGTATCCTCGAGGTGCGCCGCCGTATGGCGGATTTCGCCGAGCGCGTCCGTAAGGGTGATTGGCTCGGATATACCGGAAAGCGTATCAGATATATCGTTAATATCGGTATCGGCGGTTCTGATTTGGGGCCGGCGATGGCTTGTCAGGCACTTCAGCCATATACAAAGCGTTCTTTGAGTTATTATTTTGTCTCAAATGTAGACGCTACGCATCTGGCGGAAGTTCTTCGTGAGGCTAAGGCATCCCAAACCCTCTTTATTGTCGCTTCAAAGACATTCACTACGCAAGAGACTTTGACTAATGCAATCTCTGCCCGTAACTGGCTTGTTAAGGAGCTTGGGTCAGAGGATGCTGTCGCAAAGCACTTTGTCGCAGTCTCCACCAATGCTGAAGAGGTTTCAAAGTTCGGTATTGATACGGCTAATATGTTTGGCTTTTGGGATTGGGTCGGCGGCCGTTATTCAATGCCCTCTGCCATCGGTCTCTCTCTTATGATTGCAATCGGGCCAGATAATTTTGAGAAGATGCTCAAGGGCTATTATGCAATGGACGAACACTTCCGTACGGCTCCATTCTCTCGCAACCTCCCCGTTATCATGGCGCTTCTCGGTATTCTTTACCACAACGGCTATGGGTGTGAGAGCATTGCAGTTCTTCCTTATGACCAGTATTTGGCTCGTCTTCCCGCCTATTTGCAGCAGCTTGATATGGAGTCGAACGGTAAGTCTGTTACACGCGACGGCAAGCCGGTTGAAGGAAAGACAGGTCCGATTATCTGGGGCGAGCCAGGTACAAACGGTCAGCATGCCTTCTATCAGCTTATCCATCAAGGCACCCGCATGATTCCTTGCGACTTTATCGGTTTTTGCAAGTCGCACAATCCGATTGCCGACCATCACGACAAGCTTATGGCAAACTTCTTTGCTCAAACTGAGGCGCTCGCATTCGGCAAGTCGGCTGACGAGTGTCGCAAGGAGGGGGTACCTGAGGCTCTCGTTCCTCACAAAACCTTCGAGGGTAATCGGCCGACAAATACGCTTTTGGCCGATGAGCTTAATCCTCGTACCTTCGGTGCTCTTATCGCGCTATATGAGCACAAGGTCTTTACGCAGGGTATTATTTGGAATATCTTCTCCTTTGATCAGTGGGGCGTGCAATTGGGCAAGGTGCTTGCCGGCAAGATTCTCAAGGAGCTACAGGCGGAGGGCGTCATTGGCCTTAAGCATGATATGTCCACAAATATGCTGATTGCCCGTTATCGTAAAGTTAACGGCAAATAGTCTCGCTGTCCTGCTCACCGTAAATGTCAATAATTATAGGAGTCTCCAAAAATGACCCAAGAAGAGTTGCTTGATGTTTCTGTTGCCGTTGCCCTCTACAATGAAGAGGAGTGTGTCGCTGCACTTTGCAAGGCTCTTGATGAAACCATGTCTAAGCTTGGGAAAACATACGAGATTATCCTGGTAGACGATGGCTCAAAGGATAAAACCTGGAAGAAGATGGTGGCTGAAGCGGAGAGGCTTCCCGGCTTTAAGCTTATCCGCTTCCGCCGCAATTTCGGACAGACGGCGGCTCTGGCTGCGGGCTTTGATTATGCCCGCGGCCGCATCGTTGTAACGATGGATGGCGATTTGCAAAATGATCCTGCCGATATACCGGCGATGCTGGAATTGATGGATAAGGAAGATGCCGATGTTGTCAGCGGTTGGCGCAAGGACCGCAAGGATTCGGCGATCCGGACCTTCCCGTCACGCGTCTTCAATAACTTTATCCAGTCATATCTCAGCTTGCCCATCCATGACAACGGTTGTTCGCTTAAAGCATATCGTCGTGAAGTCGTCAAGGGTTTTCACCTCTACGGAGAGATGCACCGTTTTGTCGTTGCCCATGCCAAGTGGGTCGGCGGCAAGATAGTTGAGATGCCTGTGCATCACCATGCTCGGGAATTTGGCACCTCTAAATATGGTGCGCTCTTCGGTCTCGCCAAAATTCCCAGAGTTGTTCTAGACTGCATTACGATGCGCTTCTTGCTTAAGTATAGCAACAAGCCGATGCATCTCTTTGGTAAGGTCGGTGGGATCTGTTTCCTCGTCGGTTTCCTTATGCTTGGTCTTGTCGGATTAGAGTGGCTTTGCTCGCTTTTTGGCTGCGGGCCCTGGTTTGGCTCCGGCATCGGCGCTACCTTGTTGGTTAAGCGTCCATTTTGGGTTATCGCTCCGTTTATGTTCTTGGGATTTGCAATTCAGTTCATAATTATGGGGCTTAACGCAGAGCTCAACGCCCGTACATACTTTGAGTCGCAGCGTAAGGCGGTTTATACCGTTCGTGATATTTTCGAGTCAAAGTAAGAGCATTATCATAATTACGATTGTGACACGATGTCACACTTTTAGGTGCGCGCACACTTAAAGTGTGACATTTTTTATATGTAAAAGAAATTGGCACGATTTTTGTTGTTTTTGATATTCCGTTTATTTTCAATATTCTATCTTGAAATTTAGAAAATTTCAAAAAGTTGGCACAAAGGTTGCGATAATAATTATGCCTAAAACCGAAAAAGAAAAACGGAAGGGCAAGGAGATATAAAAAATGTCAAAAGTATTAGGAATTGATTTGGGCACGACCAATTCGTGCATGGCCGTCATGGAAGGTGGCCAGCCTACCGTCATCCCCAACGCCGAGGGCGCAAGGACGACACCATCTATAGTTGCTTTTACCAAGAATGGCGAGCGTCTGGTCGGTCAGGCCGCTAAGCGTCAGGCTGTTACAAACCCCAAGATGACGATTTATTCAATCAAGCGTTTTATGGGTCGCAAGTTTGATGAGGTCGCTCACGAGATCGATCTTGTGCCTTACGAGGTCGTCAAGGCGGCAAATGGCGACGCGCATGTCAAGGTCGGCGATAAGACCTATTCACCGCCTGAAATATCTGCAATGGTTCTTCAGAAGCTGAAGACCGACGCAGAGGCATTCCTTGGTGAGAAGATTACCGAAGCGGTCATTACCGTTCCTGCGTATTTCAATGACAGCCAGCGTCAGGCGACAAAGGATGCCGGTCGTATCGCAGGCTTGGATGTCAAGCGTATCATCAACGAGCCTACGGCAGCGTCTCTTGCCTATGGTCTCGATAAGAGCAAGGATGAGAAGATTGCCGTCTACGACTTTGGCGGCGGTACATTCGATGTCTCCATCCTTGATATCGGTGATGGTGTCTTTGAGGTTATGGCTACAAACGGTGATACTCACCTTGGTGGCGACGATCTCGATCAGGCGATTATGCGTTGGATGATCGATGACTTCAAGGGTTCTGAAGGTATCGATTTGTCCAAGGACGAGATGGCTCTTCAGCGTCTTCGTGAAGCGGCCGAGAAGGCAAAGATTGAGCTTTCGAGCGCAATGAACTCTGAGATCAATCTTCCCTTCATTACCGCTGACGCAACAGGTCCAAAGCACCTTCAGCTTACACTTACCCGCGCAAAGCTTGAGCAGCTTTCCGAGTCTCTCGTTCAGCGTACCGTGGGCCCATGCAACAACTGCATGCGCGATGCCGGTATCGACAAGGTTGACGAGGTTGTTCTCGTCGGTGGTCAGACCCGTATGCCACGCTTGCAGGAGCAGGCTCGCGAGGTCTTTGGCAAGGAGCCGCACAAGGGTGTCAATCCTGATGAGGTTGTCGCAATCGGCGCTTCAATCCAGGGCGGTATTCTCAAGGGTGAGGTTAAGGATGTCCTTCTTCTCGATGTTACCCCGCTTACGCTTGGTATCATGACGCTTGGCGGAATCTCCACTCCTCTAATCGAGCGTAATACGACGATTCCTACGAAGAAGAGTGAAATCTTCTCAACGGCGGCTGACAATCAACCCGGTGTTGATATCGTCGTCCTCCAGGGCGAGCGCAAGATGGCTGCCGACAACAAGAAGATTGGCAACTTCATGCTTGACGGTATTCCTCCGGCACCTCGCGGAGTTCCCCAGATTGAGGTTACATTCGATATTGACGCCAACGGCATCTTGAATGTTTCAGCCAAGGATCTCGGAACCGGCAAGGAGCAGAAGATTACAATCACCGCATCCTCGGGTCTCTCCAAGGAAGAGGTCGAGAAAATGCGTAAGGATGCCGAGGCTCATGCTGCCGAGGACGAGAAGCGCAAGGAAGAAATCGACGAGCGTAATCAGGCCGACAGCGCGGTCTATCAGACCGAGAAGGCTCTCAAGGAGAATGGTGATAAGCTCCCAGCCGACAAGAAGGCTCCTGTCGAGAAGGCAGTTGAGGAGCTTAAGGAAGCCCTCAAGGGTAACGACATTGAGGCTATCAAGGCCAAGAAGGAAGCCCTTATGTCGGCTGTTCAGGTAATCGGTCAGGAGCTCTACTCCAAGGATGCGGCACAGGGTGCTGCCGGAGCGGGCACACCTCCACCTCCTCCCGGAGCCGATGCAAGCGCCAAGAAGGATGACGATGTCATCGATGGCGATTTCACAATGAACAACTAACATTTTTCCCCGCGGCGGCAATCCCCACCACGCCGCCGCGGGACAATAACATCTAAACAAACAACGGAGATAATAAATCATGGCAAAAATCAGACCACTGGGTGAACGCGTCCTTATCGAGCCTCTTGAGGCTAAAGAGCAGCTCAAGGGCGGAATCTACATTCCTGATACCGCAAAGGAAAAGCCAATGGAGGGCAAGGTTATCGCTCTCGGTATCAAGCGCGATGAGGACGGCAAGGAGATTAAGTTTGATGTTAAGGTCGGTGATATCGTACTTCTTCCGAAGTATGGCGGCACTGAAGTTAAGATTGACGGCAAGGAGTATCAGCTCGTTCGCGAGGATGACTTGCTTGGCATTCTTGAATAGTAAAAATTTTCTTCGCGGATTATACGATGTATCGGCCGCGGAGATATGAAAGGAAATATAACAATGGCAGCAAAACAACTTAAATACGAGGCCGATGCCCGTCAGGCAATCCTCGCTGGTGTCCAGAAACTCAGCCGCGCCGTCATCACGACCATGGGTCCTTGCGGTCGCAATGTAATTCTTGACAAGAAGTTTGGTTCTCCTACCATCACCAAGGATGGTGTTACGGTCGCTAAGGAAGTCGAGCTTGACGATCCTTTTGAGAACATGGGCGCACAGATGGTTCGTGAAGTCGCCTCCAAGACAAACGATGTCGCAGGTGACGGTACCACAACCGCTACACTTCTCGCGGAGACGATCTATCGCGAGGGTCTCAAGAATGTTACCGCCGGTGCTAATCCGATGAGCATCAAGCGCGGTATCGACAAGGCAACCGAGGCTGTCGTCGCGGCAATCGCAAAGCAGGCAAAGAAGGTCACAACCTCTGACGAAGTCAAGCAGGTTGCAATCATCTCCGCCAACGGCGATGCAGAAATCGGCGGCAAGATCGCCGAAGCTATGGACAAGGTCGGCAAGGATGGCACAATCACCGTCGAAGAGGCAAAGACCATCGAGACGACACTTGATGTCGTTGAGGGTATGCAGTTTGACAAGGGCTATCTCTCACCTTACTTCATGACCAGCGCAGATAGCATGGAGTGCGTCCTTGACAGTGCTCTTATTCTCATCTACGAGAAGAAGATTTCCTCCCTTAACGATATGCTTCCTCTCCTCCAGGAGGTCGCAAAGACCGGTAAGCCACTTCTCATCATCGCTGAGGATGTCGAAGGCGAAGCTCTCGCAACACTCGTTGTCAACAAGCTCCGCGGCACACTTCAGGTCTGTGCGGTCAAGGCTCCCGGTTTCGGCGATCGCCGCAAGGCAATGCTCGAGGATATCGCAGTCATCACCGGCGGTAAGCTCATCTCCGAGGATCTCGGCATCAAGCTCGAGAGCGTTACCGTCAAGGATCTCGGCAAGGCAAAGCGCGTCACCGTCGACAAGGAGAATACCACAATCGTCGAAGGCGCTGGCAAGGCTGCTGATATTCAGGGCCGCGTAGCCCAGATTCGCAAGCAGATTGAAGAGACCAACTCCGACTACGATCGTGAGAAGCTCCAGGAGCGTCTCGCCAAGCTCGCCGGCGGTGTTGCAGTCATCAATGTCGGTGCAGCTACCGAGGCAGAGATGAAGGAGAAGAAGGCTCGCGTTGACGATGCCCTTCACGCAACCCGCGCAGCTGTCGAAGAAGGCGTTGTCGCCGGTGGCGGTGTTGCGCTTCTCCGTTGCCAGAAGGCTCTCGATGCACTTGAGGCTGCAGGTGACGAAGCAATCGGCGTTGACATCATTCGTCGTTCGCTCGAGGCTCCTCTCCGTCAGCTCGTTCTCAATGCCGGCAAGGAAGCCGCTCTCGTTGTCGAGAAGGTCAAGAGCAGCAAGGGTTCCTTCGGTTACAATGTCGCTACAGGCGAATATGTCGACCTCATCAAGGAAGGCGTTCTCGACCCGGCCAAGGTTACACGCGGTGCTCTTCAGAATGCCGCTTCAATCTCGGGTCTCCTCCTCACGACCGAGTGCATGGTCACTGAGCTTCCTGAGAAGAAGGATTGCTCTTGCGGTCATGGCGCACCTGCCGGTGGCATGGGCGGCATGGACGGCATGATGTAAGATTGATGCCTAGAGCCGGCATCTGAGTGTCGGCTCGAATTTCAACGGCTGCGGTGAATCCATTCAGGACGCGCCGCAGCCGATTTTCTTTTAACAGAATAGAAAAAAGAGGTTTAGAAATATGGAAAAGAAAACACAGGCATTTCAGGCAGAAGTAAGCGAAATGCTCGATTTAGTCGTAAATTCACTCTATTCAAAGAAAGAGATCTTCCTTCGTGAGTTGATTTCAAATGCTTCAGATGCAATTGACCGCGCCCAGTATCTAGGTCTTACAGATAAGACTCTTGTTGCAGATTCCCCCGAATGGGCAATTAAGCTTGTTTCCAACAAAGACGAAGGCACGCTAACAATTTCAGACAACGGCATCGGCATGACCGCCGAAGAAGCCGAAAAGAATCTTGGCACGATTGCCCGCTCCGGTACGCAGGCCTTTATGGATTCGCTCAAAAAGGATGCCGCCGGCGCACCAGAGATGATTGGCCAATTCGGCGTTGGCTTTTACGCCGCCTTTATGGTTGCGGATTTTGTCACGGTGGAAACACTTCACCGTGGCGAAAATCAAGAGGCTGTCCGTTGGATTTCTGACGGCAAGGGTAATTATACAATTGAGCCATGCGACCGTTCAGAACCGGGAACAACTATCACATTGCGCCTTGGAGAAGACTATAAAAACTTCCTCGATTCTTGGGAAATCCGTTCTCTCGTCAAGCAGTACTCCGATTTTATCGCGTACCCAATCCGTTTGAGCAATGCTGTGATTCCAGCCGATGAAAAGGAAGAAGACAAGAAGCGTCGCGAAGAAGACGAGCAGAAGCCGCTCAACACAATGCGTGCGCTCTGGCGTCGCTCCAAGAGTGAGATCAAGGAAGAGGAATATACCGAGTTTTACAAGCATATAACCCACGATTACGATGCTCCTCTTCGTACAATCCACTATTCGGCAGAGGGCCAGCTTGAATTTAAGGCATTGCTCTTCATTCCCGGAAAGCCGGGTTACGACCTCTTCATGCCGAATCGCAAGCACGGTCTTCAACTTTATGTCAGGAATGTCTTCATCGGTTCCGATTTTGAAGAGCTTCTTCCTGACTATCTTCGCTTTGTGAAGGGTGTCGTTGATTCAAGCGACCTTCCGCTCAATGTCTCGCGCGAAATGCTTCAGGACGATGCGGTTATTCGCAAAATGCGCTCGTCGCTGGTCGGTAAAATTCTTGCCGATTTGGAGGCTTTCAAGAAAGACAACATTGAAGGATATCTTGACTTCTTCCGCAGCTTCGGACGCGTTCTCAAGGAGGGTCTCCACTCCGATTACGAACATGCCGATAAGCTGAAAGAGCTTGTCATGTTCCCGTCGGACAAGACCGAAGAAGGCAAACTTACGACGCTTCGCGCCTACAAGGATGCAATGGCTGAAGGTCAGAAGGAGATTTACTATCTCGTTGCAGAGTCTGTTGAAAACGCTAAAAATTCACCACAGCTTGAAGCGTTCCGCAAGCGTGATATCGATGTGCTGTTCTTCGCCGATCCCGTAGACGAGTGGATACTTGATGCGATGGGCGAGTATGATGGTACAAAGCTTCGTGCAATTGATAAGGGTGAAATTGAGCTCGGTTCAGATGAAGAAAAGGCAGCCGAGAAGAAAGAGCTAGAGGATGCCGGCAAGGAGTACAAGGCACTTCTTGATTTCATAAAGGATAAGCTAAAGGATGATATCAAGGATGTCCGCCTCTCACCGAGACTTACCGATAGCGCCTGCTGTCTTGTCGCGGAAGAGGGTGCAATGACTCAAACCATGGCCCGCATGATGAGAGCAATGGGACAAGAGCCACCCCGTCAGCTTCGAATTCTCGAGCTCAATCCCAAGCATGCCGTCTTGGCGCGTTTGGCAGATGAGCTGAAATCGCCGAATCGAAATGACGATGCGTTCCTTGCAAAGATTGGCGCACTCTACGATTTGGCTTTAGTTGGAGAGGGGTCACAGCCACGCAATCCGCTAAACTTTGTAAAGTTGGTTTCGGAACTCTTATAAAAAGCGAAAACCCCCAGTAGACCACTGGGGGTTTTAATTCAAAGGAAAGGTGACGGCTTTATGCGCGATGTGATAAAAAAGCATCTTGATTATGTGGATGGTGTGGTTTTTGATTTTGGCGGTGTTATCGTTAAAGCCCCCGAAGGCGATTGGGGGCTATATGACCTTTGTAAAGAATATGGCCTTCCCAGAGAAGCCGTTGATGAAGGTAATGACAAGTACCGCCGACTTTTTGATAGGGGCGATTTTGACTGCAAAGAGCTTTATCGCCGTATATTTGCGGATAACGGAATAGATTTGACTGGAAGCGAAGAATTTTTCGACAATGTCTATCGTATAGATTCTCAGGGATGGATGAATTATTCGGAAGAGACGCTTGAAACAATGCGCGAGTTAAAGGCTCTCGGTAAAAAGGTCGGTATACTTTCAAATATGTCACCGATATTCTACCACGAGTTTTTTGTTCCTCAAGCAAAAGAATACCGCGCTCTTTGCGATTCAGAGGTAATCTCCTCACATCACCATATCGCTAAGCCGGAAAAGGCTATTTATGACCTCTCCGCAAAAGAAATGGGGATTGAACCCAGTCGCCTTTTATTCCTTGACGACAATGTTAAAAATGTTGAGGGTGCAATAGCTAGCGGCTGGAGAGCAGAAGTTTACAGAGCGTAAGTATCTGCTATTTTCGCAATTTTCCTTTTGTTGCTCGCTTTAAGGACAGACCCAATTCAGCCACCAATCACAAATTTGCTCACATACCCGCTCAAGGGACAGTCCTCGCATCTCACCACCGTTTCTTTTATTACATTTTCCGCATAAGGGACAGACCCAACGCTATATCTTTATCAACTTCTTGCATAAGGGACAGGCCCTATGCTATGCCAATGCAACATTCATCTTACTTGCCTCTATTTTTGCTGTCTGAATTACCCTAAAAGGCATATTGGGAGTGCTGTTTATCGCTGAAATAGCACTGTTTTGTCCGTTATTAGACATATGGAGACAAAAGCCACCTATGCCGCCAAGAAAATTGGCGACATTGAGATTGATAAGATTGGCAATTTTTTGGGATTCTCGTTAAGGCTTGGAGGTTATTGGCGACTTTTTGAGGTCTCTTGCCGAGCAAAGTCTTAGACCATTCCAGTCTTTGCATAAGCCTATGCCTCTTGCGCCTGTTTTTCGCTTCGGATTAAAGAGGCTGCGATGCTTTTCAAACTCTTCGTTGACGAAGTCTTTTGAGCCTATGATGGCTCCATGGGTGAAGTGGCGTATTTTGCAGCGAAGTATTACCGATAACGGTAACTCGCCTTTTTCATCAATTACCTCTTGTACCTTTTCTGGCTCTATTGCATCGGAGCCGCGTACATAGAGCTTTAGACGATATTCTTTCGCCAAATCTGCAAAGGATGTGTCTTTAGCTGTTTTGTCATACATCTTTGCTATGCCTTCCATTGATTTACTGTCGCCTTTCAGCGCATTGGCAAAGCCTGCCCAGTTGTAGTCTTTTGGGTCATCTACTATGCCTGCGCGTACGGGATTTAGATCGATGTAGGCTGAGATTGAGGAGAGGGTTTCTGAGGTGCCTTCTACTAGGGTGCTGCGGAAGCGGCCTTCCCACATTGTGCCTTGTTTGTAGTCGTGTCTTGCGCGGTACCAGGCTGAGTAGCGTTGCTTTAGGCACTGCATAAATGGCGTTATATCTCCCATACGGCGAATGAATGCGGCCTGTTCTTCTTCGACAATATCGGGGCGGTTGTGTTTCTTTAGTTCATGCCAGCGGCTTTTAAGGTCAGCTGCATGGAGGCTACCGTAGAGTGCTGATATGCGTTTTAGCAACAGTCTTTCTGTTGGCTTAGATGGCTCTGGTACATGAACGAGGAGATGAAAGTGGTTGTCCATTACGCAATAGTTGAGGATGTCTATTCCGCTGAAATAGGCTATTGTACGCATCATCTTGACGAACATATCTTTATCTGTATCCCCCAGCAAAAACTGACTGAAGATACATCTGCTTACTATATGGTAGTAGCTTTCGCCTATATTCTTGACTCTTGGTTTTCTCATTGTTGTCTCCTTGTGGTGAATGTG
>JAZUMF010000079.1:0-29188 GCA_045603485.1 Kiritimatiellia bacterium | reverse complement strand
ATCTTCAAATGTCGATATTACGGATGTCGCCGCCGATTCAACAAATATTGGCTGGATTGATGACGACTGGTCGCAGTATTGCTATGAGTCATCCGCCTCAGGTACGGTCATCGTCAACGGCGAAATCAAGGACGCCAAACTAGCCTTTGAAAACGGAACTGCTGTTCCACCGCGCCCGAGTGTTGAACCGGTTGATGTGGTAATCACTGACTTTGATGTCGGTGCGACAACAGTATCATTGGGATTTGTTCCTGAGTCTGAGGTCGCAAAGGTTCTTGTACTTTCCAAGACTGATATAACCGGTCTTTGGACGACAACAAACGAGGTTTCATGCACAGGCAGTGTGGCAGGCGAAGAATTTACGGTTACAATTCCGAAGCCTGATAGTTCACGCGCCTTCTTTATGCTCAAAGCTGAGTACAAGTAGGAAATCATAACGATAAAATAACAAAAAAGGCACTCGATATCGAGTGCCTTTTTTGTTGGAGTCAAAACAGTAATGCAGTATGGCGTTGTTGTTATTTTTCAGCTTTCAGAGATGTGAGGACTGTCCCTCGATTGGGTATGTGAGCAAATTTGCGATAAGTGGCTGATGTGGGTCTGTCCTTAAAGCGGTAATGGGGTGTTTTTTGATATATTATTTCAAAGGGGTTGTTTGATGCTATTTGAAAAAAACATCCTTTCTTTTTTTTCTTGCAATTTTATTTTTTTGCATAGTAAAATGATATGTTTTACCAATTGTGATTTGAATAGGGTTGATTATGAAAAACGATGAGATGCTTACAGCGCGCGAGAGCGTGCATCGATTGCGTATCAGCAGGGGGCTTAGCCAGATTGAGCTTGCCCGCAGGGCTGGTATGGTTCCGTCTCAGCTTTGCAAAATAGAATCGGGTCGAAATGGCCTTACCAGTTCGACGATTTCGCGTTTAGCAAAGGCACTTGATGTCAGCATTTCAGAACTTTTGGGAGAGTCGGGTCCTGTAGAGGAGTGTCAAGCTAATAAATGTTTTAATTTGGCTCCTGACTCTCTTGGGGAGAAGGCGGCTTCCCAATATTTGACGATTCTTAAATTTGAGGGCACCGACAAGGAGGAATCGCAAGCTTATCAGGCAATGCTCGCCCATGAGGAAGAGGTTATTAGGCTTGAGAGCGCAATAGGAGTTAAGACGCAGACAATTTTGCAGCTTACATATCCTTATGGTGTTGATGAGCGTGCCACTGAACTTTTGGCTCGAGATGTGAGGTTTTCGCTGGGGCTTGGCCGGCAACCGGCAATAAATGCGAGAAGTATTTTGGAAAATGCCGGCGTTTTGATTTCTGAGGTCAATTTGCCTGCTACTTTTTTGAGCACTTCATACTACAATTTTGATAAGCGTATTTTATCAATCGTTTTGAATTCTAACAGTACTGAAGAGCGTAAGCGTTATAGGCTTGCGTATGAGATTGGGGCCGCAGTGCTGTTCGCCTCATCTTCGTATAATACCATTGAGGATGATGGTGCGGCTCACCGTTTTTTGAGAAACTTTGTCGCCGCCTTTCTTATGCCTGAGGAGGCGGTCCGTTCAACTGTTTTGGGATTGGGTATACAGCCGAAGTCATGGACTATGGAGGCTCTTGTATTTATAAAGGAATACTTTGGCGTTTCAGCAGAGGCTTTTTCAATAAGGCTTGAAACGCTTGGTCTTGTGGCACCTGCGATTAGGGGCGAGATGCGAGATGCACTTCGTAAATATTACAGTGAGCATCCCGATTCAATGGAGCCACATCCCCCGGCAGGGCAAACCAGACTTGATGTTCTTCGTGGAATTATTTCTGCTCACGAGGCGCGCTGAATGTGATTTGTGTTGAGTCGGTTTCTCAATAGGGGATGTCGAGATCGATAAATTCGTGTTCAATCCCTAATTCGTTTGAGAGCCAGTCGCCTACCGCCCGTATTCCAAAGCGTTCTGTTGCGTAGTGTCCCATGGCAAACATATTCATTTGCCCTTCTTGGCACAGATTGTAGCTTATTAGGTTGGCTTCGCCTGTTATGTAGGCGTCAAGCCCTTTTTCGATTGCTTCGGCGACAAGCTCTGGAGCACCTCCTGAGATAACTCCAACGGTTTTTATTTCTTCATTTCCGAAGAGGTGGGCATTGAGGTTGGGTGAGATTTTTGACTTGAGCAGCTCTTGGAAGGCTGTCCGTGAAAGCGGTTTTTCCAAGGAACCGGAAAAGCCTATTGATTGGCCGTGATATTCTCCGAAGGGCTCTCGTGAGACGAGCTTTAGCGTGTCGCAGATTTGAGCGTTGTTTCCAAGGAGCGGGTGAGCGTCAACTGGCAGGTGACATGCCCATAGCGCCATTTTGTTTTCGATTAGATATGAAACAAGCCGATAGTTTGAGCCCGTTATCTGTTTCAGTGAATCACCCCAGCTTATTCCATGGTGGCATATTACCAAGTCGGCGCCGGCTTCCTTGGCAGCCTTAAAAAAAGCCAACGATCCATCAACGCCTGAGCACACCTTTGCAATCGGGTCTCGGGGTGAATCAACTTGCAGCCCGTTATTTGAAAGATCGTGAAAGGAGGATATTTCAAGCTTTTTGTTGAGTGCTTCAATTATCTCTTTTTTTGATGCTGGCATCACTGGTCTCCATCTGTTGAGATTGTATTTTCGAGCTGTTTCCTGAAATAGTCTATTGCGCCTTCGCGGGTATTGAATATGCCGTCGAGCTGCGCTTCAAACGCTTTTGCCAGAATGGCTCCGAATTGCCGCGAAGGCTTATATCCGAGTGAGATTAAATCACGCCCTTGAAGTATTGGGCGAGGTGCATTTGCCGCGATTTGCAGTCGCTCTGATGTTTCAAGGAGCCATTTGATCTCGTCATTCATTGCGCGAGGTGGGAATGGCGGACGGCCTTCGTCATCGGCTCTCATTACCCTTACTAGGCGGTCTAGCCTTTTGACTTTAAGGGAGAGCCTTCTCACGGCGGCATCTCCCGCATGGGCCGACCATAGCGCGAAGGGCTGCATATGGCAGGCGACCAATGGAGGAACTTCGTTAAGTATGCGTTCCTCATTTGTCAGGCGCATGAGGAATTTTTTGGTTGGCTCCACTCCGGCTTCGTCGTGGCCACGGGAGCGAATGTGGCCATTTTCGAATTTTGTCGTTGATGGCTTGCCGAGGTCGTGGCATAAAACGGCAAGCCCGACGATCAGCTCTTCGTTGTCATCATTGGTTCGATTTTGGGAATAGGCGTCAAGACAGGCTAGGGTATGGTTCCAAACATCTCCCTCCGGATGCCATTTGGGGTCTTGCTCACAGCCAACGAGGGCCTCAAGCTCGGGGTAGTATTGGAGCCAGCCCGTCGCTTGCAGGAATTTAAGTCCCTTTGAGATGGCGATGCCCTTTGTCAGCAGCTTTTTCCATTCCGCAAAGAGTCTTTCCGGGGGCAGTCCTTCGGGTTCAACTGTTTTGCAAATTTCAATTGTTTCCTGGGCCGGAGAGAGATTGAATCTAGCTATGAACTGCATTCCGCGAAGTACCCGTAGAGGGTCTTCGGTGAATTTGGGCGAGACATGCCTGAGAGTCAGTTTCTCCAGGTCGGAGCATCCGCAATAAGGATCTATTATTTCTTGCGTCAGAGGATCGTAGTAGATGGCGTTGATTGTAAAGTCGCGTCGAGTTGCCGCTTCTTCAACCGTCATAAAGGGATCTGACATTATCTCAAATCCCTTATGGCCAAGACCATGCTTGGATTCGCGTCGAGGGAGAGATATGTCAATGTCGAGGTGATGTAATTTTATGACGCCAAAGGAGAGCCCTACGAGATCTAGCTTAAAGTCCTGCGAGAGTACTTCTTTGAGGTGATCTGCCTCAATGCCGAATATTTCAATGTCGATATCCTTTGCGGCTTTTCCTAAGAGCATATCTCGGACGGCTCCACCCACAATGAGAGCCTTGCCGCCCGCCTTTTCGACAAGCCTGGCTATTTTATCAACGGCAGGCTCGAGCTCCTTAGGTATCTTCAATCTCGTTGACATTTTGATGCATTGAAGGGGATTGTCGTTCAACTCAATGGTTCCGATTATGCCTCAAAGTCAAGGCACAGGCGCGTTTGCGTGAAAGGGCATACTTTGCCAGCGGCAACCTCGACATGCTTGGGGTGGACAGCATATCCCTTGAGCGCAGCTTCACTTTCAAAAGATGAGTCGAGCATCAGGTCTGCATTTGAACTCGCAAGCCCGGTTGTTTGGACTTTGATGTCAATCAGTCCTGGGACTTGCCCCTTTAGAGCTTCAAGACCTTCCTTTATCTCTGCCTTGATTTTAGAGATGTCGTCAGCGGGGATTTCATCTTTGAGTTTCCAGAGAATGATGTGCTTAATCATTGATTTTTCCTTTCGGTTTTATCTATGGCTGTTGTAGCCAATTTGCGGCCACCTGATTGTAAAGTCGTGGTATTGCCGCTTAGCGACGGCTATTCCCTTTGCTGTTATGGACATCATATGGTAGTCATCTTTTGAGACTTCGATACATCCTACTTCAACAAGCGCATCTAACAGGCGGTATATGAGCATTTGAGGGAAGTGTCTAAGAAGTCCATAGGTGCTTAACGATGTCAGCCCTTTTTCTTCAAGAATCGGATCGTCGTCTCCAAGAAGAACCTGTGCAATCCTTTTTGGCCCGTATCGCCCTTTCATACGGGCTACGCATGAGAGTGTTTTTTGAATTACAACCCATTGCCATTCAACGGGCGGCGCAAAACCCTCCCTGTCGGCGACTTTTTTGCAGTTGTCGCAGCCTGGGCATGGAGTCGACATTTCTTCGCCGAAGTAATCGAGGATGCCGCGGTGGCGGCATTTCCTGGATTGAGCAAAGGCCAGCATAATTCTCAGCTTTTTATGGCGTAACTCTCTAACCCGCTCAAGGTCGTCTAAATTGGCATTGGGATGATGTTCGGATGCGCTGTCGATGAGAAATTCCTGCGTGTGGATGTCGGCATAGCTGAAGAGAAGCTCGCAATATGATGGCTTGCCGTCGCGTCCGGCCCTGCCTATCTCTTGATAGTATGCTTCAACAGACCCGGGGATGTCCCAATGGATAACAAATCGAATATCGGCCCTGTCAACGCCCATGCCGAAGGCATTAGTGGCAATGACTACCGGATTATTCGAGTTTATAAAGCGGTCATGCGCCAACCTTCTTTGCTTATCGGTCAGTTTGCCATGATAAAGAATGAGGTCGCACTTATGGCCTGATATTGATATTTGCTCTGGCTCGCGCACCCCAATTAGCGCCTGTGGACTATCGGAGCGAAGCAAGTCGTAGGTGCGTTCAGCCTGCTTGGTCGTAGAGCAGTAGATTATCCCTTTACTGTAAATCTTGATACACTTTTTTACATGGCTAAGCTTTTCGTTATGGTTGCGACATTGATTGACCACAATATTGAGATTGTCTCTTGCGAAGCCTCTTACATAGACAGACGGAGCTTTACGGGGCGCAACACCGAGACCTAGTTGCGTAATTATATCGCGTCTGACATCGGGCGTTGCCGTGACCGCCATTATTCTGACATTCGGGAAAAGGGCGGCCGCGTTACGCAGAGTCAGATAATCTGGTCTAAAGTCATGCCCCCATTGGCTTATACAGTGCGCCTCGTCAATGACAAAGAGCGAAATCGAAACACTCCTTATCGCCTGCATAAAAATATTGGAGCGAAAACGCTCTGGAGCTACATAGACAAGCTTGTATTCTCCGTTTTGCATTCTAAAGATCGTATCCTCCATTTGTCGTGGAGATAGCGTTGAATTTATGAATGCCGCAGAAATTCCTTTAGCGGCAAGTCCGTCAACCTGATCTTTCATCAAAGCAATTAAAGGCGACACCACAAGGGTTGTTCCAGGCAATACCATTGCAGGAAGCTGATAACAGAGTGATTTACCTGCACCGGTAGGCATAATGACAACAACATCCTTCCCGGATGTGATATCAAGAATCGGTTCGCGTTGGCCCTTGCGTAATGAGTCAAATCCAAAGCGTGTTTTTAGTACCTCTAAAATTTTTGATTCGTTTTCTTCCATCGTCTTTGTGTAAATCAGACTGCAAAATCATAATATTATATCATAATTATTCTCTTATTTTTGTCTTATTTTTGACCGATTTGTAACAATGTAGTAAAATAGAAGGTCAACTTTTTGGCATAGATGGAGGTTCACGATTATGAAGGTTTGTAAATTTGGCGGGTCGTCAGTTGCGGATGCAACTCAGATTAACAAGGTTTGTGATATCATGATGGCAGACCGCGAGCGTCGCGTTGTCGTTGTTTCAGCTCCTGGCAAGCGCAATAAAGCTGACATCAAAGTCACAGATATGCTCATCAGCTGTGCAGAGCGAGCCTTGGAAGATTTGGATGTCACAAAAGAAATAGACGCTATTGTTGAGCGTTTTGCTTCTATCCAGCGCGATTTGGATTTGGATAATGCAATTATTGATGAGATAGCTCAGGATTTGCGTACCCGTGTTGATTCCGACAAGTCTGATCGTGGTGCCTTCCTGGACCTTTTGAAGGCTGCGGGCGAGGATAATTCAGCAAAGCTCGTCGCCGTCGCTCTTCGCAAGCGCGGTGCCGCGGCTGTCTATGTAAACCCGGCAAAGGCCGGTATGCTTCTCGAAGGAGAGCCTGGCGACGCAACACTTTGCGATGTTTCCTATGGCTTCCTGCACGATTCCATTGAGCGCATTTCTTGGCAGCCAGATAATCCTATCATCGTTTTCCCCGGTTTCTTTGGTGTAAATCGCGATGGCAAGGTCGCAACCTTCCCACGAGGCGGCAGTGATATTACCGGCGCTATTTTAGCTGCGGCTATGAAGGCCGATTGCTATGAGAATTTTACAGATGTAGATACAGTCTACGCCGTCGATCCTCGCGTCGTTCCCGATGTGAAGCATGGTATTAGCGAGATGACCTACCGCGAAATGCGCGAGCTTGCCTATGCTGGCTTTGGCGTTTTTCACGATGAGGCCGTTATGCCTGCGTTCCGTGCAGGAATTCCAATCAACATCCGCAATACCAATCATCCGGAGCTTCCCGGTACTTGGGTTGTTCCAAACCGTCGCGTTGATACTTGCAAGGTCGTAGGTATTGCCAGTGATAGCGATTTCGTCCATGTCTATGTTGACAAATACATGATGAACAGAGAAGTCGGCTTCGGGCGCAAACTTCTTCAGATATTTGAAGAAGAAGGTGTAGCCTTTGAGCATATGCCGACAGGCATCGATAATATAACCTTGATTCTTCGAGGCTCAAAGTTTCCTCCGGAGGTTCAAGTCCGTGTTCTCCAGCGTATTAAGAAAGAGCTCCAGCCTGACAGCCTTATTTGCGAGCGTGACCATGCCCTTATTATGGTTGTAGGTGAAGGAATGCAGCATACGGTTGGTACTGCCGCCAGAGCAACACGGGCTCTTGCAGATGCTGGCGTCAATATTGAACTCATCAACCAAGACGCATCTGAGATAAGCATTATGTTTGGCGTTCGCGAGGCAGAGCGTGCAAAGGCCGTTCAGGTTCTCTATCATTCATTCTTTGCAGAATAATTTTTTAAGGCAGGTAAATCAATGCGTATTTTAACAGGAATCCAGCCATCGGGCCAGATACACCTTGGCAACTATTTTGGGGCTATTCAAAATGTCTTAGGTATGCAGGATAAGGGACACGAGGTTTTTCTCTTCCTTGCTGACTTCCACGCCCTAACTACAGTTCGCGATCCAGAAGCACTTAGACAAGGTTCCATCAGCGCTGCATTAGATTTCCTGGCATGCGGTGTCGACCCCGAGCGTACTATTTTCTGGCGTCAGAGCGCAGTTCCAGAGGTTCAAGAGCTCGCATGGCTCTTATCTGTAATTACACCGATGGGGCTTTTAGAGCGTTGCCACTCCTACAAAGACAAGCTTGCTCATGGCAAGGAGGCAACACATGGCCTCTTCGCTTATCCTGTTCTTATGGCTGCAGATATTTTGCTATACCAAGCAGATTTAGTTCCTGTAGGTAAAGATCAGAAGCAGCACCTGGAAGTCACACGCGATTTGGCATTGAAGTTCAATAATGCCTATGGCGAGCATTTCAAGATTCCCGATGCCTATATTCCAGACAATGTCGCTACAGTTCCAGGAACCGACGGTCAGAAGATGTCAAAGTCTTATGGCAATGTGATTCCTCTCTTTGATTCACCAAAGCGCATTAAAACCTCAATAATGGGTATAGTCACAGACTCCACTCCACTTGAAGAGCCGAAGGATCCTGAGACCTGTAATGTCTACAACATCTACAAGCTCCTCGCAACGCCAGAACAGGTTGAAGAGATGGCATCAAAGCTTCGCGCTGGCGGATATGGCTACGGTGATGCAAAGAAGGCGCTTCTTGCCGCCTATCATGAAAAGTTTGACGCTTGCGCCGCTCGTCGCGAAGAGCTCTCAAAGAATCTTGATTATGTTGAAGATATTCTCCGCAAAGGTGCCGAACGCGCCCGTGCGGTAGCTGCGCCGACGCTTGAAGCTGTCCGTAAAGCGGTTGGGTTGTAAGGCGATAAAAACCGCGAAATACACGGAAATACTTAAAAGTCGATCTTTTGCAATTTGGTGCCTTAGCAGTTAAATATCGCCCGCTCTACAGTGTCAGACTGTTACACTTGACATTATCCTTTATATCCAATATACTTATTACACAACCCCAAGAAACAAGGAGTCACTTATGCGTAAGCCACGAATAAAAAATGACGGAGAAGGTTATTACCACATCGTAAGCCGCTGCGCCCTACAGCAGTTTCTATTGAGCCCAGAGGGCAAGTCGGTCTTTGTCGACATGCTTCGCCGTATAGCCATCTTCAGCGGCATAGAGCTACTCAACTATTGCGTAATGGACAACCATTTTCATATTCTAGCCCATGTTCCAATACCAACCGAGATTACTGAAGAAATGCTGATCTATCGCGTAAAGACCCTCTATGGAGCAGATCAGGCGCAGTCCCTCAAAGACAGATGGATAATGTACCGCCACGGCAACCATTTGAAACGACTAGAAGAAGAGCAGATGATGCTCAAACGCCGCATGGGCGATATCACTCCATTTATGCAAAACCTCAAGCAACGCTTCTCAATCTGGTATCATGCCCACAATCCCAATACAGGCTCCATGTGGGAAGGCCGCTTCTATAGCACCCTCCTAGAAGGTACTGCCCATACCCTTTCAACCGTATCAGCTTACATTGACTTAAATCCCGTCCGTGCCGGCATAGTAGACGACCCAAAAGACTACAAATGGTCGGGCTACGCCTCTGCCCTACGCGGCAACTCCAATGCAATGCACGGCATAGCACGCATCTACAATCCAGACGCCAAAGTCTCTGACTTCAAAAAACACATAGAAACCTACCGTCAAAAGCTCTACCTAAGCGGCACAGATGTATTCCCTGCCGAAAAGATACAAGAGATAATCGAAAAAAAAGGCGAGCTGCCACTGCAAATCCTCTTACGCTGCAAAGTCCGCCACTTCACCTGCGGAGCAATCTTCGGCTCAAAAGACTTTGTCGATGAACAGGTGGCAAAACACAAATATGCCTTCAGCCTTGGTAGAAAAACCGGCGCAAGAGGTATAGGACTATGTAAAAACTGGGATGGCATAAAGCTCTATTCAGCAAGAGACCTCCAAAAATCCCCAGTTTCATTCCAAGGCTAAGAAAAATCCCTAACAATCTGCATTACTCGTAACGGAGCCTACCGCCCCGAATGGGGGAGTGTATCAAAAAATCTCGCCAAAGACATTTTTTGAGGCTATAGATGTAGTTATAGCCGCAAAAATGTGCCACTTTTGCTAGTATCCAATCCCAAATCCAATATTATCAGAGTCAGCAGAGATGAATTAGCTTTGTAGTTTAATAATAATTGCTGTTGTTTTAGGAAATGAGATTATAGTTCGGGATAATTCTTAGCATGGAGTCAATTTTTATGCTCAGTATAGAAAGTTTACGGCAAGATGTCAAGTGTAATAGCCTGACACTTATTAAGTCATTAAGTCTTTAAATTTGAAATTCTAGATTGGGATAATTTTTAGCAGGATGTTAACTTTTAGGATTAGTATAGTAAGCTTGATGGGAGGTGTCAAGTGTAATTGTCTGACACCATAAAACCGTTGCGATTTTGATTAGAGTTTGATAGACTTCAATTAGCTTATAGAGTGTTTCTATTGGGTTTTCTGATGAAGGACGATTTTTATCCTTGTACAAAAGAAGATGTTGTCTTCAGGAATGATTCGCTTGTCAGGTTTTATGCTGAGAATGAGGCCAAGGTTATACGTAGATTGCCTAGTTGGATTGTTCCGGAGAATGCCTTTAATGGCTTTGGCGTTGACGATGCTGCGATGGCTCTCCAAAAACGCAAGCTTGAGCTTGTTCGAGATGAGAGTGATTGGAATGTTTTAACATGGACATGCCGAGTTACCTTTCAGGATGATCCTATTATTATGTCGCGCCTTATGGACGCCGTTAGGGAGCTTAAGGGTAGCGGTATTGATTTATTGATGGATTTAGAGCCGCGCTTGCTGCAACGCTCTTTTTTTGAGAAATATCCTGATGACTATCTTCTTTTGCGTCAATTTGCGGTTTTTTCTCCAGATAATGATGGAGTAGTTCATTTTGAGGTAAAGGAGGATTCCTTCGGTGATTTCGGTAATTTGAGCGGTATAAACCTTCGTTATAGTGGCTGGAGAGAGGGGCGGCTTGTTGCTGCTCGAATTGCAAAGGAGCGCACCTTGAAGCCCGTTGACGCTATGGATGTTGTTTGTACGAATGAGGTTGTGTCGGGTAAGGTTTCTGGTTTAGCTGCTGACGAGACTCTTCTCGTTGAGGTTGAGTGGCCTCTTTATCAGGCAGATCCAAGCTCTCCAAATGTTATGCGTTTTTGCCGGGAATTGGCGAAGCGTTATGCGGCGATAGGCGTTTCGGGAGTAATGCGCGATGAATATGGCTTTCAGAAGCCAAATACTCCGACCTTTAAGTCACATCTCTCATATTGGTATTCTCCTTGTTTTGCGGAGCTTTATGCCCGTCGTTCCGGTGGCCGTAAGCTTGATGAGGATCTTCCAGCCCTTGCTCTGGCATGGGATATCCCCGAGGCTCATAGCGCTGCTATTGCCTACACGATGGCAATATATGATGCCTGTAAGGCTTCAGAGGTAGAATTGTACAATCTCAACAAAGAATACTTTGGGGCTGATGCATATGTTGCTAAGCATGTCACATGGCACCGTCCCTTCGAGTATGATGAACTCTTGCATAATGGTCTGGGTTGGTGGGCCGCGAAACGGGATTGGGCTCAATCTGATGAATGTCATCCGGTGCCGGTGAATACCGCGATGACGAAGAAGTTCGGTTCTCCGCTATGGCTGGATGAGGGGTATGGACCGAATCCGAGGCACTATGTAAAGAGACTTTGGCAGTATACTCTCTGCGGAGGGCGCATCGTCTATCACTCTATCTTTAGCTGGAATCGCTCTGAGGAGTCGGTTTCTTGTTATACAAATCCGGATGAATGTGCCTTTCATCGAATTGCCGACCTTCTTAATTACGATGGTATTCGCGCTGCTCAAATTGTACGCCTCCTGCCATTGATGACTAGAGCGCCGATTGATTGTCCTGTAGTCCAGATATTTGGACATGAACGACTGACTGATTGGTTAAGTCCGAATTTCAAGGATTGGGGCGAGGGAATCGCCTATGGGCTGGGCCATAAGGGATATTATGTTGATGTATATCCGGCAAGCGAAATCCCCGATGGTACCTTTGCTATTGATGGTGATGGTTTTATAACCGTTGGTCAACAGAGATATAAGGCATGCGTGCTATGGCATCTGTCAGATTCTGAAAATCAGGCGTGGAGGAAGCTTCTTGAAGGCCGCAAGCTGGCAACGCGTATTTTTATTGAGCCGTCGGTGGGCGAGGTGGAGGCTTATCTTTTGAAGATTGGGGCGACATTACAAGCACCGCTTGAAAAGACAAGGGAACGCCTTCCTAATACAGAGGGTTTCTTGCATCTTACAGATGGTACTGTTGCACATATCAAGGGCGGCCTTCCTGATTTCGCCGGCGATTTGATATCCGGTGAGTTGAATTGCAATGGAACGCCGGTTTCTTACAGGGCTAAAGGCTTATTTGCCGTTCGCGTAGAAAATGGCAGGATAACGGCTTTTTGCGGTGGTGAGTTGACATATGTGAATGGTCCGGGGATTTCACTTAAGCTTGATACTCCACAAGACATATCTCTCGTTTGCATAGATGGTATATGGTATGGTACTTGTCAGTCGCAAAGCCCTGAAGAGCCTATCCCTGCTCAGCTTATGGAGATAACGGCGCATTGGGTTAAATTATGCGGAGTTTCACCTGACATTACACCTTCCTTTGATAACGGACAATAGATTTTCACTTATCGGCAAGGTTATTCGGTGGATTGTCCGACATATATTCAGCAAGATTTACCAACAGTTTGCCTTCTGTAATCAAAATTTCTTTTCTTGACTTTGATTTGAGTATCTTGTAATCTTGATACTAATATCGTGTAATTTGTATTGGCATAAAAACTGCTAGTGCAAAACCAACGACAATGTTTCATAAAGGATTCTTATGGAAAGAACGAAGATTTTTAGCATGGAAGCCCGTTGCTTGATAGCCGCTTTTGCCATTGGCTCTAGCGTCATTGCCGCTTTTGCTGGCCCCATCGAGGATGGACAGGCTTTGTACAAGGCCGGCAAGTTTGCTGAGGTTGATGATGCTCTTGCGTCTATTATTGAGAAGCGCCCCGTTCCTGTTGAGGCCCTGGAGCTGTCTTTCAACGCTTCTATTAAGGCTGGTCGTCCCTATACGGCCGAGCGTCGCTATAATGCATTAGTTGAGAAGGGCGGCAAGGTAAAGCCGGAGATACTCTTTAAGGCGGCTATGATTTCAGGTACGATTGGGAAGCCAAATGTTAGGCGAGATCGCCTGATTTACTTTTTGAAGACAGAAACCGGCTGGAATGATAATGTTGCAACTGCGCTTCAAGTTCTTTGCCGCGATGGTGGTGACGGTGAGCATTTTGTTCGTCTTATGGCGAATGAGAAGCCGTCAGAGGGTCATTTTGGTCTCGGTATGGGTATGCTTGCGCAGCTTCGTGCCGCCAAGCGTAATGGCGACTATCTAAAGGTTGCGGATACCCTTTTGGCCAAGTTCCCCGATGATTCACACACGACAATCGTTCTTTCCGAGGTTCGTCGTATGATGCGCGAGGCTGCCGCTCCAGAGGTGTTCCGCGTTGATATGCTCTCGGTTCTCGTTAAGCATCCCCTTGCCAAGAACGGCGATTATATCGACCTTTTGAGGTCTACCGCGGAATTAGGCGCTCAGCATGTAATCGATTATCATGCGTACAATAAGGCTTTGCTTCCTATTGATTTGTTCTCACGCATTGTCAATCTCAAGGGTGCAGTTGCAGACCAGAAGGCCCGCGAAGCGTATGCTCCTAAATTTAAGAATATGAAGGCGCATGTTATGGCAGCGGCAACCAAGTCTGCTGATGCGTCAGCCATCTATGAGCCTGATTACCTTCGCTATTATATTGCGGCCATTCTCGCCAATGCCGATTTGTTCCGCAATGTGAGTGCTCCAGCGGTATTCCCCAAGGCTGATTTGGCACAAATGTTTTCAGTTGTCGCAACGGCTAAGTACAATTCTGATCCAGCATCAGTTCGCGCCCTTGCAAACGACTGTGTTCTCAATAAGGCATGGGAGCCACAGCATCAGGCTACAATTATCAAAACCTATCCTAAGCTTTTTGATTACCGTTCGCTTTTCTACAATTCAAAGATCGCAGAAAATGCCCGTAAGACAAAGGATGGCAAGCCGGTTCGCGACCTTCTTGCGTTGATGCCCGAGCGTCACGATATCCGTATGCAGTGCCTGCCCGTATTCTTTGATATCAAGGACGGCGCAATGCTCAAGGCCATTACTGAAGAGCATATTATGGCAAATCCACTCGATTTCGAGAGTGACAATATTGCCCGCTTCTTCCTTAGCTCTGATGCCTTTGGTCCAGCAGAGCGCGCTAATTTCCTTAAGGGCATTTTTGCCAAGACCGGATACAGCGAGGCATGGAAGCGTTTGGTCACCTTCGGCGCTTTGCCTCAGTCTCTCAAGGACGATCCCGCATTCAAGGCATTCGTTGAGTTGGTCAAGCCCGAAGCAAAGGGAACTGATCCTATCTCAGGCTCGCTCGTGGCTTTGACTCAGGTCAAGCACGGCGCCGGTGGTGCGTTGCCGCCTGAGGCATTTGAGCTGACCAAGAAGGCCGTCAAGGCCTATGGCGGTAAGATTCCGAATGCGGCAAATCCTGTAAAGGCTCGCCCTGTCGAGCGAATTTGGGCTGTTATGTCAGGCCTTTGCCGCACACGCGAGGATAAGGCACGCTTGCTTGAGATATTCGTCCCTATCTTTACCAAGGGAGCAGATTTTGCATCGCCTCTTGCCGTTGCCCGCGATACACAAAATCAGACCAATTATATCGCTGTTGCGGCAGCGGCCATAAAGTCAGGTGCGATGAAGCCTGACGAGTTCGCTCAGATGGTTTATCCGAAGGACTTCCCCAATTCCCTTCTTGCACCATATTATAAGACGATGCTGCCGGCCTCGGCCTTGGCCCATGTCAATCTTAATTGCAAGCAAGGTCTCTGGCCAGTTGCTGAACGCTTTAAGCAGATTTCAGCAGTCTACTCGGCTCACCCTTTTGCACAGTTCCGCCCGGAGCAGGTTCGTGAGACTCTCGAAATTTACGAGCGCATCATCACCTACACCAACCTCTACAATGCACAGATTGTTTTAGAGCCATTTGCTAGCGCATTGATTGATAAGCGCATCGGAACAAGCTGGGATCGAGCCTATGTCGTAAAGCTGTATTCAATGATCGGCCAGCGCGATGCCGCATTGACCCGCTTCTTCGCTTCAGTCGCTAAGGCAGATCCTTATGCGCAGTACTCCGATATCAAGGCTCTTTGCGGTCAGGTTTATCAGCTTCCCTATGTCAGCGGACGCAATTGGCTTGCCGTAATCAATCAGGAAGGTATCAAGGACGAGCCCAAGGCAAATGATTTTGGCGCAATTCTCCGCGATAAACTTTTACCCGCAATCAAGGCAATTCCGCTTCGCGATGCAGCTCTCTTGCCTGATTACGACAATGTAAGGTTCTCTGATTTGATTAATTCAGCCGTTCTTCGCGCCGGCGACAAGCAGGTCAATCAGTCGGTCTCGCAGGCCACATACAGCTTTGCCGAAGAATATGCTAAACGCGCTTGCCTTGGTATGCGCCTTGGTATTGAGCGTTACCGCCAGTATTACATCCTTCGTGCAGCATTCAATCGTTTTGTCGCTGCAGGTGAGGGAGAGCATTTGGCTAATATCGCCATGACTTTCGGATTGAGCTTCTCCAATGGGCTTGATCGTGATGGCGGTGCCATATTTGCGACATTGAGGAATGGAACAAAGGCTGGTTTCTGGGAGCCTGCTCACCTCGCTTCTTCAGTTATTCCGCATGAGACCCCTGCAGTTGCGGCCAACGCCCAGCGTCTCCGTTCGGACTGCTCGACACACATGCCCGGTATCTATCCGGTTGATGAATCCAGCCCAATGTATCCTCTCTATGTCGCAGCCGACGAGCTTGAGCGCAACAACTCAGAGCGCAGCTGGTCGCTCCTCAGCAAGAATCTCCAGACCTTTGAGCGTGAAGCTTCAAAGCTTCCAGCCGGCTTTGTCGCCTGGGGCGTAGAGCAGTTGCGCTATGCTCGCGGCAAGGAAGATGCTCTTCTCATCCGCGCTCGTAAAATTGCAACCGCTCTCTTGACGAAGGAATCAACACTCACTCCCGAGCTTGCCGCATCCTTGATGCTTACACGCGCCGAGTGCTATCGCGACCAGCGCAACTACGAGGCGGCCAAGCTTGAGTATCAGTCGATTAGAAACGGTAACTATTATCGCGGTACAAAGGCTGCCCGCAAGGCAATGTTCCGCGATGTTGACCTCCTCATTGAGATGGGTAATGCAACACAGGCCGAAGGTATTATCGAGCTTTGGATGTCTCAGCCCGATGTTGAGATTCAGGCACAAGCGCACTACTTCTTAGCTCGCATTGCCTTTGACCGCAAGGATTTCGAAGAGACTCGCAAGCAGCTTGATGAAGTATTCAATCTTGATTACACCCACACAGAGGCTCGTCTTCTCCATGGTCAGTGGAAGCTCGCGACCAACAGCGAAGTTGACGATACCGATGTTCTCGTCGGTGACCTTGCCGACCGTACGCTTATCCGCCCAGGTCAGGAGCTTACCATTTCTGTTATGGACCGCAACCTCGGCATTGCCGGCGGCGGCAACAGCATTCCGATCATCGTCTCCACATCCGAAGGTAAAGATTCAGAGCTTCTCTCGCTCTATCCGTCACCTCGCAATCCCTACCTCTTTAGCGGTAGCATCTCTACAATGCTCGGGCCGGCAACTTCGACAAACCACATTCTTGAGGTTTGCGGTAACGATCAGGTCTCATATCGCGTCGAAGAGGAGTTCCTCAAGGCTCGCGGTCTTGAGACGACACCTCCAAAGACACTTCGTATCGTTGACGATGCTCGTCTAGCCATTGGCGCCGCAGCACCTCTTGCCGAAGACAGCAAGGCCGAAGCGGCTCTTGAGGCTATGATTCTTATGACAAATTCAGGCGGTGGCGATGATGAGTCCTTGACTCGCAACCTCAAGCCCGGCAACCCGCTTTATGTTGTCGTCCGCGACCGTGACCGCAGTATCACAACATCGCCTGACAAGATCAGTGTCAGCGCCCGCACATCATCCGGCGACCGCATTGACGGCATCGTCCTTGAAGAAACTGAAGGCTCTTCAGGTGTCTTCCGCGGAACAATCCCGACGCGTTTGCCGCCTCCACGCGCCTTCGCATCAGATACCGCAACGGGCTACAACCCTGGTGACGCAATCAATTCCAAGCGCAATGGTGTTTGGAAGAGCTCCCCCGACGGCGCTCAAGGCAAATGGTTTGAGGTTGATACAATGGGGGCACACATTGTCTCCAATGTCGCGATTATGATGCCAAATTCAGAAGACATCTCCTCAATTCGTCTTGTCGGCAGATTTGCCTCTGCCCGTACAGTTCTCGGCGCATTGCCAATTACCGATGTTTCATCTCGCTATGGCATCAAGTATCAGGCGCAAGGCGGGCGCAAGCTCAATAGCGTTGGTCTGATCCGCAACCAGTTCTCCTCCAGCAAGGCACCGGCGCCTCGCAATATTCTTGATCTTGCATTCACGCCGATTTCAAATCGCGATGCTGCCCAGAATGCAATGCTCAGCGTTCCATTTATGCTGACCAACAATCAAAAGACCGTAAAGTTTGAGCTTCAGGCTGCAAACACCAGAGGTCGTACACTCGCCGGCTTGTGGATGGCAATTGCCGTTGACGGCATCGTCGTCTTCACAGGGCAGGGCAACAGCCTTGATGGACAGCAAGTCTCCTTTGATGTTTCACCGGGGCCGCACCGTCTCGAAATGTTCTTCAGCGCATCCTACCCTGAGGATGCCCTGAAGATTAAAGTCGTCGACGAAAACGGCAAGCTTACTTCATTCCCCAATGCGTGGATAGACCCCAAGGTCTCGCCGGAGCTTACTCAGTTTGTAAGTGATGTCGCGACAATTCACCGCATTAAGGGCGGCTTCCAGGCGACCTTCTCAAGGCCTATACGCCTACGCTCTCTCCGTTGGGAGTTCCTTGGCTACAGCGGTCGCGAGATTAGCGTAAACAAGTTCTATGTACAAGACAATTCCGGAAAGATGATTATTCCTGTCGAGAGTGACTTTAGCGATGCTCTCCAGAATGATACACTTGAGGTTGCTCCCGGCGATCAGGTTACCGTTTCATACACCGATGACCGCACATCAAGCGGAGAGCGCCGTATCCTTGAACGCCCAATCAAGTCATCCTTCCATAATGCGCATGTCAACTTCTTCTTTGAAGAAATTGTCCATACACGCGATGGTACGCGTTCAATGCTCTTCAATGCCTATCGCTTCATCCCCGGCGATATGATGATTGTAAGCGTTCGCGACCCTGACGGTGACATCACACCGGAGGCAGACACGATCGATGTTGAGATTTCAACGCGCTCCGGCAAAAAGTCTAAGATGAAGCTCAAGGAGCAGGTTGGTCGCTTCGCCAATATGGGCGGTGGCTTCTACAACAATCAGGACGGCGTTCGCGGTATCCACGGCGGACACTTTGTCGGAATCCTTCGTACCTGCGAAGCAACTGCGACAAATATTCCAGCAGGAACGCTTCCAATCGCTCCAGGCGATGTTATATCGCTCCGCTATGATGACCGTGAAAACACGAATCCCGGTGTTCCTACCGTCCGCGGAGCCTCCGTTGCGGCATCACAGCCTTCACCCACACAGGTGCAGTTCTTTGATACAAAGGTTTCCCGCGTTGTAGACACAAGCTATGATGCCAAGCTTCGCCTTGAGCAGATTCGCCGTCGCCCGGGCAACGAGCGAATTGAAAAGCTCTACAAGGATGTCATCTCGGCAAAGATGATTCCTCAAGAGAGAATTGAAGGCACCAATGTCATCAAGATGAATGTTTCGGCTCCAATTCCGATAATGGTCACCTCGCCATCCCGCGCCCGTCATGAAGCGAGCCGCATCAATGTCGAGGTTGTAGCTCAAAGTGAGCTTGACGATGCTGAAGCCTCAGAGCGCGAGCCTGAGACGATGCTCTTCCCGCTTCGTCTGGGTCTCCACTTCGGCACAATCAAGACAGATGCTCCAATAAGCCGTTCTGTCACTGCCGCTGGTGCGATTGGTGCCTTTACAGGAGTTGTTAAGCTTCACCTCGGGCCTCCCGATCCGAGTGCTGAAATTGACGAAGACGAACTTCCTCCGGTATGTGTAAACGGCAATGACAAGCTCCGTATTCGCGTTCTTGGTGATGACGGTTCTGTCGTTCACGAGCACTACATTCAGCTCGTCTCAGCTGCTCGCATCAACTTGATGGACAGCACCTATTCGGCAGATCGCCATATGGCTCATGTCGGCGAACGCTTCTTCGTGATTGTCGAAGATCCCGATCGCGATGACGGCGAAGAACTCAACGAGGTTGAGATAGCCGTCAAGACTACAGCAAGCAATGTCTCCCGTAAGGCAATCCTCAAGGAAACCCTGCCTCACTCAGGTATCTTTACCGGTACAATACGCCCGGTAATCTTTGCCCCGGGCGAAGAAATTCCTGCTGTAGCCACAGGTGGTGTCGCGGTAGCCGAGGAAGACTTCCTCGATGACCGCATCTCAGTCAAGTATGGTGACACAGTAGAGTTTACCTATAACGATGAAGAGACAATCCCGTCTCTAACGCCCGGTCTTATCAATGTGTCAGGCAAGGTATTCAAGGGTTCTGACGGCGATGTCCGCGTCTTCTCAAAACGCTTCCGCGACAGCGATATGGCGGTTCTCGTCCAGTTCCGCCTCGCCGAATGTCTCTTTGAGACCGCCAAGGAGTTCCGTCGCTTAAAGCAGCCGGAGCGCAGTGCCGCCGCAATCGACGAAGGTAAGATGATTCTTGAAGAAGCCCTGCGCGATTATCCGACGACAATCCATCTCGTTCAGGGTGAATACCTCCTTGCAAACCTCTATCAGGAGCTTGCAACCGAAGAGAAGGCCGCCGGCAATATGGATGCGGCAACTCCGCTCTATAGCGAGGCGCTCTCACGCTTCTCGGCAATTCTCAGCACATGGCCGGACTCCGAGTTTGCCGCTCGCGCACAGTATCACAAGGCTCTCTGCCTTGAAATGCTGGGTGATTACAATTCGGCAAGCGAAGAGTATGTCAAGATGACATACCTCTACCCAGAGTCACCGCTCGTCGGCGATGCGTCAATCCGTCTAGCGACCTTCTATTACAGGCAGAAGAAGTTCTCAACGGCTGGCCGCATCTACCACAGCTTCCAGCGTCGCTTCCCAACCCATGAAAAGGCAGACCGTGCCCTCTTCATGGCGGCACAGTGCCACATGAAGCAGGCAGGCTTCCTCGCTGAAGAGGCAGAGAAAGAAAAGGTCGAGCCGCCTCGTCACATAATGAACGAAGAGTACAAGCTCGCCGTCGAAGCGCTCGCTCTCCTTTCAGAGCAATATCGCGAGACCGCCTCAGTACAGCTTCGCTCACAGGCTCTCTATTGGGCTGGTGACGCAAGCTTGAAGTGCGGTGATTATCAAAACGCCTACCTCTATCTAAAGCGAACAGTCTTTGAATATCCCGAAACCGAGTGGGCCCGCCGCGCTCGCGGCTTGCTCCTCCAAGAGGCTAATTCGTTTGAAAATCTTGAGTAGCAAAATGGCTTCTGCAATTGCCCGTCTCGGGCATTTGCAGAGCTGATTTGAGAGATAGGAACTTAACCTATGCGAAGAGAGACGACAATTTTGACAGCATGTCTGCTATGCACAGCCCTCAGCGTAATTGCCGGTGACTGGTCATGGCGCATGCCCAACAAAATGTATCAGAATCTTGACTTTGAAAAACGCACAACGATAGACAAGGCTATCGCTGCTTATGTCAAAGCTGAAGAGGCAACTCACCGAAACCGCTCCGTGCCTGATGTTCAGGTACCGGCATATCGCGCAGCAGTAGCTGAATGGAAAAAATACAGCGTTCAGTACGAGCTTGAAATGGATAACGATCATGTCAAAGCCTATGTCCTCTTTATGCAAGGCCTCTCGCTGAAGGGTGCAAGAGATCGCAACGCCTCGACAAAAGTCTTTGAAGAACTCCTCGACTTCTATCCCGACCAGACATGGATTACCCCTGCGGCAATGTTTATGATTGCCGACAACCTCTATGCCAATGGCGAGCAGACAAAGGCCAAGCGCGAATTCTTAAATATGGTAGCCGACCCAGAAGCGGCGGTACACCCGCTTGCCTGCCGAGCCTACAACCGCATTGCGGCAATCGAGTGGAAACTTCTCAATGCCGAGGGAGCAGTCGCAAATTGGCATAAGGCAACCGATCCGATATACCGCGACATTGCCACCAGCGATTGGAAAGGTGCCTGCGGAGCTCTTGTTCAGGCATACGCAATTGCAGGCAAGTGGAAAGAGCTTACGGCTTTTGTCCTCCGCGATATAAATCCCGATGATGCAAAAGGCCGCCTGAAGGCAATCCGTGACGCGGAAGGCACAATCGATTACCATCGTTCCCGCACATGGGATCATTGGTGGTATGATGCCAAATATCTTGACAAGCCAATTGAACGCTCCAAGGCCCGCCGCGCCCTCAATGAAGGTTTTGCCGAGTGGCATGAGTCCAACAAGGCAATCTACCTTGCACAAGGGCAGGAATGGGATTTTTACCATCGCGCTTTCAATTTCCGCCGCTCTGTCAGCAACCAGAAAGCGCGTGAATTGATTCCCGACATGACCGAATATGTAAAGAATTCTGATGAAAAGTCACAGCCTGGCCGCGCTAGAACTCTCGCGATTCTTCTTGCCGATTCAGGTCTCTATCAGGATGCGCATCTTCTCGAATCATACATAAAGGATATGGTTTCACGCCTTTGGCTCTCATACGAAATCGATCGTCGCGCCCGCGCCTGGGACGCTTGCGTCTTGACACTTGAGCAGATTATTGCCAATAAAGACCCCAAGGTCTCTCTTTCAGGCAAAAAGACCCTCGCATGGCTCTACAAAGATTGCACCCGCGATTACGAAAAGGCACTCAAGATTTATCTTGAAATTTCGACCCCTCCGGGAACCCTTTGGGATATACAGTATTGCTATCGCAGGATGGGTGAAAAGGCAAAGGCCTTTGCCGTCCTTGAAGAGCTGACATTCTTCCCGGAGCATGCCGCCTCAGCGACATGGCACATGGCAGAGTACCATAAAGATGACGGCAACAAAGAAAAAGCCATCGCCCTCTACCGTCGTTTGCTTTCACACCCGCAGTGGAAAAAGTCCCGTGAATCATCCTGGGCTCACCAACGCCTAGAAGCATGGGGCATCGCCACAGGTGGCGCGGTCATTGAGACAATTCGCTAAAAGACGGCAACAATTTAACGGAGATACGAAGATGAAAAAAATATCGATTTTCACAGTATGTGCCATTGTTGCAGCTTCGGCATTTGCCCAAGCTCAACAAAAAGGCGTCGATGAAAAACAGAGCGGTTCACCCGCAGTAATCGAAGCGCGGGCAAAGCGCATGGTCAACAACGCCAAGTCGCTCATTGAGAATGGCGAAGACGATCGTGCGGTATCCTTGCTTGAGGCAATCCCCAAGATGTTTCCCGACGCTCCGTCACGCTTCGTAGCGTTTCTTGAGCTCGGTCGTCATCAGCTCGATAAACGCCAATTTGACGCGTCAGGCGCATCCCTCCGCAAAGCCTTCGGCTCTGCCGACCCCGAAGTTCAGGCTGAGTCACTCCTCCTCCAGGGTCGTGCGCAGCTTGAGCGCGGACAGGCCGGAGACGCCGCGATGCTCCTTCGTCGCGTAACACAAGACTACCCCACAAGCCTCTTCTCCAACGACGCCTACTTCCTCATCGGCCAAATACACTTTGACGCAGGCCGCTGGTCTCGTGCGGCCGAAGCCTTCCAGATGGTCGGCACCGCTGTTCCCACCGAAATGACCGTCAGCAATGTCCTTACAGAAGCAGGTCAGCGCATCTATGTCCATGTCACCGATAAAGACCTTGCGGTTCTCGCCGCCCTTGGCGAAATTGAAGAAGTCGAAATCGTCAGCAATTCCGGCGACAAAGAAAAGGCAAAGCTCCTATCCTTCGGTAGAGGCGACGGCGACTTCCTCGCATCGGTCGACACTACAACCGATGCGACCCAGCCAAATGACGGCCGCTTAACCGTCCATGGCGGAGATGGCATCGCAGTCAACTATCTCGACCGCAATACCGAGTCGGGCGATGTCCGCCAGCCTCGCAATGCAGATGCAAAAATCGTCTCAACAGGTACCGTCACCTTTATGGACGGCGCACAAAGGCAAAAAGTCCGCGGTGTATTCTGCGGTCAGCCGGCATTCATTCTCGTCCGCGACCTCGATGCAGACAAAACTCCAAATCCAGATACGATTCGCGTACCTATCGCCGCACAATTCAAAGAACGCCCCGAAGTCCCCGAAGGACAGCCGCCTCAGCCGCCAGCCCCCGATGCACCTTGGATTCAGCGCACAATGGTTGAAATTGACCTCGTCGAAACGGCGCCGCGCTCAGGCGTCTTTGCCGGCCGCATCACTCCGCAAATCATAAATACCGATACCAATCAGCCACCTGTCGTGATTCAGACGGGCGAAATTGGTGTTCTTCCCGAAGACCGCATCGTTGTCCAGTACGAAGACGCCACGCACCTCCAAGGCTCAGAACCACAGATGCGCATTGCTGAAGCAGCAGTTCTCGTCGGCGGAAGCACAGAGCCGCAGTCAATCGTCGCCAATGCCTCCGATGCGATGATTCAGGCAAAGAAACTTCTCCTCGAAGCAAAGCTCCTCCACAAGTGGGGTAACATCTTCAAGGAAGTCGGTCTTGATGTCCAAGCCTCCGAAAAAGCCGAAGAAGGCTTAATGAAGGTAGACGAGCTAATGGCGCTTGCCGCACGCTTCAGCCTTGAACGCGCTGTAGTTGAAGAAGCATTTGCGGTAAAATGGGACCTCCAACTTGTCCAGGGCAACCTGCAGGCGGCAATTGCAACCTGTAACCAGCTCGTCCGCATCTTCCCCGATACGACATTGGCAGACCGCGCCTTCATGCAGATTGGCAATGCCCGAATGGAATCGGCAAAGAAAGACCCATCGGCACTCCGTTCGGCAATTCAAGTCTACAATGCAATCCTCAAGCTCCCACTCTCGCCACTTAAGGCTGAAGCGCAGTACCGCATCGGCGAAGCCACCGAACAGGCAATTCGTCATAATGCTCATGCAACAGGCCGCAAGGCAGACTTCTCTCCTGCTATGACAGCCTTCAAGCGTTGCGCAGAGGCCTATCCAGAGTCGGCATTCGCAGGCGATTCATTCAAGAAAGTCGTCGATTACTATATCTCAATTCGCGACTATACCCGTTGCATTGAAACCTTTGAACGCGTCTTCCAAGATTATCCCGATGCGCCATGGCTCGACGAAATGCTCCTCAAATGGGGCGTCGTAGCCCACCGCATGGGAAATACCGAAGAAGCTATCTCAAAGTTCCAACGCCTCGTCGAAGAGTATCCCGGCGGACAGGCTGCCAATCAGGGTCAGCAGTTCCTAAGGAGACTTTCCGAATACTAATCAAGTCTTAATAAGTTTAACAACAAAGAAAGGATAATAAAAAATGTTGGGAATTCTAATTGACGGCGGATCTATGATGATACCGCTGCTGCTGTGCTCGATTGTGGGAATTGCAATCATCATCGATCGCGCCCGCGCATTCAGAGCTGCAAATGTAGATTTTGAAGGCCTCCGTAAGACAGTCCGCGAGCTACTTGCCAAAGGCGATATCGATGGAGCGATGGACGCCTGCGCAGCATCCTCAGGTCCGGTCGCCGCAACAATGCTTACAGGTCTTCAGCGCTACAAGCGCATGAAAGCCAGAGGCCGCACAATGACCGAAATGCAGACCACAGTCACCAAGACAATGGAAGATTACGCCCCCAAGGCAATTCACGGACTTGAAAAACGCCTCGGCGCAATGATTCTGATTTCGGGTATTTCACCCCTCATCGGTATGACAGGTACCGTTACAGGTATGATTAGCTCCTTCAACGCCATGGCAGAAGCCGCCGGTCTTGATGCAGGTGCAGTCGCCGGAGGTATCTCCGAGGCTCTCATCACAACGGCAGCAGGCTTGATCATCGCCATTCCCGCTGTAATCGCCTACAATTACTTCACCAACCGCATCGAAATCTACAACATGGCAATCGAAGCGGGAATCACCGACATCGCAGAAGCGATAGAAGAGGCATAATGAAGAAGAAAGAGCGGCGCGAGGCATCCATGGATGTATCCTCGTTTTCAGACATCGCCAATCTTCTCATCATCTTCTTCATTCTGACGACTTCGCTCGCACACCCGTTTGGAAAGCTGCTTGAGATGCCCTCTGCTGCAACGCCGGAGGATAAAAACCAGAAGGCTCCGAAGATTCCTTCGGTCAACCTCCTGCCTGACCGCATCGTTTACACAGAAGGTGATGCTGCCGAGCGCGAAATCACACCGAATCAGCTTCATGCCGAGTTAATGGCGAAGCAGCTCTCGACAAAGCCTCAAAACGACAGGCTCGTGATGCTCGAAGTTGCAGAAGAAGTTCCCTACCAACGCTACTATCAGGTCGTCACAATGATCTCTGAAGCAGGTGGCGTAGTTGCAATGATTGGCGAATAAAGAGGTTTTAACAATGATAAGACGCAAGAAAAGGCAATCACTGATCGTCCCGACATCGTCGATGGGCGATATAGCCTTTCTTCTCATCATCTTTTTCATGTTAGCCTCAACCTTTATGAAAAGTGCGAATGTACAGGTCGAAAGTGCAGAATCAAATGCAATCGAATCTCAGGCATCGCCGATGGTAGAGGTTATCGTTGATTCAGATGGTGTCATTTGGATGGGCGGCGCACAAAGCAGCGTCGCAGAAGTAGGCGCAGCCTGCAAATTACAGGCTGAAGAACTCAAGGAGTCACCAGTCCACCTAAAGGTAGACAAGAACCTCCTTCGCAAAGATTATTTACCAGTCATCGAGGCAATAAGCGAAGCCGGCGTCAAGATGATTCTAACCGGCGAAAAGACAGAGGAGTAGAAAAACCATGAACAGTCAAGACTTTAATCCAGATGATCTCCTTACAGGCATCAATAAGTCAATACTCACAAAAGGCATCGTAATCGCCCTGATAGTCCATGCGATTGTAGTATTCGGCACATCATTCGGGCTCTATAAAGATTGGGGCACATACGGCGTCAAAACACCATCAGCGATAAAGCAGCTCAAGAAGCAAGAGCAAGTGGAAAAAGCCAAGGCGGAACGCGAAGCCGCAATCGCTCGCAAAGCCTCCGATGCCGCTAGTGTCGCCTCAAATGCCGTACCGGCCAAAGTTTCGGCAAAGGTTAAAGAACCGGCAAAAAGTGAGGCAACACCACCAAAAGGCAGTGCCTCCGCATCAAAGGTCAAGCCACCCGAGATTGAGCCTTTGCCACCAGCCACCGGTGAAATCTCACTTGACGACCTAGGACTCTAAGCACCACGCGGACTCCCGTTATGCCGCACTATTCTCAAAATTCAACACCCCCTCCCGCCCCATCAATGGCTGAGCGCTGCATAGAAGGTGTCATCAAAGGGCTAACATGGCTTCATGTCATGCTGGCACGCCATTTGACGGCAACCTTCTCATGGCTATGGCGCGTGCAGGGGAGTATGCAGATAAAATACCGCTTCATGCTTGGTACTCTGCTCATGGCATCAGGCTCAATCCTCATAGCCCTAATGCTGCCGGTCAGAATATCAGCCGAAGAGGGTATTTTTGCAGCCTTGTCGAAAGCTTGGCCTTCCCTCTACTTAAGATGGAACGGCTGGGTAATTGACAATCCCGAATTTGTCCGCTACCTAGACACGGCAGGCAAATTATCGTCAGGTACAGCACTGGCGTTCCTTGCGCTCCTATCCGCTCTAATTGCGATAGTTGCAGCCACCATGGCGCTGTGCCGCAAAAGCATCAGCCTCTGGATGCTCAAAATCTCTTGGGCAATCAACACAATCGTCCTCTTCGCATTTGCCAATTGGACAATTGCGGTACCCAAAGTCATCACAGCGGCCGATTCAAGAATGTTTGACGCCTATGCTTGCAAAGAACTTTGGACATATACAATCTTCATAACGCCCATAGCGTTGATTGTGCCCATCCTCGTATTGGTAGCGCTTCTCACCATAGAAGCCCGCCGCTACTATTGCGGAGACAATGTTCCAATAACAAGCTTCGTCACAAACCCGCTCCTGCAAAACCTCAAAACAGGTGGCGCAGACCCACGCTTCCGTTCGTCCTGCTATTGGGCTGTTGCACTCTTCGTCCTGATACTCATAGGGCCCTTCCTGATCTTCGGTTGCGGCTCAGAAGATTACGGAATGCCAAAGGG
Organism: Kiritimatiellia bacterium; assembly: GCA_045603485.1. Lineage (GTDB taxonomy): Bacteria > Verrucomicrobiota > Kiritimatiellia > RFP12 > JAAYLN01 > RGIG5952. The sequence goes on along the minus strand of JAZUMF010000079.1, from coordinate 2,003 downwards.
CTCAGGCGAACCCGAAGTCCAGCAAGTCGTTCATATCAAGAAAAAGCCCAAGAAAAAGAAAAAACTCCTCGTTGACCCCTGGAGCCCATATATCCTTGAGCGCATTGATATAGATGATGCAAAGGTACTTGATGAACTCCAAGAGCAAACCCAAGATACCTACAGCGCCGACAGAACCAAAAAAGGCAAGCTCGGCAAAGGCGGTCCCGGCAATGGCGGTTGGCCCAAAGGAATGGAAGGCGCCAAAGTACGCTTCATTCGCCTCAAGTACAGCGGAGGCAACTGGGATCAAGAAATGGGCAAGTCCGGAGACTACAACCTACTTATCCGCTTCAATCAGCTGACAGGACTGCCAATCGCTTCCGAAACAGAAGCCAGAGAGATAGACCGCCTGGCACGCTTCCCCAAAAAGAGAGCGCCGCCATTCGTCTTCATCACAGGCTCTGGAGGACTTCGCATCTCCAATTCCGAAGCGCGTATCCTTCGAAATTACTGTGAAGTTGAAGGCGGAATGCTCTTCATCGATTGTGGCGGTGGCCATTTCGGTAGAAGCGTAAGGCAAATGCTCGCCAAGGTCTTCCCTGGCAAGTCCCTCGTTGACATTCCAAACGATGATCCAATCTACCAGCAGCCCTTCCTATTCCCCGATGGAGCACCTCGCTTCTGGCACCATGACGGCAATAGAGCATTGGCAATACGCCATGAAGGACGAATCGTAGCCTTCTATCACCCTGGCGATATAAAGGATGCCTGGAAAGATGGTCACTCTGGAGTAGACCCCGTAGTTGCAGATCAAGCCTACAAACTAGGTGTAAATGTAATCTACTATGCCTTCAATCAGTATTATCGAAGACACTATGACCAAGACGACGAAAAATAGTCGCAAAAAGATCGCCCTCCACCCAATAAGGATAGGAGGGCGATTCCATGTCTGAAATTTTTGCATCACTTGCTCAGCTCTACACAGAAAATCCCGTAGCGCAAATTTTTGGTTGCATAGCAATAATCTTGGGTTGTGCAAGCTATCAAGGTCGCACACCCAGACAAATACTGTACCTACAAAGCGCAGGTTCCTGCTTTTGGGCACTGCACTTTTTCTTGATTGGTGCGCCAATGGGAGGCTTCCTGAATGCTTTCTCAATACCGAGAAATCTGATTTACAGCAGGCGCGGCAAAGACCAATGGGCAGACAGCCTTTTATGGCCGATAGCCTTCACCCTAATCTTCGTATGTGCAGCAGCCTGTTCATTTTTCATACTCAAAGAAGGTTGGGTCTGCCTTATATCGTTATCAGCCCAAACTCTCGGCAACTTCGCCTTGCGTATAACTAATGCCCAACTGCTGCGCATCTATTCAGTTATAATCAGCCTCCTCTGGCTCACCTACAATATACTCAGCTGTTCAATCCCGGCTGTAATATGTGAAACATTAAATCAGTTCTCGCTCTATATAGCACTCTTCCGCTACCGCAGGCAAGATCGCCATTCATAAATCTTGCCATCCCCTAAAGGCTCTCTGGCGGTTTTGAATACTTTCGCTTGAAGATACTTGTAGCAACTGGTTATTTGAAAGCATTACCTTTCATAAACTAAACTTGATACAACTTGTTAGCTGTATTCAATTTAATAACACTGCGTCATTTACGATATCAAATGATGTCTTATGCTTTTATATAAAAAATATTAAACCTTTGTAATATGTTGCAATACAGTAATATGTGTAGAAAATTTGCGGCGGAAGCGGGGGGCTTCAAAATCAAAAATTTGACAATCGTTTTTATAAAGCGTAAATTCGGCAGTTGGGCGCTGAGAATCGCCGTTTGAGGCAATAAAATCGCGGCTTTGCCCTTTTTTTGTGTTTCACCCAATGGGTGAAAGATTTGATGTTGATTTGAGCTAATGTTTTTAATGGTGAAATGCATTTTTGGAGGTTTTAACTGCCGAATTTAGGTTGAATACTAGTGTCAGTCTATTCTACTAGACATTATGGTTCTATATCCCATC
>JAZUMF010000078.1:0-1686 GCA_045603485.1 Kiritimatiellia bacterium | reverse complement strand
AATTTTTTCAATTCTTGGAGATGTATATTAAGTTCTGGTTTCTCTTGACCTATACCTATGCCAATACCACCTTCTCCAAAGACTACAACAAGGGCCTTATTCCCATCGTCATATTTGTGTTCATAAATTAAATCTGCCATTTCCTTTTCCTTTTGTTTGCTAGAATTTTGTTAAGTTCGTCTGGCATCAGCGCGATGTTCGCCCAAAAGATTTTTACAAAATACTTCTTGTCCTCGCGCTTCACGCGGCGGCTTTTCTTGCCACGGAACGTGATTCTGTTGCACACGTTGTAGATGTGGTTGTGCCGGTGGCCGCCTTTCATTGATGGTTTGCGATAATTAGGACTATCGACATTGAGTTCGTCAATGCAAGTAAATTGAATTCCTCTAAATTTTTTTCATTATTTTACCTCCACATATTGCCAGCTTTGCGGGGCTCGTTTAATGCTGAAGTCCGCAAGCGTTTTAGGAGTAAGGAACTTTTGTTGAGAATGAATATACCATGCGTAGATGTAGTCTGCTTTTCCCTGATATTTTTTCAAATCTTCCTTACATACACAACCGACATTCACAATAAAATCAAACGCGTCTTCATTTTCTTTATCACTAATTAGTCTGCCTAAATCAATGCGATTTATTTTGGGAATAACGGCATCAAATCCAGAACATTCAACAAATCCGGTCACTTTGCATACTGGCGCAGTTTCGTAAAGAAAAACTTTATCACCGTATTTAAACTTTTTAGGAAAGCTTTTTCTCCACTCGATGGTCTTCTTTCCCTCGTATATGAGCTTCGCCCACTTTGGGTGTATTGATAGGATGATATTCATTTTTCTACCATGGTGTGATATAAATGGCGTGAACCAATACAGGCTTCAAACCGCCGTTCATGTCTTTCAATTCTTCTATAACGGCGTCTTCACGGTCGATGTCACCGCGTACCAGTCCCGTCATGTCGTAGACGCCCAGCACGGTCTTTGTGCCTTCATGGATGGTGTAGCCGATTAGATTGCAGTCCCACTTTTCGGATAGCATGACGGCAGAACCTTCGATATTTGCCGCTGCCTGAATTATTTTATCGCGTTTATAATTCATTGACTTTAGTCCTCAATATATTCTTCGCTGAATAATTCTTCATAGACCTTGCAGATTCCTTTTTTCATCGTCGAAAATATCAAGCCAAAGAACTTCTTTATTCGGAGCAAGTTGCGTTTCATCTTTCTGTCCTTGCGGGCTTTCGTTGTGCAGGTCGGCAAGATTACAAACGCGCTTAAGAAGGCGCACACAAGCCAAGCGTAGATTATCGAACGGAACGCGTCGAGTTCCAGAAGGTAGAAGAAAAAGGCGAATGGCGCGACCACCATCGCGGCGGAGCCAAGCAATATGTATGTCACTTGCAAGCAAGTCTTAAGGAATTTCATTTCGTCTTTATCTCTCTTTGGGTTAAAACTAGATAAATTCGCACGTTTTGCAACTTATTTGTTTCTTACATAAAACTTACGCCATTCGCGCTATTTCGGTCGGCCTATCTCTTGCAAGCGTCCCAGGAGTGCTTTTGCTGCATCCAGCCACGCGGCAAGGTCGGAATGATCCTTTTTGCGAAGTCCGTATGCGCTTTCGTAATCTTTATCGGCTTGTTTTCTTCGACAAAGAATTTGTCAAGCCCCAGCTTGACGGCCTCGCAAAT
>JAZUMF010000077.1:0-111608 GCA_045603485.1 Kiritimatiellia bacterium | reverse complement strand
AATCGCTATCAGTTCGGCATAACGCCGGTTCCGGAGTACGAGCATTTTGTTGAACTTGTTCGAAAAGGGTATGCGCTTGATTCAGGTGATGAGAAAGATGAGCTCAGGGATTATCTTTCTTATCATCGCGAGGAGATTCTTAATGCCGAAATCGACGAGATTCCGCCGATTTTCGATTATCGCAGATGGTTCAGGTTTGAGCTTAAGGTCGTGACGGAAAACGAGGAAGGACGCGTTATCGACCGCAAGGTCAAGAGCATGGGCTCAGGCGGTGAACAGGCGGTTCCTAACTATTTACTCATCTTGACTGTCGCAGAATTCCTTTATCATGGCGGTACTGCCGCAGACATGCCTAAAGCTTCGCCGATTCTGTTTGATGAAGCGTTTTACGGAATCGACGCGGCGCGGCGCGATCAGCTCTTGGCATTCGCGGATGACTTAGGGCTGCAGCTTTTCGTCTCATCGCCCGATCAGGACGGCGTCAAGCGCGAAATCAAACATTCTGTCTCGCTTATCGTAATCAAGGACGAAAATCTCGATGTTCATTTAACGCCGGTTGTTTGGCGCAATGGCGCTGTACAGGCAGATCTTCTTGACGACGCTTCGCCTGAAATGGGCATGACGGTCAAGGAAGAGACGAGATAAGACTTATCTGAGGAAAATTCTAAATGCCTGATGAAGGCGGATGTTTTCAGTGGCGGACGAGGGGCTATGGTTACCACCGCATTTTGTAAAATGCGGTAGTTGCTGTGGCGAAAGTTATACGTAGGTTTTTGATGGCTCGTTTCGGTTGATAAGTTGCGAGTGAAAAAAAGAAAGGAGAGTATGAAACCCGAGACAATACCGATGACGATGGCGATTCGCGCGCTTAAGGCCGCGCTTCCCGAAACGGAGTGCGTCTCCGTCGCGATATGACATCCGGCGAGCGGCGCAACGGAAGGTTGAAGTTTGCCGAATCTCCAATATGTTTGTTGTGTACAATCTTACCCTCACATTTTTAAAAATGCGGTGGTAAGAAGCTTCAAACGGCGAGAAATTAGCATTTCGTTTCTTTATTGCGCTTACGGACGGGATGAGAGGTTGCTATTGTAACTATCGGAGTTATTCAGGTGTAGAAACATGCAGAAGATGTTACAATCCATAAATCCGCACAGATTCACACAAGTTTATTCGTGTCGATTTGTGTTGATTCGTGGGCTGTTGGTTTTGACGTCTTTAAGGATGAAATATCACTCATTCACTCAAAAATGATATAATATCGGCATAGAATCAGTATGATATGAGTGTGAGTGAAAACCAGATTGTCGTCTATCAGCCAGACGAGACCGTCCGGTTGGATGTGCGTTTGCAGAAATGTTACCAGTGTGTAAATGTTGCCAGTAGCCAAATTCAATTTTCAATGATGGAGGGCGGCATGATGAAACAATTGATAACTGGCAACATTGGAATTGGCAACATTAAATAAATGTTTCAGCTTCACCAAGATGGACACGGGCGCAATCCGCGGCATCAAGAAATCGGCGTTTGTGCGGTAAAGTTGCAATATGATATAATACTGCGTATGAGAGGCAAGGTGAAATGACAGCGAACGATAATGAAATTGTCGTCTATCAGCCAGACGAGACCGTCCGGCTGGATGTTCGTCTTGACGGTGATACGGTCTGGCTTACCCAGAATCAGATGACGGATTTGTTTCAAAGAGATCGTACGGTTATAACTCGTCACATAAACAATGTGTTTTCCGAAGGGGAGTTGGATATGAAAAGCAATGTGCATTTTTTGCACATTCCAAATTCGGATAAGCCGGTCAAGATTTATAGTTTAAATGTCATTATCTCAGTTGGTTACCGAGTTAAGTCGATACGTGGAACGCAGTTCCGTATCTGGGCAACAAACGTATTGCGCGAGTATCTTCTGCGCGGGCATGTGGTAAATACTCGCTTGTCACAGTTAGAAGATAAGGTTGATCGACGTTTTGCCAAACATGATACAGACATTGCCGAGCTTAAGGAAAAGGTCGATTTCTTCGTTCAGACTAAAGAACCGCCGTTGCAGAGTATCTTCTACCAAAACCAGTTCTGGGATGCGAAGTCGCGGTTGATCAAGTTCATCCGGCGGGCGAAAAATGAACTTATCGTGATCGATGCCTATCCCGGCGTGGCAACGTGGAAATGTTGCCATTGTGAAAATGTTGCCAGTAGCCAATTTCAATTTCCAATTGAGGAGGCGGCATGAGGCAAGCAATGCAAAAAAGCTATTCGGGCGACGAATTCGGGGTGGTGCTGGAAATAATCAGAAATCATCGTGCAAACGCGCTTGTCTCTGTCAATGTCGAGCACATGCTGACGAATTGGGAAATCGGCGGATACTTATCCGCAAAGATAAAACACGAAGGCTGGGGCAAGTCAACCATCGACAACCTTGTCGACTACATACACACCCGTGCGCCAAGTGAGCGGGGATATGGAAGAAGCAATCTCTATAGCATGGTCGCGGTTTACGATGAGTTCACGTCTCCAGATTTTACCGCGCTTGTTGCACGATATGGGAACCGAATTGTCCAGCCGCTGGCTGGACAATTTGAGGGGAAAGTTATCCAGCCGGTGACTGGACAAATTGCTAATCTGCCAGATTTGCAACTGCGGGCTGCACAAATCATCCCAATGCCCGATGTTCTCGCATTGACAACATTCACCAACATTGTGGAAATACTGAACCGCACTCGAACTGCCCATGAACGTTTGTTCTACATAGTTTATGCGTTCAGGGAACGATTGAAGAAAATGGAGTTGCGACGTTGCCTTGTCAATGACACATATTCTTCGCTCCTTGGCGGCGACAAAAAGAACTTTTCAAAGGCGCTTGTCGCCTCGTATCCCGACTCCCCCGTCCTGTTTAGGGATAGCGCCTTTGTCGATTTTCTGAATTTGCCGGAGAAACACTCCGAAAAGCGGCTTCGCAGGGGTATAGTTTCCAACATGAAAGACTTCATATTGTCGATCGGCAAGGATTTTTTGTTTGTCGGTGAGGAGTTTCCCGTAAAAGTTGGGGGGACGGAATTCAATATCGATCTTCTGTTTTTCCACAGGCGACTACAGTGCCTCGTTGCATTCGAGCTTAAGGCCCGCAACTTCAAGCCGTCGGACATGGGGCAGCTGGAGTTTTATCTTGAGGCATTGGACAGGGATGTAAAAATGGTAAACGAAAATCCATCGGTAGGCGTACTGTTGTGCAAGAATGCCGATCGCAGCGTTGTGGAGTATGCGCTTTCGCGGTCAATGAGCCCCGCGATGGTGGCGGAGTACAAGCGGTTGATGATTCCGAAGGACGTTTTGCAGGAGACATATGATCGCTACATCGGAATGGGAGAAGCGGAAAGGCGGCGTGAAATGAATGCTATCGCAGTGGACGCGGGCCGGCTGATTTTCGCCGCCGCGAAGATAGGGACGGAAGTCATTCCCGGCCTTCTCGATTCAATCCACAAGGCGATGCCCAAGGCAAGGGATTGCTTAAGGTGCCATATTGGTACCTTAAACGGGAGGCGAGGAGAGTGTGTTATCACAAATTGTGATAAGTTCGAACGGCTATCGTTTAAGCGGGTCTCTGATGTAAAGGAGGCGGCATGATGCAGAAGGGGGATGCAATTTCTGACCAGCAAGTGCACGTTGTTGCCGTCAGTGATGATGGTAACATTCAGGCATTGATTAAGACGATTCGAGGTGTGCAGGTTATACTCGACCGCGATGTGGCTGGGTTGTATGGGGTTGCGACTGGAGCATTGAACAGGCAGGTCAAGCGCAACGAAGAACGATTCCCAGAGGACTTCATGTTCAAACTGTCCGCTGAAGAATGGAACAACTTGAAATGCCAAATTGGCATCTCAAGTTGGGGCGGCGATCGACAGCTTCCATACGCGTTTACGGAAAATGGCATCGCCATGTTGAGCAGCGTCCTGCGTTCGCCTACGGCTATTGAAGTGAATATTCGCATCATGCGGGCTTTTTCTGCGATGCGTCGCTTCTTGCTTGCGAATGCACAGATGTTTCAGCGGATTGAGACAGTCGAGAAACGGCAGATTGCCACGGATGCTAAAGTGGATTCCATCCTTGAGCGCCTTGACGCGACAGAAACTCCGTTGCGGGGCGTGTTTTACGACGGGCAGTTGTGGGATGCGCGGGCGTTGGTGCTGAAGTTGATTGGAAACGCAAAGAAGTCGCTTATTCTGATTGACAACTGGGCGACGGCGGAAACGCTTGATTTGTTCGCCAAGAAGCGCAAGGGCGTCAAAGTGACGATTATCACCTCGGAGCATTACGACAAAAATCACGTACCGCACCGCAAGATTTCGGATGCCGACATCGCGACCTTCAATGCGCAGTACCCTTGCCTCGCCGTTCGTTACAATGAAACCTTCCACGACCGCTTCCTTATCATCGACGACAAGGAATTGTATCTGATAGGCGCGTCGCTGAAAGATTTGGGCAAGAAGTGTTTCGGCTTTACCAAGATGGATACGGGCGAGATTGAGCGGATTAAGAAGGTGGCGTTTGGGGTGATAAATGGCAGCGAAAATATGGTATAATATTTGCACGAAAGGCAAAGCCGAATGAGTGCGAGCGAAAACCAGATAGTCGTCTATCAGCCAGACGAGACCGTCCGGCTAGATGTTCGTCTTGATGGTGATACGGTCTGGCTTACCCAGAATCAGATGACGGATCTGTTTCAAAGAGATCGCACTGTCATCACTCGCCATATAAACAATGTGTTTTCAGAGGGCGAATTGGACGAGAAAAGCAATGTGCATTTTTTGCACATTCCTTTTTCTGACAAGCCGGTAAAGGTGTATAGCTTGAATGTCATCATCTCGGTTGGCTATCGTGTCAAGTCGATACGCGGGACGCAGTTCCGCATTTGGGCGACTAATGTACTTCGCGAATATCTCTTGCGTGGATATGTCGTAAACACCAGACTAGCTCAACTCGAAGACAAGGTTGATCGGCGGCTTGCCAAGACCGAGGCAGATGTGGCCGAACTGAAGGGGAAGGTCGATTTTTTCGTTCAGACCAAAGAACCGCCGCTGCAGAGCATTTTTTGTCAAGGTAAGTTTTGGGATGCGAAGTCGCTGTTGATCAAGTTCATCCGGCGGGCGAAGAAGGCGCTGATCGTGTTCGACGCCTATCTCGGCGTGGTGACATTGGACATGCTCGCGAAGCGCGGACGCTGCGTGAAGATCGAGTTGGTGACGCACTCCAACGGCGAACTTGCAGAGTCCGATTTCGAGGCGTTCGGGAAGCAATGCGGTAAGTTTACAAAGACCATTTGCGGTATCTGCCACGACCGCTTCATCATCGTCGACCAGAAGGAAATCTTCTGGACCGGCGCATCGCTCAAGGATGCGGGCCGCTTGACCTTCGCTGCGGCGAAGATGGGCGAGGAGGTCATTCCCGGACTGCTCGATTCAATCCGCAAGGCGACGTCGGAACGACGGGAATACGGCAAAGGCAAGAAGGCGACGGACATGAAAGCTGTGAATAGTTAGAAGAAAGGACTATCAAATGAATAAGGCAGAATTCTTTAAGAACGGGTCGCGCTGGCTTCGGGCAGATTTTCATTTGCATACGAAGTCTGACACCGATTTCCAACGATTCAATGGAACTGACTCTGATTTTTCAAGTCAATATATTGCCCAATTGAAACGCCAGGGCATTGGCGTTGGCGTTGTGACCAACCACAACAAGTTCAATAGGGAAGAATTCTGCGCAATGAAAAAGGTGGCCGATGCCGAGAACATCTATCTTTTGCCCGGAGTGGAATTTTCGTTACGAGATGGTTCTCGCGGAACACATCTGCTGATTGTTTTTGACTACGATTGGATATACAATCGAGAACAGAAAGATTACATTCAGATCTTTTTGAGTAATGCTTTTGTGGGAATTCCCAGTTGCGATTCATCTCCCTATCCCAATTCGAAATACACACTTCAGGAAGCAGTTACTGCACTTGACGAATTCAACCATGACTATTTCCTTGTCATGGCTCATGTAGATTCAAAGAATGGCATGTTTGAGGAAATTGAGGCAAGAAATCTTAGCGCCTTCATAACAAGTGATGCGTTTTTATCAAAGGTGTTCGCTCTTCAGAAAAGTAGAAATCGTGATAATAGGGCGAAAATCCCAAATATTGCGCTTGTTGAAGGGACTGATAATGCTGGCGGAGGGATTGCCGCCATTGGCTGTGGTAATGAAGAGAAGGGTGTAACGCAAAAGACTTATGTGAAATTGGGTGATTTTAATTTCGCCGCGCTGAAATATGCTTTGCGCGATTACATCAATCGAGTTAGGACGGGGGCTGGAGACTGCACGGCATCAAGCAATACCTACATTGAGTCTATCAGTTTCGTGGGAGGAAAACTAGATGGGCAGACTATTAGTTTTTCACCAGAACTGAATTGTTTTATCGGGATTCGTGGAAGCGGGAAATCAACAGCTCTGGAACTGTTGCGGTATGCTTTGGGCATATCGCTGTCAAGTGCCTCGGCTGATATTGACTACAAGAATGATCTGGTAGATTATATGTTGGGTAGCGGCGGTAAAATCATATTGACAGTAATCGGACAGAACAACAAGCGTTATCGCATAGAGAAGATCTACAAGCAAAGGGAAAATATCTATGATGAAGACGGCAACCTATGCGATGTGTCGATAGATGCCATTTTCAACATTCCGATCTATTTTGGGCAAAAGGACTTGTCCAACAAGAGGGCAAGTTTTGAGTCTGATTTGCTGCAACGCTTGATAGGGAATCACCTGTCGGATGTTCGCAAGAAGATTGATTTAAAGAAAAATGAGATAGAGTCTGTGATATTGGAGTTGCGAAAACTTCGCAATCTTAAGGACGAGAAGGAAGCCACGGAGCAGACAATTCGCAATATCCAGCATCAACTGGATGTCTTCAAGCAGCAAGGCGTTGCCGATAAACTTGCGCAACAAACGCAATTTGATAAAGATGGCGTCACTCTTTCGCAAACAAAGGAGACGATAGGCGCGTATGTTGAATCGTTGTCTCGCATGGTTTCTGACTATCAGGCGTTTTTTAACTATACGTTCTCTGGATCAAAACAGAACGAGGCCTTATTCAACCATGCGAACGCCGTCTTTCAATCAGTAAAGGCTAGTTTTGCGCTTTTGCAGGAAGCGGCACAAAAAGCCGCCAGCGGGGCGAAAGAATTCGACGCCATCGTCGACGAGTTTGAAGCGAAACGTGTTGAAATGCAGGAGGACTTCGCGAAGATCAAGCGGGAGTTAAATTCCGATACGGTAAGTCCTGATTCTTTCCTGAAACTTAATCATGACTTGGAAATGGCCCGGCTGCGCCTTGCTGAACTTGAAAAGCAAGAAAAGCGTCGTGGTAATTTGGAAGCCGCGCTCAACACTCATCTTGCGGCCTTGAACAATTTGTGGAACGATGAGTTCCAAGTGCTACAGAAAGAGGTCGAGCGAATTAATAATGCTCAGGACAAACTGCAGATAACCATTTCTTTCAAAGACCAGAGGGAAACGTTTCTGGCGAAGCTAAAGGCCACCTTTAAAGGGACTGGGATCAAAGATGCCACATATCAGAAAATAGCCGAGGGTTTTGTTGATTTTATCGAAATGTTCCGCAACTGGCAACGAGTGCGTGACCATCTTTCCGACATGCAGTATGGGGAGTTTTACAAGCGGTTCAAAGACAACGATGTGGAACTCTTGACTTACAAAGTGCCAGACAAAGTGGTAATAAACTACAATGGAAAACCATTGGAACGACATTCTCTAGGACAACGTGCGTCCGCATTGATTCTGTTCTTACTTGCCCAAAAGGACAATGACGTACTAATCATAGATCAGCCAGAGGATGATTTGGACAATCAGACAATCTATGACGAGGTCATTAAGCAAATGGTGTCGTTGAAAGGACAGATGCAGTTCATTTTTGCGACACACAACGCGAACATCCCCGTTTTAGGCGACAGCGAAAAAGTGTTGGCTTTCTCGTTTGAGGACAAGGCAATGATCTCAATCAATTCTGGGACAATTGATTCGCCGCCAATTCATAACTCCATTGTGGGAATCATGGAAGGTGGGCAAGATGCTTTCAACAAGCGCAACGAAATCTACAAGATGTGGAGGTAAGTCATGGATGCTTTGGAATTGCTGGACATTATCGGCACGGGTGAGACAAGCCGGGTACAGTTTAAGGAATCTATGCCACACAGGGATTCTGTGGCGCAGGAAATTGTCGCGATGGCAAATTCCCTGGGCGGTGTCATAATCTTCGGTGTGGAAGACGCCACAAATATCCCCAAGGGGTTGTCTTCGAAAGCCATTGAGGAGTATGACCGCATCATTTCCCAAATTGCAGACAATATTAAACCGATAGTCTATGTACAAACGGAGGTTGTTAATGTCGGCGCGGAAGATTCACCCAAGAACATTCTGGTCATACATGTTCCAAATGGTTATAACAAGCCATACAAGACTGATCGTGGAGACATTTACATCAAGCAGGGAGCAAACAAACGTCTCGTTGTTGACAATGGTGAGATCATGCGTTTGTTTCAAAGAAGCGGAAATCTTCTTGCGGACGAAATGCCTGTCGCCGACACTTCTATCGCCGACATAGACGATCGAATCTTTTCAGCCTACTTTGAGAAAGAATTTGGGATGTCCTTTGCAGACAAGGGATTAACTTACGAGTCTGCATTGCGGGCAAAGAGAGTGTTGCGCGGTGGGCAGGTTACGCTTGCCGGTCTTTTATTTTTTGGCATTGCCCCGCAGAACATAAAGCCAACTTGCACCATCAAAGTCGTATCCTATTTTGGGAATGATCCCAGCGGAAGCGATTATCGAAACAAGCCAGAGGATTTACGTGGAACCATGCCCGAATTGTTTGAAAAGTGCATGGGATGGTTGAGAAACAACTTGAAGTGGATACAGTCTGGACAAGGCTTCAACTCGATCGGGAGGCTAGAAATCAACGAAGAAGCCCTGATTGAGTTGGTGCAGAATGCCTTGCTTCATCGTGACTACTTCAAGAATGCGCCAATTAGGGTGTTCCTGTTTGATGACAGAATCGAGATCATTAGTCCGGGACGATTGCCTAACAGCCTGACCGTGGATGACATCAAATACGGCAATCCTGTTGTCCGCAATAATCAACTTGTTGCATTTGCCTCACGGACAATGCCGTTCAGTGGACTGGGGACTGGTGTCAAGCGTGCATTGGAGCGACAGCCCGACATTGAGTTCTACAATGACTTTGACGGCGATCAATTTAAGGTTGTGATTCCACGATTGACTTCCAAGGAGTGAAAATGAAAAACGCATCGCAGAAATCCGTGGAACCGAATGTTGCCGACCTTGTGAACGGTTGGCTGAAGTCATACGGCTTGGACTACAAGCTGCAGCAAGAGCCCCTAAATCCTCAGATCGACAAGGCGCTCGAAGAATATCATTCAAAGAGTGGTGGCGTTGGCGGGAACCGCCCCGACGCAAAGCTTCTTTTACGAGATTCCAATCTTGCTTATTGGCCAATCCTCATAGAATACAAAGGGTATAAAGATCGACTTGTAAAACTTGATTCTACTGGACAAATTGCCAACCGTACCGCGAAGAACGAGCCGGACTTCAAGAACATCAATTCATATGCAGTAAACGGAGCTGTCCATTACGCCAACGCGCTTCTTCATTATACCGATTACACTGACGTGATTGCCATTGGTGTTACAGGCTGGAAGGACGCCATTGGCACTCTTCACCATGAAATTGGCGTTTACCTTGTGGCGAAATCCAATTTCGGTACTGGGCAGAAGGTGGCAGACTACACCGATCTCTCTTTCCTGCGCAAGAAGAATTTCGGTACATTCGTCGATAAGGTGAAGGCTCTGTCCCTCACGCCGAGGGAAGTCGAACGACTGAAAGAACAACGCGACCGGGAAATTGGGGCAAGTCTCGTTCGTCTCAACAACGACATTTACCAGCAGGAAAAAGGTCTTTCCGAAAGCGCTCGTGTCCATCTTGTTGCCGCGTCAATTATCGCCACAATCGGTATTCCAGGAAAAGTTGCGACACTTGAAAAATCCGAATTAAAGTCCTCTACAGAGGACGGCAACCGTGATGGAGATATAATCCTGCGCAAAATTGATGCATTTCTAAAGGAAAAGAAGCTGCCAAGCGATAAGAAGGACCTCATTGTCCGGACGCTTCAGAACACCCTCACCACGGACAACATCAACAAGCCCGTAAACGGCGAAAGCCAGCTCAAGCGTGTCTTCACCAAGATCGTGGACGACCTTGGTATCTACTACAAGATTGGCCTTACCACCGACTTCACGGGCAAACTCTTCAACGAGATGTATTCGTGGCTTGGATTTACGCAGGATAAACTCAACGATGTTGTTCTCACGCCGTCATACGTCGCAACGCTCCTTGTGCGCCTCGCTCGTGTGGACAAGGATTCGTATGTTTGGGATTTCGCTACAGGCTCTGCTGGTCTGCTCGTCGCTGCAATGAACGAAATGCTCGCCGACGCAAAGGCAAAGCTCAAGTCTCCCGATGACTTCGCTCTTAAGGAAGCCGAAATCAAGGCTAATCAGCTTCTTGGCCTTGAAGTCCTCTCCGACATATACATGCTTGCCATTCTCAATATGATTATCATGGGGGACGGATCTTCCAATATCCTCAATCGCGACTCTTTGAACGACTTCGACGGACATTACGGCTTCGGAAAGACAGACGAGAAGTTCCCAGCTACAGCCTTCGTCCTCAATCCGCCTTATTCATGGCCTGGCAACGGCATGGTGTTTGTGGAGAAGGCCCTTTCGATGATGGAAAAGGGTTTTGCCGCGATCATCATTCAAAACTCCGCTGGAAGTGGTAAGGCTGCCGAATTCAACAGGAGAATCCTTTTGCATTCGACGCTTCTTGCGTCGATCAAGATGCCTCTTGATCTATTCATTGGCAAGTCGTCCGTCCAAACGCAGATATATGTCTTCCGTGTGGGCGAAGCTCACAAGAAGGATGATACGGTAAAATTTATCGATTTCTCGAATGATGGCTATAAGCGAACAGATCGTAAAAAGGCTTCAGTAAATTTACGCGACTTGGGGGATGCGAAGGCTCGATATCAAGAAATTGTTGACCTTGTGCGCTATGGTAAAAAGAAATTAAAGATATTCACAGAAAAAGAATACTACGAAGGAACTATCGACCCAGCAAATGGAGCTGACTGGAACCAAACAGCGCCAATTGACACAAGGCCAACCTTATCTGATTTCAAAAAAACTGTAGCAGATTATTTAGCATGGGAAGTTTCGAATCTTCTTAAAAAGGCATCTACTGAAGGAGGGTCTGAATTGGGAAAATAGAAGCCCCACTTGATAAAAAGCTTGCAGCAGTCAAGTGGGGCGAATTTAAGCTTGGAGAGTTGTTTGTGATTTCTTCGTACAAGAAAAGATTTGATGCAAACAAAGTGAAGGTTGTAGAAAATGGAGGTCATCCCTATATAGTTCGAATGGGAGGAAACAATGGGCAGAAGGGATTTATTGATGAAGATGTTCGGTTCTTAAATGATGGCAATACTATTTCGTTTGGGCAAGACACGGCGACAATATTTTACCAGGAGAAACCATATTTTACGGGCGATAAGATTAAAATTTTGAAGCCTAAAATAAAAGGTTTTAAAAAATCTAATGCACAGTTCTTTCTCGCGACAATGCGAAGAACATTCCAGAATTTCTCGTGGGGAACTACTCGCTTTGATGTTAGAACATTAGAAAGTCAGTTAGTTTCTCTTCCAATAACAGCAATAGGGGTTATTGATTTTGCGTTTATGGATGCGTTTATACGCGAACTCGAAGAGGAGCGCATACGCGAACTGGCCGCTTACCTGAAGGTAAGCGGCCTAGCGGACAGCAAGCTGTCCGCTAGCGAGCGCAAAGCGCTCGATCGATTCGGCAAGGAGGGATTTGCTGAATTTCGCCTTGAAGACATTTTTAATATCGACAAGATCACTGGTTTTAATAGTGACAGATTGGTTGATGGGGAGGAATACGACTACATAACCCGTACCTCTATCAATCAAGGTATTCTGAAATCGACCGGATATGTTGATGGCGGAGAGATTAACGCGTCTGGAACATGGAGTCTTGGTTTGTTGCAGATGGATTTCTTTTATCGCAAGAAACCATGGTATGCCGGCCAGTTTGTTCGCAAGATTACTCCGAAGATCTCGATGTCAGACTTGGCTTGCCATTTCTTTACTGGCATTTTGAATAAGCAAAAAAGCATTTGCTTTCAGTGTTGGTGAGGAATGTTGATGAAACTTTTAGGTCGTCTAAGGTTATGTTGCCTGTGACCCCCTCGGGCTCGCCCGACTATAGCTACATGGAGACGTTCATGCGGGCAGTACAGAAACTTGTCGTCAAGGATATTGCGGATCTCGCTGACAAGCGCATTTCGGCGACAAAGAAATGTGTTAAAGGTAGTGGTCGCGTGGCTGCGAATTCTGTAGAGGCTCCCGAAGAGGAGGAAATGCTTAGACTGGCTGCTGACGAGAACGGCGAATGACCATGGCGAGAAAGCTGACAGATTGCGAGAAGAACAATTTCCGAGGTGCACACGTCTCGGACGAATTACCTCGCGAACAGCTCAAGCGAACGGACGATCCTCGCGAAGTGCCGGACGAAACGCTTGTGGCTATTCTTTTGCGTACTGGGACACATGGGTGTGATGTGAAAGAGCTCGCGCGTAAGCTCATCGGGGCATTTGGCTCTCTGCGTGCACTTGTTTCGTCCGACTGGCGTTCAATACTCGCGCGTGTAAAGGACTATAATAAAGTGAATCCCGGAGCGCGGATCGTTGGATTCGGCGAGGTGAAATGCCTTGAACTTGCGGCGGCGTTTGAACTGGGGAGACGCCGTCAGCGTCTTTCACCGGGCGATCTTCGCGAGAAACGGATTGTCGACGCTGATGCCGCTTACGCACTTTTTAGAACTTGCTTTACTATTGATGACGAACAGGAAAATGTTTTTGTGCTGGCGCTGGATGCAGACCGCAGACCCATAAGTGAACCTTTTCTGGTTTCTCGCGGAACGACGAATGCAACGCTGATGCATCCTCGCGAAGTCTTCAAGCAGGCATTACGCTGGGGCGCACATTCAATTTATGTCGCGCACAATCATCCAAGCGGAAATCCCAATCCCGGCGCACAAGACTTCGAGCGTACGAATGAATTGGCCAAAGTCGCCAAAATCGCTGATATCCGACTCCGTGATCATCTTGTGTTGGGCTCTCCCGAGTCTAACGGCGGGAGTGGCTACGTTTCGATACGTAATTGCTACCCAGATATTTTCACGTGACAATTTGGAATCTAAGCTGTAGGAACAAAGGAACGTACAAGCAAGGCGATCTAAAAACGATTTTAACAGAAAGGATGAAAAATGGCTCAAAGTTTTTATTCATGGCTATCGCAATTCAAAGATGAGAACGCGGCTATAGGTGATCTGTCGCGGGATGCAAGGAGTGATGCAGATTTTCCGCGGCGCTCGGTCTCATATCGGCATTTGAAAGACTATCTCGAATGCAAACACGCTAGTGAAGATGCAATGAATGTCTTTACGGATGCTTTTGCCCAATACAAGGCATCGAGAGCGAATTGACCTTACTTGGTGATATCCGTTTCACGTGAATTGGACTGCCAAATGGAGGGTGATAATGAAAGAATTGGAAATACGAGATATAACACAAAGAATTGTTGCGGAAGTCGAGGCAAAACAGAATGAGCCGCAAGAACTTTGGGTGTCACTGCGCGGTCTTGTTGTCACAGATAAGGTATTCGCTCCCTTAGGTTTATTACATGATGTCATCGAATTTTGCCTTGCAGTTTTCGACAGTCTTGAACCAAATGCTCCATTTGACGAGCGTCAGAAGCGTGTTGCCCATGCTGAGGCATTGGCAATACTGTTGAATCCAAAAATGGGAGGCATGATCAGGGGATTGTCTGCCAAAGACAATGTTTTTCTAGTGAAATGGGGTGTCTTTACAGGCGCCGGTATGAATGTGTGGGGACAACGTGCCAATGCGTTTTTCAAGGACCCCATCGCAGCAGATGCATTTGCGGCGGAATTACGACAAGCCGATCACGAAGAAATCATTGTTTCCGTCTGGCTTTATTCGCTATATTCGGCTATCTTTACTTTTGCGCATGGACGAATCCCCGCAGGAGTTTTAGGACTCGCATCATTCGGCATCGGGCTTGCAATGGCTAATGGAGGAACAAAACAATGAATCTGAAAGCCGAAATACTTGCTAGCGAATCATACTCGCTTGAATTCAAGCTTGCCCAAGACGAGGGCAGGGGCAAATGCCTGAAGACGGTGGTCGCATTTGCCAACGTCAGAGGCGGATGGGGATTGGCATGAAGGAAAATAGAAATGATCGCTGAAGGACTTGAAAAGATTGTCGCAAGGCACGAGAGGTTGTGCCTGAAGTTGAAGGAGTCCTTCAATGGCGAGCGCATCAAGACGGCTTGCGCGTTCTTTCTATATTGACAGGGAGTGAATGATGGCTGAAGAAGGGAACAAGATCATCCTTTATACGACCGACGACGGGAGGTCGCAGGTTTCGCTCCTATCGCGGGATGGGCGCATTTGGCTGAACCAAAAGCAGATGGCAGAGCTGTTTGCGGTGTCGAAACCGAACATTTCAATGCTGATTGCCAAGATTTTTGCTGAAAAGGAGCTGGATGATTCAGTTGTTAAGTCTTACTTAACAACTGCCGCTGATGGCAAAAGGTACAATGTCATCTACTATGCGCTGGAAATGATTCTTGCCGTCGGGTTTCGGGTCCGTGGCGTTCGCGGGACTCAGTTCCGACAATGGGCGAATGCGCATTTGAGCGAGTATCTTGTAAAGGGTTTTACGATTGATGACGCGCGTCTCAAGAATCCCGATGGTCGCCCTGACTACTTTGATGAGCTACTTGCCCGCATCCGCGACATTCGGGCCTCCGAAAAGCGCTTCTATCAGAAGGTTCGCGACCTTTTTGCCTTGTCGAGCGACTATTGCGGCAATGAGGCGCAGACAAATCAGTTCTATGCGGAGGTGCAGAACAAGCTTCTGTTTGCTGCCACGGGACATACGGCGGCGGAGCTTGTCGTGGAGCGGTCTGATTACAACAAGCCGAACATGGGGCTTACGACTTGGAAGGGCGGCATTGTGAGGAAGGAAGATGTGATAATCGCGAAGAACTATCTTTCTCCAGACGAGATAGACACGCTGAACAGGATTACGACCATCTTTCTCGAAACCGCCGAGTTGCGTGTCAAGCGGCGCATGGACTTGACGCTGCCGTTTTGGGTCGAGGCCGTGGACAGGATGCTTGCCGCGAATTTCTTCGAAGTGCTTCATAGCCCGGGATCGGTAAGCCATGAAGAAGCGGTCGCTGTTTCCGCAGAAAGGTACGAAGCGTTTGACAATATGCGGCGCAAGGAGGCGGCGAGGCTGGCGGACGAGGCGGATATGGAGGAACTGCGACGAATAGAGGATGAGGCGAAACGACGCGGCAAGGACGCGGAGAGCGGAAATGATCGCTGAAGAACTTGAAAAGATTGTCGCAAGGCATGAGATGCAGCGCACATGAAGCGCAACTCGTCAACTACCTCAATGCAACGGGGATTGATGATGGTCTGTTGATTAACTTTGGTTCCTCGTCTCTTCAGCACAAACACAAATACCGTATCTACCGTTCCCCTAATTCTGTTAATCCTGTAAATCCTGTCTAAAAAACCAAAAAATAATCCCGAGCGGCGAAAGCCCGCAAGGGCGGAGTCGACGCGTGCGGCGAGATGAGCGCAGGCCCTTGTGGCCGCTTCGCGGTTCGTGCTCCGTACTCAGCCGACCTGACGCTTTCAGCGCAGGCGCATTTCCAGAGTGAAGCCGCAGTTTGTCAAACTAAACGCACGTCCCCTCCTCGGGGAGTGGAGAGATAGGAGGTTCTCCTATCCATATCAATCAACTTGAATGAAATCTACTTTGACAAGATAAATAAAAAGTGCGTTTAGATTGGCAAGCGACATGTGAGTGCCTTTCGCTATTCAACTATTGAGCGGGTAGGTCATATTTGATACAATTGCTTTACAGCGAGTAATGTAAAAAGGAGTTTTATTTATGATTAAAACATTGATTTTAACCGGCTGGGGTTGGAAGGAATACGCTGTATCCGCGGCGGTCGCTTTGAATGCGGTGGGCGGCGATGCGGATGTCAGCGGCATGAGTCGGAGGAGACTTCCTGAGTTTCTGGAATCTTACAGCGCCAAGCATAAGCGCATTATCATAATCGGCGTTTCTTTAAGCGGAGATGAGGTAAGGCTCGCAGCCGCGCTCGCCGCGCTTAAAAAGCGCAATGTCGAGGTTGTTTGGATCAGCGCGATTGATTTTACGTGTTCTCAGAAAGAAACGCTTGCGCCGCTTTTGAAAGCTTTAGTTTATGACTCAGGGACGCTTCTTGAAGCGGTAGGTACGGCGTTTGGGGTTGATGTCGACGCTTTTACGCCTTATACGAACGAAGGGCGGAAAAAGACTGCGGCGGTCAAGGCTTGGCAGGAGCTTGTTGATGCGGCGATGTATTTTTACCGCAATTATCAGGACGGGGAATCGTATGCAAAGGCAATCCGTTATCTCGCCTCGGACGTATCCGAAAATGCATGGGATGCTCAGTCTCGCCAGATCGTGGAGCACTATCGGCGCTATGGCGGACGCGAACTTATCGGGAAAAGCCCGAAGATGCGTATGCTCACGGGGCGTATCAATCGCATTGCGTCCTTCCCCGATGCGCGTGTTTTGATACTTGGTGAATCAGGTACGGGCAAGGAGACGGTCGCTTTGCAGATCCACAATAAATCCGCACGCAAGGGCGAACCTTTTTACGCGTTCAATTGCGCGAGCGTCAATCCCGGTCTGTTGGAAAGCCGATTCTTCGGGCATGAGAAGGGCGCGTTTACGGGGGCGGACAAGCTCGAGACGGGGCTATTCGAACTTGCGAACGGCGGAACGCTTTTTTTGGATGAGATTGGCGAGTTGCCGCTTGAGGCGCAGGGGCTGTTGCTGCGCGTTCTTGAGGGCGGGCGGTTTATGCGCATGGCGGGTCGCGAAGAGATATCGGTAGATGTGAGGCTCATTACCGCGACGAATCGCAATCTGCCGAAGCGGGTCCGCGAAGGAAAATTTCGTGAAGACCTTTATCAGCGGCTTAACGTGGTTCAGCTTAGAATCCCTTCGCTTCGTGAGCACAAAGAGGATATCCGTGATATTGCCGACGTGTGGTGGCTCCAGCATAACAAGACGCATCTCAAGGAGGATCAGATTGCCGCTTTGATGGAGTATGATTATCCGGGGAATGTCCGCGAGCTTTTGAATCTTTTAGATCGGGCGACGGTTTTGGGAGAAGAGGATTTCACGGCGCTTGTAAATGAGCATAAGGAAATGAATGCGGGGCTTACCGACAATGCGGCGAGCGAACTTGCGTCGGCGCCTGAAGAAATGGACGCTGCGATGCGGCTTCATGTGCGCCGCATTTTCGACAAATATGGCCAAAACCTCTCAAAAACCGCCGAAGCGCTCAAAGTCGCGCGAAATACGGTAAGGAGATATTTGTAAGTGGGAAGATTATGAAAAAGAATGAGATTGTTTTGTTTGAATCGAAGGACGGATCTGTCGCTCTGCCGGTATCGGTGGAGTCGGATACTGTATGGTTAACACAGGCACAAATGGCGCAATTGTTCTGTAAAGACCGTACTGTTATCGGGCGACATATTCGAAATGCAATTTCAGAAGGAGAAATTGACCCTGTGATCATGTGTGCAAAATATGCACATATGGGTAAAGAAGGCGATCAGACGTATAATGTCGATATATACAACCTTGATGTTATCATTTCTGTCGGTTATCGCGTAAAGTCACAGCGAGGTGTGGAATTTAGGCGTTGGGCGACGAGTGTCTTAAAAGAATATCTCATTAAGGGCTATGCTGTTAACCAAAATCGTCTTCGCCAGTTAGATCAGACAGTCGAAATCATGAAGCGCGTCTCAAATATTCTTGATACTGAACAGGTCTTAGACGTGGTAAAGACATATTCGAGTGCATTTGATTTATTAGATGGCTATGATCATCAGACGATTGAAAAGCCGAAGGTTAAAGGTCGTTCCGTCGAGCTTACATACGAAGATTGTCGTAAATTTATTGATGGTATGAAGTTTGCGGCGGATTCACCATTGTTCGGCAATGAAAAGGATGGTTCGTTTAAATCTGCGCTTGGGGCAGTTTATCAGTCGTTCGGAGGTCAGGATTTGTATCCTTCTTCTCAAGAAAAGGCGGCGAACCTCTTGTATCTCGTTGCGAAGAACCACGGTTTCTCCGACGGCAACAAGCGCATCGCCGCCGGCTTGTTCCTGTATTTTCTGAAGCGCAACAAATTGCTTCTCCGCAAGGATGGCTCAAAGCGCATCGCAGATCATACCCTCGTCGCACTCACAGTCATGATAGCCTGCTCCAAACCGGAAGAAAAAGAGCTCATGGTTAATCTCGTAATGACATTTTTGAAGTGAAAACTTCATTTTCTTCGCAAGCGCAGTGGAAGACTAAGGTTTTTAGACAGGATTGACAGGATTTACAAGATTACGAGTATTGATGAACTTTGTTACAAGGTTATTGGGTCGGCCATGGCCGTACATCGTCAGCACAAATACAAGTATTGTATCTACCATTCCCCTAATTCTGTTAATCCTGTAAATCCTGTCTAAAAAACCAAAAGGAGCTTTTGCGAAATGATCAAGATAATCCAAGGCGATATTACAACACTGGCAGAGGATGCTATTGTAAATGCGGCAAATGAGGTGATGCTTGGCGGGGGAGGCGTAGATGGCGCGATCCATCGCGCCGCCGGTTATGAGCTTTTTGAGGCCTGCTTAAAAGTGCCAGAGGTGCGATCGGGCGTAAGGTGTCCGACGGGCGAAGCGCGGATAACACCCGGCTTCAAGCTGCCTGCGAAGTTCGTTATTCATACCGTTGGTCCTGTTTATCGCGACGGGCAGCACGGAGAGCCGGAGAAGTTGGCCGCCTGCTACCGAAACTCTCTCGCTCTGACGGCGGAGAACGGCTGTAAGTCGATTGCTTTCCCCTGCATTTCGACAGGTATTTACGGTTATCCAAGGGAGGAGTCTGCGCAAATCGCCGTGCGAGAGGTGAAGGAGTTTTTGTCTCACGCGGAGGCGCGGAGACGCGGAGAAGAGGAGATGGAAGTTGTCTTGTGCTGCTTCTCGGAGCTGGATAGGCAGGTGTATGAGAGAATAGTCTTTCAAAAAGGCTATTGAAAGTTGCTGAATCATGAAAGGATTAAGTCAATGAGTGATAAAATAGAATTGAAATCAGTACGCGATATTTTTGGAATGAATTTTTATATTCCGAAATATCAACGGGGATATCGTTGGACTAAGCAACAAGTTATTGACTTGTTGAATGATATTAAAGAGTTTATGGAGCGAAAACCAGGGGATGATGAAATATATTGCCTTCAACCGCTTGTTGTTAAGAAAAAAGACGATGATACATTCAAAAGAATAAAAGAAGAAGCTCAAAATTTAATAGAAGTCGAAGCATTGTTAAAAGGTTCGTGGGATGTTATTGATGGGCAACAGCGATTAACAACGATAAAAATATTGCTGGCATGTCTTGAAGAACAAGGCTATTATAATATTGAATATGAAACCCGCGGAGGTAGCAAGGATTTTCTTTCTAAGATTAGTAATGATGGTGTATTGGATAAATTTGACGATAATATCGACTTTTATCATATGCGTCAGGCAAAAGGAACTATTCAAACATGGTTAGGGTTAGAAAATAATGATAATCCCAGTTTTAAAGAAACTTTTAAAGAAACATTATTAAATAACGTGAAGTTCATTTGGTATAAATCAACCGACGAAGATCCAATAAAGGTCTTTACTCGCCTTAATATCGGAAAAATTCCTTTAACCGATGCTGAACTCATTAAAGCGTTATTTCTTAATCAGTCGAATTTTTCACATAGTGAAAATACAGAAAATATACGGCTATATCAACAGGAAATAGCCGCAGAATGGGATAATATAGAGTACACTTTGCAAAATGACGAATTTTGGCTTTTTATCCATTCGCCAGAGTGGAATAAGCCAACTCGTATTGATTTTATCTTTGACTTGATGCGAAAAAAAGAATGTTTTGGAAAGATTGAAGAGAAGTGTATTGGTGAAGATGAACATAAGTCATTTAGGTATTTTTATGAATATTTTAAGGCTCAAAAGAAAAACATTGATGGCTCCAAACTTAGGGATGAAATCTGGCGTAAAGTAAAAGAATATTTTCAGATTTTCCAGGAATGGTACAATGATTTGGAATTGTATCATTATGTTGGTTATTTGGTTGATCGTGGAGATATATTGACACTTCAAACTTTGCTATGCAAATGGATGGAAAAAAGTAGCAAAGATTCATTTGAAGATTATTTGATAGACCAAATAAAGGGTAAGTTAAATAAATGCAGTGATTTAACCCGAAAATATGGCGACACCGGAGAAAATAAGACTGAATGTCTTCCTTTGTTATTGCTTTTTAATATACAAACAGTAATCAATCAAAACAAGGAGTTAGTAAATAGTGACAAATACGGAGTGGGTACATTTTATAAATTCCCATTCCATCTTTTCAAAAAAGAAGGCAAAAAGGCTAACGGAAAAGGATGGGAAATAGAACATATCGCCTCTAATGCCGGCGATGATTTGACTAAACTTGAAAGCCAAAAGATATTTCTCGCGAGCATAAAATATAGTTACGAATTGAAAGACGAATTGAAAAAACAGATAGATGAGTTTATAAATGGCACGAAAGGCAGCTTTGAAGAGCTTCGCAATAGTGTATGGAAAGAATTTGAATCAAAAAACTCAATTCCAGATGGCAAAAAGAACTACATTTGGAATTTTGCTTTACTTGATTCTGCAACAAATGAAGAATATCAAAATAATCCTTTCCCTGTAAAACGAATATGTGTTTTGGCTAAGGAGCAGGGGAAGAAAGCAAAGTTGGGTTTAAATGAAAATAATGAATTAAAGATATCTTATGAAAATGGAATTGCTTTCGTTCCGCCATGCACTAGGAATGTCTTTACGAAAGCATATACTGAAATACCGACAGCGCTGAATTCTTGGACATTGGATGATGCGGGGCATTATTTGAAAAAAATGAATGAAGTTTTATGTGGTGCGGGATTCATTCAAAATCAAAACGCAGCAATTGAAGAATTTATTAAAGGATCTAATTCAACGGAGAAGAACAATGGATAAAATATCTTTTTGGCAGTTGTTAGAAGGAAATAAGGTAGTTATTCCTATTATTCAGCGAGACTATGCACAAGGGAGAATTGGAAAAGAACATATTCGTGAAAAATTCTTAACACAGATAAAAGCTGCACTTGAAGATCGGAAAAATAGCGGAGAATTAGACTTTGTTTATGGAACCACAAAAAAAGATGTCTTTTATCCGCTTGATGGGCAACAGCGATTGACAACACTTTGGCTATTGCATTGGTTTGTTGCGTCTAAGGCAGGAAAACTAGATGAGGCAAAAGAAAGACTGAAGAAATTTTCTTATGAAACACGTACATCATCTCGAGAATTTTGTGAAAAACTGTGCGAGTTTGATATCAGCGATGTTTCCAAAGTGTCAGAAACAATTCAAAAACAGACATGGTTTTATACGGCATGGAAGCAGGATCCAACCATTCAATCAATGTTACGGATGCTTGAAGGAACTGATATAAAAAATAAAAAAGGGAATGATTTCTCCGATGGAATTGAAGAAGTTTTTAAATGTTATGATGGAGATCATTTAGAATGTCGATTGTTGCAATGCCAATATATTGATTATTGGGAAAAATTAACAGGGATTGATTGTCCCATTAAATTTTCTAAACTTGAAATCAGTTCAAATGAATTACCTGTGTCAGATGATCTTTATATTAAGATGAATGCTCGCGGCAAGCCGTTGACTAGTTTTGAAAATTTTAAGGCGGATTTGATTGCTTCGTTGAAAAATGACGATGCTATTAAGTATGGCGGGTTAATTGATAACAATTGGACAAACCATTTTTGGAATAAAGACGAGATAAACTTTTTTGATGCAAAGTGGATGGCGTTTTTATGTCGTATTGCGGTGTGTATTCAAATAGAAGAATCATCGTCGACAGAAACAAACGAAAAAATAGCTGAAGTATTAAAAGAATGGTCTGTTTACAAAAATGATACGGATAAGTCCTTTTTGTATGAGTATAAAGATTTTCGCGATTTCAAGGGATTTTTTAATGCGGATGTCTTAGCTCGGTTGAATAATATTTTTAAAGGGTGGTCAAATCTATCCAAATCGAATAATTTTACTCTTGATTCATCATGGGGAGATGGTTTTCGTTTCATTCCCGAAAAAACAGATAAAGGGGATGTGTCCACATTAACAATGAAAACAAGAGTTCTTTTTTACGGGACAATGTTATTCTGTGAAAAATGTGAAGAACTTGAAGATTACTCAATTGGCAAGTGGAATTCTTGGAAGCGAGTAATGTGGAATTTAGCCGAAAACACAAATGAATCTTCTGCGTTAGATGGTTTTGTGGGTGTCATGAAAATGTTCAAACAACTTGGAGGAGGTTGTCTTGATATATACAAATATCTTGACGAAAATGGTGACAAACTGGAGAATAATTTTGAACAACTCAAAGAGGAAAAAGACAAAGTAAAGCATATAATTAAAAATTCAGATTTTGAAAGTTCTATAAAAGAGGCAGAGTCATTGTCGTGTCTTAAGGGTAAGATTAATGTGCTGTTTCAAAATGGGGAGGACACAACCTTTGATGTGTTTAAGCAAAGGTTGGGTATGTTGCAAAAAATTCTGGAAAAAGCTGAATCAATTCCTTATTACCTTCAGAAGGTGATGCTTTCAAAGTTTGAGGACGCTTTGCCCAATTGTGTAATAGACTTAGAAGATACTAATGAAAAAAAGAAGACAATGTTAACAAAGACACTTGATTGTTTTAGAAGAGTTTCTGAAAATGATATTCAAAGTGATACTCCTCCTCTGAATGATAAGGCTTGGATAAATGATTTAACACAAACTAATTTGTTGGAGAAAAGCAGGGGAAAGATGCTGTCTTGTTATGGAAAGGTTCCAGTTCTATGGGGGACGAGTGGGAGAATGTGGAAGAGTTTTGGGAATTATGTTTCTGGGAATGTTATTTTAGGGAAATGCAGGAACTTAATAGCGACGACTCAAGAAATTAGCATGGAAGAAACTTTTAAGGTTGCTGGAACAGATTTTATCAGTGGGAAGGATGTTAATTTTAAATATAATGACCATTGGTTTCGATGGTATGGAGCACCTGGCGACGGTGAGTATGATATCTATTTGTTGAAGAATGATTGGAAAAACAAGAGCGATCCATATGAGCAACATCAGGAAGATACTACTAAACAGGGTGACGAGCAAATATACTATTGCTTCAAGGTGGAAGCTAACGAAACGAAAGATAGTTTTAAAGGTAAACTCAATGACCTGATTAAATGCGCTGGGAAACAGTTGCCATCTTCATCATGACCACCTTCCTCTCCAACCGCGACATCTACACCTCCGTCGTCTGTGGGATTGTGCCGCAGGCGAAGGAGAGATTGTGGATTTCAACTTCGGATATTAAGGATATGTATGTTGGTGCTGGTGGGCGTGATATGGTGCCGTTTCTAGAGGTGCTTGATACTCTCGTGAAGCGCGGGGTCGAGGTGCGGTTCATCCATGCGAAGGATCCCGGACCGAACTGGCGTGACGACTTCGACCGCTATCCGACGCTTTGGACGGCGATGGAGCGGATGCTTTGCCCGCGAGTTCATTTTAAGTGTATCATCGTTGACGGAGTGAAGGCGTATTTTGGCTCGGCGAATCTTACAGGAGCGGGAATGGGTGCGAAGTCGGAGAAAAAGCGTAACTTTGAGAACGGAGTTTTGACTGACGATCCTGTTCTTATTGAACCGCTTATCGAACAATTCGATTCAGTTTGGCGAGGCGACTTTTGCCGCGATTGTGGTCGACGTAAATTCTGCAGCGATCCGGTGGTATAGTTCTCTGCAGGAGATTAATTTTTGAACAGTTGATAAAAATCTGAACAATGAACGGGCTGAAGACGATACGTTTTCAGTCCGTTTTTCTGTTGGCACGGATATTGCTATATGTGGGAGTATGAAAAATGAAAGAAAAGAAATGATAGATGATGAACGCGGGTACTTCTTCGGATTTGCTCGTGGAACTTATGGAGAAGTGCTGGGTGAACTCAGCAAGACGCGCGTAAATTCGTGGCGGACGAGTTCGATTCCGCTCGCGGAATTCTGGCAGCCCGCGAACCTCGGCAGGATCGGGAGGCTTCTTAGCGAGCATCTACCCGACTTCAACCCCGTCTGTGCGCTCAAGTTCTTTGAGTTCCCCACGGACGCTCTTTCCGACGGCGAGAGAATAGGCCGTCCTTCGATGACGGACATCATGATTCTTGAGGCGGGCGTACAGATCGCCGTGGAGGGTAAGATGACAGAGTATGTCCGCTTCGCAGACAAGACGGTCAGGGAATGGCTCAACGAGGGCGTTGGCGCGGCAGATATCCTCCTCCGCCATCGCATACTTAAGGCGTGGCTTTGCTATATCCACAATGCGGACTGCACAAGGCTTGAAGGCTTTGCTGATTTCAAGTCGAACTGTATGGACATCTCGTACCAGTTCCTGCATCGGACGGCGTCCGCCTGCAACAAGGCCGGTCTCAAGGGCGGCACGATACCCGTTCTTCTGTACCAGTTATTCTATGACGCGAACGACGCAGAACACATCCAGAAAATGGAGGGGTTCAAGGCCGAGTTGCGTCGGTGGGCGGCTGCGCTCAAGTTGCAGAACATGAAGTTTCTCGTCATATCCGCGCCCGTTGTCAACATGGACGAGGTAAAGGCTCATTTCGATGGAATGCACGGCGAGATATTCGACACCATGCGCGACGAGTCCATCTACCGCTTTGACTTCGACGCAACGACGGTCGAGGCCGTCATCGACACGCAAAAGGAGGGAAAGTGACATGAACAACTATGTGCCGTTAGATGTCTGCTCAGCGTATTCGATGGGAAATTCCATCTGCCAGATCCCACGCCTCGTCCGAAAGGTGCGGGAGATGGGGTTTCCCGCGATTGCGCTCACCGACCGAAACTTCATGTTCGGAGCGGCCGAGTTCCATGCGGCGTGTCATTCGCGGCAGACAAAGTTCGGTGGTGATTTCCCGCCCATCAAGCCGATAATCGGACGATCCGTCGCGGCGACCGTGCTTGAGAATCGTCATGTCATACGCCTTTATGCAAAGAACAAGACCGGCTACCGCAACCTTGTCCGTATCTCGTCGGCGGAAGTACAGCCGCAAGGTGCCCAAGACCGATTTATAGCATTCTCCGACATCGAGAAATGGCGCGAAGGTCTTGTCTGCATGACGAGTGACACGGAGCCGGAGTTCGTGGATAAGTGCTTGCGTGTGTTTGGCGACGAGTTCGCTTTCATGGCGGACAATGATGACTTCGATTGTTCGGCTTGGCCGTCAGTCATGGTCTGCGCGGCAAATCCTGTGAGGTTCATCGAAAAGGACGATGCCGAGGCGTATGATACCTATTGCGCCATCTTCGACCAAAGGAAATTGGCAGATGGCGGGCGTAGACATTGCAACGGGGATGAGTTTCTGATGTCGGAAGAAGAGATGTCCGCTCGGTTCCCGAAGCATCCAGAATGGATCGAGAATACGGTCAAGATTGCAGAGCGAATCGAAGATTACGAGATATGCGAAGCACCTCAAGTCGTTGAATTTCCGATTCCGCAGGAATTCGGCACGATTGATGACTACGCAAAGCGGTTTGACGAAGCGGTGCTTAGAAAGGAGTTCGACACTTGGGATAGACCGAATCGCTATGATCGCCTTGGTGGATATGACAAGGTTTTGCGGATCAAGTTCGAGGCGGACTACCTCGCCTCGCTCGCATACGAGGGCATGAAGAAGCGTTGGGGAGACCCGCCGCCGGAAATCGTAGAGCGGATCGATTTCGAGTTGCATGTCATTAAGACTATGGGGTTCCCCGGTTACTTCCTCATCGTCCACGACTATGTTGAGGCGGCACGACGAATGGGCGTCTGGGTTGGGCCGGGACGCGGCTCAGCGGCTGGCTCGGCGGTTGCGTATGCACTTGGAATAACCTCCGTTGACCCGATTAAGCACAGGCTCCTCTTTGAGCGTTTTCTCAATCCCGACAGAATCTCAATGCCGGACATTGATATTGACTTTGATGATGCTGGGCGTGGGAAGGTTATCAAATATCTTTGCGACAAGTACGGGCGCGACCACGTTGCCCACATCGTCACTTTCGGGCAAATGGCACCACGGAGCGCGATAAAGGACGTGGCACGTGTATTGGGAATGCCGGTGCGAGAGGCCAACCGACTGGCTTGTCATGTTCCTATTGTTCCCAAGGTCACATTCAAACAGTCGTTGTCAGAATCGAAAGAACTGCGTAATGCATACGAACAGGGCACACCATTGGAGAAGAAGATTCTTCGCATAGCCGAGAAGCTTGAAGGATGCGTCGGGCAGCCTGGTCTCCACGCCTGCGGCATAGTCATCTCGCACAAGCCGCTTTCTGAGACATTGCCTGTGATGTCGCTTGGTAATGACCGTGCGCCTGGCGAACCCGATCTCGTCACGCAATATGACGGACGTTATGTCGAACCCGTAGGGATCTTAAAGTTTGACATCCTTGGGTTAACGACTTTGACAATCCACAAGGGTTGTGTGGACTTGATCAAGGAGCGGAAAGGACGGGTGGTCGATCTCGACAAGATTCCGTATGACGAGCCTGAAACGATAGATGTCTTTGCAAAGGGCGATACGGAGCATATTTTCCAGTTCGAGTCTGACGGGATGACACGTTGGCTTATGGCACTCAAGCCGAAATGCCTTGATGACCTCGTGGCCATGAATGCCCTTTATCGTCCGGGGCAAATAGCCTACATGCCTACATTCGTGCGGCGCAAGAACGGCGAGGAACCGGTTACATACGACCATCCTCTCATGGAGGAGATGTTGCGTGAGACATACGGCGTGACTGTCTATCAGGAACAGGTTATGCTGCTTTCGCGGAAACTGGCCGGCTTCACGCGTGGCGAGTCGGACGAGCTTCGCAAGGCGATGGGCAAGAAAGTAATGGAGGTCATGCTCGAGCTGAAGGACAAGTTCGTGGCGGGATGTCTCGCGAATCCTGATTTCAGGATTGGCGAATGGCGCGACGAAACCGCAGCCCGTTCGCTTTGCGCAAAGATATGGAAGGACTGGGAGGCGTTCGCGTTATACGCTTTCAACAAATCTCATGCCGTCTGCTATGCCTGGCTTGCTTACCAGACCGCCTATCTCAAGGTGCACTATCCCGAGGAGTTTGCGAAGGTGGTTGGCGGAGAAGTGCGGTAGAGAATATGGTATAATATTGGCCATGCATGGAGTAGTTGGACAACAACCGGGGCTGCGCCCCGAACCCCGACTTGTCGACGCGGTAGCGGGGTTCGGGGGAGGCGTCCCCCGATCGATGTCGGCAGGAGGTGCGGCGCATGAGATTGCAATTCGACAAGAGCGGGCGGCGTTTCTTCTTTCTCACGTTTTGCGTGCGGGGGAGGAAAGCGGTATTGTCGCGCATCGTAACGAAGACGGAGCGCGACGGCAAGCCAGAGTACGCCGTTGAATTGACGCCGGCGGGCGGGGCCATGGCAGCCCTTTGGCGCGGCATCCATGCCCGATGGCCGTTCCTGACGGCGAGCAATTTCATCATCATGCCCGATCATCTGCATCTGCTGTTGATAGTAGATTACAGCAAGGCGCGGGAATTTGACATTCTTGACTGGTTTCAGCATTTCAGGCGAGAGGGAGAAGATTTGGTTGCTCCGTTGATTGGCGAAAAGGCGCCGCTCGTGTGGGAGGATCACTTTTGGATGCTCCTCGTCAACGCCGGACGTCCACTCGCGGCCGTACGCAAGTACATCAAGATGAATCCGGCGCGAAAGATGTGGAAGACGCTCAATCCAGATCGCTTTGTCCGCAGAAGCGGGCTGAGACATGCGGTGCTCGATCCGTCGATTTCGTGGACCGCCATCGGCGACTTGACATTGCTGGCGAATCCGTTTATGTTCCCCGTGCGGCTGACGCGCAAGATGACGGTCGTTCAACGCGCTATCTCAAAGGTTCGATAGAAAGGACTCACGCAATGGATGATATCGTCGAGAAGATGCGAAAAAGCGACAAATCATGCTATAAAAATTTTTTTGCAAATTGCAGTTGGGTACAGTCAAATCGCAAGTATATTTACCCAGTTAAATGGCGTGGAAAAACATCGAGAAACTCGTTTTGCTTTGGCAATCCCAAATGCCCAACAGATTCTTTTGAGGCTCTAAGAACCGTCTTCCCGTTCATCAATAGGGACAGGTTTAATGAGGCAACAAATGGCGATGGATATGAATTGACACGTATTACGCGCTTGCATTCCTCTTCACTGATAGCATATTTGATGTTCGGGCAAATAACTGAAGAACAGCCACTTGTGATTAGGGTGAATGATAGAGATGCCAAGTTTACCGATGTTCATTTTGAAGTGAAGAATTCAATTGAGGACAATGATACACACCCATCAAATGTGGATGTCGTTCTGTCGAATAATACAACAATATTATTTATTGAATCAAAATTTACGGAATATCTTTGTCGTAGCCGTGTTGCTAAAAACATTTCAGACCGTAGATATGGTAACTGCTTTCGGGAATTGTTCAATAAGTTTGATGGGATAAAGTACGAAATGGGCAAAGACGAATCATCCTCCATGCTCGTATCTTCTGATGGAAAGAGTCATTATATTGATGGTCTCAAACAAGTTATTGCACATTACATGGGCTTGAAATACGCCTCACAAAAAGGATGGTTTGGTCAGAAACAAGAAAATATCAATGGCCGTAGGCTCTACTTCGCTGAAATCGTGTTTGATTTTGGAGATGAATGGTCGAAAAAGGCGCGTGACGATTATATGACTTTATATCAACGGCTTGTAGAGAAGCTTCCACCTAGAGATGATATTACAGTATGTCCTAAAATAAGGTTCTTCCTTAAAAAGTGTGGGTAGAGCCCATTTTGAATTAGGTTGTAAAATCAAGTTTACATAAAAAACCTGAAACACGCATTCCGAGAAAGTCTTTTATTTAACCTAATGCTAATAATTTATCCTTTATAAAAACGATTGTCAAATTTTTGCTTTGAAATCACCCCCCCCCGTAAAATTTTGTGTATATATTATTACATTACAACATTTTACGAAGGTTTAATATTTTTTATATAAAAACACAAGACATCATTTGATGTCGCAAATGACGCAGTGTTATTACACTTTAAGTGCCAGACTGTTAGACTTGACATAGCAAACTAATATCGCTATACTAACGCAATAAATCGTCAGTATTACAAAATCTCTGCGGCTCTGCGCCTCTGCGATAAAATTAAACCTACCGCTCGCATTTTGTTCCGCACCGTAATCTCATTTTGTACCGAATAAAGGGGACAGTCCTTTTCGTTTCATTACGGCTCTGTCTAAAATTATTGATATGTGGCAAATTATTTTGTTATACTTGTATCAAATCTAGTAAAAAAGAGGACTCTACCCACACTTTTTAAGGAAGAGCCTAAAATAATAACTTATCAAGAGGTGTTCAAGGATTTCGCGGTGGAGGAATGCGTAAGACAGTTCTATAGGCTGATGTAATTGGCGGAATATAACTGACCACCCAGTCATTTTCTGACCACTGCCAAACCCCGAAATCGCAAGGTTTCGGGGCTTGGTGTGTTTTGGTACGGAGATTGCTGTGGTAATAGCGTATGAAAACAGAGAATGAGATTACGGTGCGGACGAACTCGCGGGGTAGATGCCGTTCTTGGAAGTGCTGAACGGGATGGTGAAGCGCGGGGTCGAGGTGCGGTTCATCCATGCGAAGGATCCCGGACTGAACTGGCGGAACGACTTCGACCGCTATCCGATGCTTTGGACGGCGATGGAACGAATGCTCTGCCCGCGCGTGCATTTCAAATGCATTATCGTTGATGGTGTAAAGGCATATTTCGGTTCTGCGAATCTCACCGGCGCTGGAATGGGAGCGAAGTCCGAGAAAAAGCGCAATTTTGAGAACGGTGTTTTGACAGACGACCCAACACTTGTCGAGCAGTTCGATTCCGTTTGGCGAGGCGACTTTTGCCGCGATTGCGGGAGACGAGACTATTGCAGCGACCCGGTGAGGTAGTTTTTCTCCCACAGAGACGCAGAGGGAGTGGAAGTGATTTTTGTTGCTTCTCGGAGCGGGATAAGAGTGTGTATGAGGGATTGGTCGTTAAGAGTTGCGATTCTTTGAGGCGATATTACAACACTGGCAGTGGATGCCATCGTCAACGCGGTGAACCAAGTGATGCTTGGCGGGGGAGGCGATAAAAGGGATTGAGATGACGGTGGATTACGCTTTTATTTCCCTTTACCTCTCTCATCCCTTTTTATGAATGAGTTATACTGCGGCTAAATCATTTTGTCTCACTCTTGTTATGTTTGTTAATAAATGATAGAATGGTAACGATTTGAATAATTTTTGGAGGCTCTTATGACTTTTGGCGCAAGACTGTCATTTGTAACTTTTTGTTTTGTAGCAACGATCTCGGCATTTGGGGCAACTTGGTATGCGTCGCCAAATGGAGCGGTTGATGCCGAGTGTACGGCTGAGGCTCCTGGTACGATTCAGGCTGCAATTGATAAGGCGGTAAATGCAAAGAGCTGGGATGCCGGTGACACTGTTATTCTTTTGCCTGGCAGATATGATTATTCAGATTCGCAAGGTTCGACTATTTCTGGAATTACAGGCAAATCTTGTATCAATATAACAAAGGGGTATTTGACTGTAAAATCGTCTACGGGCGATCCTTCAAGTGTCGTTATCGTGGGGCGTGGCGGTGAAACATATATCAGTGACGATTTATTGACTACGAATGTACCGCCTGCTGTTCGTGCAATTGCGTCAACTGTTAAAGCTCGCATAGAATCACTTACGATATCGAATTTTTATTCAACGGTAGACGGGGTCGCGTTATGTTCAAAGAATGATGGTGACTTAGTTGCATACAATTGCCGCATTATAAAAAATCACGGTGCAGGCGGTGCTCCATTGTATAAAACGGGAGCGGTATCGTCATTTTTTATGTCAAATACTAATTCTGCTTCAGGTGGCGCAATCTTTAATGGATATGCAACTAATTGCGTATTTATCGGCAATATGGCGGCAATACACGGCGGTGCATCGTGTAATGCAAGTTATGTAAGATCTTGCGTCTTTGTTGATAATAAAGCTTGTGGCGGCTCTGGGGGAGCTACATATTTTAATGGCAGGGGGATTTTGGTTACCGATAGTGTTTTTACAAATAACTCTTCAACACAAGACGGAGGAGCTGTTTACTTTCCACAATATCCATCAGCCCGTAATGGGGTGTCGAATTGTCTATTTGTTTGCAATTCAGCAAAGAGATCTGCAGGTGCAGTTAAGTTTGGGGATGCTTTCAGTTCTACTTTTATCAGCAATACGGCTGCCGGGGGCTATTACGGGGGTGCGATAAATAGTACAGGGGGCAATTATGCTTCATTTGTGACAAACTGCATATTTATCGGGAATTCAAGCCCTGCCGGCGGTGCAATACGAAACGGCGGTGTTGTCGTTGACAGTATTTTTATCGGTAATACTTCAACAGGTGAAGGAGGAGCCGTTTCGGAGACAACTCCTGTTTTTAGATGTTATTTTACAAATAATATTGCAGGGTCGGCAGGAGGCGGCTATAGTCAAGGTCGATACGGTAAATATTGGACGATTTCAAATTGTGTTTTTTATGGGAATCAAGCGAATTCAGGTGGTGCAATTAGCTATACTAAGGCAGTTGAGTGTCATTTTGAAAATAATTATGCTAAAAATTTAGGTGGCGCTGCGTATAGTGAGTATCAAACTCAGCCAACGCTACTTGAAAAATGCAATTTTTTTGGAAATAAAGCAGGAAATTCTGGGGGTGCGGCTTGTAATGGCTTATATGTAGATTGCGTCTTTAGTAACAATAGTGCTGTGTCTTATGGGGGAGCGGGATACTTAGGTAAATATGAGAATTCAAAGTTCTTAAATAATCTTGCCAAGAATG
The DNA here is from genome assembly GCA_045603485.1 of Kiritimatiellia bacterium. Classification (GTDB taxonomy): domain Bacteria; phylum Verrucomicrobiota; class Kiritimatiellia; order RFP12; family JAAYLN01; genus RGIG5952. The sequence continues at coordinate 79,199 of JAZUMF010000077.1, read as the reverse complement.
GCGGAGGTCTTTACAGAGGGGCATGTAATATGTCGCTATTTTCTCATAATTATGCGCAAAACGCAGGTGGTGCAGTTGGAGGAGATACGAGAAGCAGGGTCATTGTCAGTAATTGCGTGATTTTTGCAAATTCGGCAACGAATATGGGCGGCGCGGATGCTTCTATCTGCTTGTATAATTGTCTCTTTGACAATAATAAAACATTGGGGGCAAGTTATACGCTTATTGGATATAATGCAGTGAATTGTACTTTAGTCAATAATAAAACCATCAATGCGGCAATGACGAAGAGTATAACGACAAATTGTCTTTTTAATGGTAATATTCCATCTGACATTGGTGGCGGAAAACATTGGAATGCTATTTACGAAAATGTAACAGGAACTCCGACATTGACTGATAGCAGGCAAAGCAATCGGCCTTTGTTCAATGAAGGGCGTGATTCACGGGCGCATTGGTATATGCCTCGGGCGAAATCACCTGCCAGGGACAGTGGAGTAGATCATTTTTATACGGAAAGCAGCCTTGATGCCGATAGAAAGAAGCGGCTAAACGGAGCGGTTGATATTGGCTGCTTTGAGTATTGGCCAGGGGGATTTGCGACACAATTATTGTTGTACTAGAAAAAAGTTGTAGACAATATCTTAATTTTTTGGTAATATAATGGCCTTGTATTTTTCGAGAGAGGTAAAAAGATGCCGCGTGAATTAGCAATTTTGGCATGCACAGAGTGCAAACGCCGTAATTATACGACAACCCGCAATAAGCGGACGCAGACCAATCGTTTTGAAATTACAAAGTACTGCCCGAACGAGCGCAAGCGCACCGTTCACAAGGAAGTCAAGTAATTTCGGCTGAGAAGGATTTTTTTAGGATAGGGTAGTAGCACAATGGCAGTGCGGCGGTCTCCAAAACCGTTGATGTGGGTTCGATTCCTGCCTACCCTGCCAGTTTGGCAACCTTGCTGTTGAATGAGAGATTTGGATGGCAGGGTGTTTTTTGCGTAGAAAGAGGGTGAGGAAATGAGCGAACAAAACGATGTTGAGAAAAACAGTGACAAGTTCGATGGTGTTAAGGCCGTCATTTCCGGCTTTTTCAGCGAGGTTGGCGCAGAATTCCACAGAATTACCTGGCCAAAGGGTAAGGAACTTGTCGAGTCTACAATTGTCGTCCTTGTTTTTATCGTTATCCTTTCGGCGACAGTTCTTGTTTTTGACAAGATTATTGAGTGGGTTCTCAAGATTGTCATCGGGGCCTAAGTGGCGAATTTGATGGGCGCGCTGTCGCATTGGCTATTTTAGTAAGGCAGGAGCATATCATGGATGAGCAATTAGAGGATGGTATTGTGGGACTTCCCCAGGGCGAGGAAATCAATCGCGAGGGAATGCAGTGGTTTGTTGTTCACTGTCTTACCGGTCAGGAAATGCGTTCCAAGCGTTATATTGACGCTCAAAAGATTACCGAAGAGCTCTCTGACTCAGTTGGTATGGTCGTTGTACCTACCGAGCGTGTTACGGAGACTCGTCAGAATAAAAAGCGCACCATTTCCCGCAAATTTTTCCCCGGTTATCTTCTCGTTCAGGCGGCTATTTGGAATGTTCCAAATCCAGCTAAGCCACACAAGAAGGTTTTGAATATCGGGGTTTGGCGTTTCATTAAGGATACGCCTGGTATCATCGGTTTTCTTGGCGGTGATAAGCCAAGCGCCTTGTCCGAGCGCGAAGTATCGGATATATTTGAGCAGACGAATGGCGAAGAGGGCAAGACCCGCGTCAAAATCGACTATAAGGTCGGTGAGATTGTTCAAATTACAGATGGAGCTTTCAAGGGTTCGAGTGGACCTATTGACAAGGTCGATCCTGACCGCGGTAAGTTGAATGTCACCGTTACGGTGTTCGGTAGACCTATTGCGGTTGAGCTGGAGTACTGGCAAGTTGAGCGTCAGGAGATTGCTCAGCCCACAACTCTCGGCTGATAACAGCCGGCTCGTTGGTACCGGACGGGACCCGGGAGAGCCGCTAAACGACAAAAAGGCACAACATGGCAAAGAAAGTTACAGGCATCGTGCGCCTTCAGGTTCCAGCTGGTCAGGCTAACCCTGCACCTCCTATCGGACCTGCGCTTGGTGCTCAGGGCGTCAACATCATGGCGTTCTGCAAGGAGTTTAACTCCAAGACCCAGGATAAGGCTGGACTTATTATCCCAGTCGTTATCACTGTTTATGCTGACCGCAGCTTCTCGTTCATTCTTCGCAGTCCGCCAGCCGCTGTCCTTCTTAAGAAGGCTGCTAAGCTTGACAAGGCTTCAGGCAAGCCAAACTCTGTCAAGGTCGGTAAGGTGACACGCGCTCAGATTGACGAGATTGTCAAGATGAAGGCTGAAGATCTTAATGCAACAGATCCTGAGGCGGCAGCTCGTATCATCATGGGAACCGCCCGTTCAATGGGTATTGAAATTGAAGGCTAGCGGAGACGACTAAAATGGCAAAGCACAGTAAGAAGTACCGCGAGTCTCTTAAGCAGGCTCCCAAGGCTCCCGTCGCTCTCGACGAGGCAGTTAATTTTATCAAGGCTCATCCAGGCGCTAAGTTTGACGAGACTGTTGAAGTCGCAATGCGTCTCGGCGCCGACCCCACAAAGTCTGACCAGACTGTCCGTGGCACCGTAAGCCTTCCTAACGGAACCGGTAAGTCCGTCCGCGTTATCGTCTTCGCTGCCGGCGAGGCCGCTGATGCCGCTAAGGCTGCCGGTGCTGAAGAGGCAGGATACGATGATTTGATTGAGAAGGTCAAGAGTGGCTGGACTGAGTTTGATGTCGCAATTTCAACAACGGACGCCATGAAGGAAGTCCGTAAGCTCGGTCGTGTTCTCGGTCCTCGCGGCCTTATGCCTAACCCCAAGACTGGTACAGTTACCGACGATGTCGGTCCTGCAGTTATCGCCGCTAAGGGTGGCCGTGTTGAGTTCCGTATGGATCGCACCGGTAATGTAAGTGTTGTCGCTGGTAAGCTTAGCTTCGAGGCTGACAAGCTTGCCGAGAACATCAAGTCAATTCTCACCGCTGTCAACGCAGAGCGTCCTGCAAGCGCCAAGGGTGTCTTTATTCGTTCTGTGACGATTAGCTCCACCATGGGCGTTGGCGTTCCTGTCGCCTACAGCTTTGGCTCTGACGCCGAATAAGGAGATTTCGCAATGAGAGTCGAAAAAATTGCTATTCTTCAAGAGATCACTGATCGTCTTAAGGATTCGGACAGCGTAATCGTTTTGGCCTACGGCGGTCTCACAGTTTCTGAGCTTCATGAGCTCCGTAAGGCTATTCTCCCTCTCGAGGGTCGTTGCTTGATTGCCAAGAATACTCTTGTCAAGAAGGCTGCCGACGAACTCGGTTGGGCTGATATCTCTGGTATGCTCGCAGGTCCTACCGCTGTTATCACCGGTAAGGGCGATGCTTCTGAGCTTGCCAAGATTGTCTGCAAATTTGTCAAGGAACATGAAAAGGCCGACATCAAGGGCGGCGAGCTCGACAAGGTCGCGCTCTCCAAGACTGATGTTGAGGCTCTCTCGAAGCTTCCTTCCAAGGATCAGCTCCGTGCACAGCTCCTCGCCACATTCATGGCTCCTGCCACCAATCTCGTGCGTGTCTTTGTTGCACCTCTCACGAGCGCTCTCTACGTCCTCAAGGCCAAGGCCGACAAGGACGGTGGCGCCGAGGCGTAATAAGGCTTCGCGCATCAACCGTAAAACCGCACCGGCGCCGCACGGCGGGTGCCGAGCATGGCTCCGGTTCGGTGTTCCACGCATGCATCAGACATGCGGGGTTATAAACAACAAAAAACACAAGGAAGTATTAAAATGACAAAGGACGAAGTTGTTGAGTTCCTCAGTGGACTTACCGTTCTCGAGATTGCCGATCTCGTCAAGACCCTCGAAGAGAAGTGGGGCGTTTCTGCTGCCGCTCCTGTAGCTGCTGCCGCTCCTGCTGCTGCCGCCGCTGCTGCTCCTGCAGAGGAGAAGACCGAGTTTGATGTTATCCTCGCTGAGGCTGGCGCAAACAAGATCGCAGTCATCAAGGAGGTTCGTGCTATCACCGGTCTCGGCCTCAAGGATGCCAAGGATCTCGTTGATGGTGCTCCTAAGGCCATCAAGACCGGCGTCGCTAAGGACGAAGCCGACAAGATCAAGGAGCAGGTCGAGAAGGCCGGCGCCAAGGTTGAAATCAAGTAACCTTTTTGGTTCTTGTAACAGGCCGACTACCTGCCGACGCGTGGGTAGTCGTGCCTTCATTTTACACTATCGCGTCATTTGTCCAAGTCGTCAAGAGGTTCTACGATGATAGAAAGAAAGTCTTTCGGCACCTTGAATCCGGTAATCCCACCGCCGAATCTAATCGAAATCCAGACCCAGTCTTACAAGGACTTCCTACAACTGGACGTGCCGCCTGCCAAGCGTGACAACAAAAAAGGTCTTCAGGCTGCATTTAACGAAATTTTCCCCGTCGAGGCCGCCGACGGCAAGTACTCGCTCCACTTTGTCGAGTATTCTTTTGGTCAGCCCAAGTTCAGTATTCTTGAGGCCTTGGCCGATGGTGGCACATATGCTGCGCCTCTAAGAGTCAAGTTTGATTTGCGTGAGGGTGAGGAGCATCGTGAAGAAGAGGTCTTCATGGGTGATATCCCCCTTATGACTCCAGACGGCGCCTTTGTCGTAAATGGTGCTGAGCGCGTCATTGTTTCTCAGTTGCATCGTAGCCCTGGTGTCTGCACCGAGTCAGCACCTCATACCAATGGTCAGACGCTTTACTCTGTCCGCATCATTCCCGACCGCGGCAACTGGATTGAGATTCAGTTTGATACGAGCGATATTCTTTGGGTCTACATGGACCGCCGCCGTAGGAGAAGGAAGTTCTACGCAACGACATTCCTTCGTGCTCTTGGCTTTGGAAGCGATGAGCAGATTCTAGGTTTGTATTACACCTTTAAGAAGATTGTCCTTGACAGCACGATCAAGGTTGCCAAGAATGCCACAAATTGCATTCGCCTTGCCGATGTCGACGCTACCAATCTTAAGCATCTCCACTTCAAGGACGATGTGATTGATGTTGACAGCCGTGCAGTTTTGGCTCGTCGCTACGAGCCTGTTTCTGAGGCTGTTCTCCGTCAGATGTCTCAGGCCAACTTCGCCGATGTAGAGGTCGTTGATGTTTCTTGGGATGAAGGCGTTCTCCTTAAGACCCTTCTCGTCGATCAGACCCATACAGAGGAGGAGGCTTTGACCGATATTTACCGTCGCCTCCGTCCCGGTGACCCCGCGACCGCTTCTAACGCCAAGCAGCTTCTCCGCCGTCTTTTCTTTGATCAGCGTCACTACGACCTTACCAAGGTCGGTCGCCACAAGATCAATGCCAAGCTTGGTCTTGAGGGCAAGGTTGATTCTGAGCTCCGCACTCTTGACGAGAGCGGTATTGATGTCGTTGAGTCAATCCGCTGGTTGCTTGATATCCGCGTCGGCCGTAGCGATGTTGATGATATTGACCACCTCGGAAGCCGTCGTATCCGTACAGCCGGCGAGCTCGTTGAGAATGCCTGCCGCGTCGGCTTGAGCCGCACCGAGCACCTTATCCGCGAGCGCATGAGCGTTTTTGACAGCGCTACTGGCGTTATTTCGCCTTCAAAGCTTGTCACTGCCAAGTCGCTCTCAGCCGTTGTTCAGGACTTCTTCGGACGCAGCCAGCTTTCACAGTTTATGGACCAGACGAACCCGCTCTCGGCTCTTGCCCACAAGCGTCGTCTTTCAGCTCTCGGTCCCGGTGGTATGAATCGCGACCGAGCAGGCTTTGAGGTCCGCGACGTTCACACATCTCACTATGGTCGTATTTGCCCGATTGAGACTCCTGAAGGTCCAAACATCGGTCTTATTTCATCACTCGGTCTCTATGCCCACATTAACGAGTATGGCTTCATTGAGAGTCCATACCGCCGCGTTGTTGACGGCAAGGTCACAGACGAGGTCGTATATATGTCGGCTGATGTCGAGGAGCAGTATGTCATTGCTCAGGCAAACTCCCTCCTCGGTGCTGACGGCAGCTTCCTGACTGACCGCGTAACGGCCCGTCATAAGACTGAGTTCTTAGAGGTTCCTTCCTCATCGGTTCAGTTTGTCGATGTGTCACCGCTTCAGGTTATCTCCATCGCCGCAGGTTTGATTCCGTTCCTTGAGCACGATGACGCAAACCGTGCATTGATGGGCGCAAACATGATGCGTCAGGCAGTACCTCTATTGCGTCCTGACCGCCCATTTGTTGCAACGGGTCTTGAGCATCGCGCAGCAGTTGACTCATGCGTGACGGTACTTGCTATTGAGGATGGTATTGTCGCCTATGTTTCGGCAACGGAAATTGTCGTTACAGATAATGGCAAGATGCCTCCACGCAACAAGAAGCAGGGTCCCGGCTATCGTGTTTACAATCTTCAGAAGTTCCGTCGCACCAACGCCACGACCTGCTTTAACCAGAAGCCGATCGTCAAGGTCGGAGATGCGGTCAAGGTTGGCGATTGCCTAGCCGATGGCCCATCCACAAAGGACGGCGAGCTTGCTCTCGGTAAAAACCTTCTTTGCGCATATATGCCATGGAACGGCTTCAACTTCGAGGACGCTATTCTCGTTTCCGAGCGTATTGTCCGCGACGATGTCTTCACCTCGATCCATATTCAGGATTATGAGGTTATGGCTCGCGATACCAAGCTTGGCGCAGAAGAGATTACGGCAGATATTCCAAATGTCGGTGAAGATGCGCTTCGCAATCTCGATGCCGATGGCGTAATCCGTATCGGCGCAGAGGTTCGCCCCGGTGATATTCTTGTCGGTAAGATCACACCTAAGTCTGAGACGGAGCTTGCTCCGGAAGAGCGCCTTCTCCGCGCCATTTTCGGTGCCAAGGCTGCCGATGTCCGCGATAGCTCTCTCAAGGTTCCGAGCGGCACATATGGTGTCGTTATGAATGTCAAGGTCATCACCAAGCAGGATTTGGCGCACGGTCTTGGCCGTTCTTCGCCTATCAAGCGTATAAACGATGACGATGTCCGCGATTTGGTTGAGGATGATGACTTCCAGAATATCAATCCGGAGAGCGGTGAGGATGAGGATTCAGAGGTTCGCCTACCTTCAAATGAGAAGAGCCCTGAGGATCTCGAGGCCGAGCGTCGTGATAGAATCGCATCTCTTGAGGATGACTGCGTAAATGCTCTTAGCAAGTTCATTCTCGGAGAGACAATTTCGTTCGAGATTGTTGACGCAAATTCTGACGAGGTAATCGTTCCTGCCGACCACAAGGTCATGAAGCGTGCCATTACCCGCATCGCCAAGGCTCATTGCCATGTCAACTTCAACGGCGAGGTGATGGACGATGTCGTCAACATGATTAATAAGTTCAAGGGGCAGTTCGATGAGCTTGAGGCTTCGATTGATAACCTCAGCTTTGACGGCGCATCCTCCGGCGACTCTTCTGTGATTAAGCAGGTTCGTGTTTACATCGCAGAGAAGAAGAATCTTTCAGTTGGTGATAAGCTCGCAGGTCGTCACGGTAACAAGGGCGTTGTCTCTCGTATCGTCAAGGATTGCGATATGCCTTATCTGCCTGACGGCACACCGGTTGATATCGTTCTTAACCCGCTCGGCGTTCCTTCTCGTATGAACCTTGGTCAGCTTTTTGAGGCTTATCTCGGTCTTGCTTGCCGCGAGTTGGGCATCTACGCCGCAACACCGGTCTTCGATGGTGTTCCTGAAAAGACGATTGACGAGCTTCTCCAGAAGGCTCACGATTCTCAGGTTGCCCGCGGCATAAACCCATGGATTAATCCCGACGGTAAGTCTGTCGTCTATGATGGCCGTACCGGTCAGCCCTTCGATCAGCGAGTTGTCGTCGGTGGAACCTACTTCCTCAAGCTCCACCACCTTGTCACTGACAAGATTCACGCCCGTGCAATCGGTCCTTACTCGCTTGTCACGCAGCAGCCTCTCGGCGGTAAAGCCCAGTACGGCGGTCAGCGTATGGGTGAAATGGAGGTTTGGGCTCTTGAAGCATATGGTGTTGCCTACGCTCTCCAGGAGCTCCTCACGGTTAAGTCTGACGATGTCGGCGGCCGTACCCGCATCTATGAGTCTATCGTCAAGGGCACAAATACGCTTGAAGCAGGTATGCCAGAGTCATTCTCGGTTCTTATGAACGAGCTTCGCGGTCTTTGCCTCAATATGAAGCTTATTGGAGACGATGTCGAGGATGAGATTCAACTCCCGGCAGCTCTTGACAATACGCCCGCCAACTAATTCCAACGCCAATTGGTTCTAAGGAGAAACGATTTTATGAATCCTTACGCAGTCAACGAAATGTTTGGATCTGTCAATTCCGACCAGTATGATTCAGTTCGCATCATGCTGGCATCCCCTGATACGATTCGTTCATGGAGCCACGGCGAAATCCGTAATCCAGAGACAATCAACTACCGCACATACCGCCCGGAGAAGGACGGCCTTTTCTGCGAGCGTATCTTTGGCCCGACCCATGACTGGGAGTGCGCTTGCGGTAAGTATAAGCGCATTAAGCACAAGGGTATCGTTTGCGATCGTTGCGGTGTCGAGGTTACGGTTTCTCGAGTCCGTCGTCAGCGCATGGGTCATATTGAGCTTGCCGTTCCAGTTTCACACATCTGGTTCTTCAAGTGCAATCCTTCACGCATCGCTACAATTCTTGACATCCCCAGCAGCCAGCTTGAGCGTGTAATCTATTACGAGGATCATTTGGTCGTCGACCCAGGCGATACTCCTCTCCAGCCGAATCAGCTCCTTTCCGAGGATGAATACCAAGAGGCTCTTGACAAGTACGGCGACAACTTCAAGGCAATGATGGGCGCCGAGGCTGTCCGCGAGTGCCTGAAGGCGATTGACCTTGAAGAGCTCAAGTATCAGCTTGAGCAGGATATCGAGAATACTTCCAGCAAGCAGAAGCGCAAGCAAATCTCAAAGCGTATGAAGATTTGCGATGGATTTATTCGTTCCGAGGCCCGTCCCGAGTGGATGGTTTTGGATGTTCTTCCCGTTATCCCACCGGATTTGCGTCCTCTCGTTCCACTAGACGGCGGTCGCTTTGCGACCTCCGACCTTAACGACCTTTATCGTCGCGTTATCAATCGTAACAACCGTCTTCGCAATCTCTTGCAGCTCAAGACGCCTGATGTTATCATCCGTAACGAAAAGCGTATGCTTCAAGAGGCTGTTGACGCGGTCTTTGACAACGGTCGTCATGGCAAGCCCGTTACCGGTGCCGGCAATCGTCCGCTCAAGTCACTTTCTGATATGCTTAAAGGTAAGACGGGTCGCTTCCGTCAGAACCTTCTCGGTAAGCGTGTCGACTATTCCGGCCGTTCTGTTATCGTCGTCGGCCCCAAACTTAAGCTCTATCAGTGCGGTCTTCCCAAGAAGATGGCTCTTACACTCTTTGAGCCATTCATTATCCGCCGCTTGAAGGAATTGGGCTACACACATACCGTTCGTACAGCCCGCAAGCTCATTGAGCGTCAGGATCGTCTTGTTTGGGATGCTCTTGATGAGGTCATTAAGGGTAAGACGGTTATGCTTAACCGTGCACCTACCTTGCACCGTCTCTCGATTCAGTCCTTCGAGCCTGTCTTGATTGAAGGCGAGGCCATTCAGCTTCACCCGATGGTATGTACGGCATTTAACGCCGACTTCGACGGTGACCAGATGGCTGTTCATGTACCTCTTTCAATTGAGGCTCAGCTTGAGAGCCATCTCTTGATGCTTGCCTCCAACTCAATTTTCTCACCTGCATCGGGTAAGTCAATTATGACCCCGACGCAGGATATCGCCCTTGGTATCTACTATCTTACCGAGGTCGGTCAGAAGGATAAGCTTGCAGGTCATGAGCCAGGCAAGGATCCAATTGATTGGAACGAGCACCTTCCGTTTATGTCGGGAATTTCCGAGATTCTTCTCGCCCGTGAGCAGGGCTATCTCGACAATCACTCCCGTATTCTTATCAAGAACCCGGACTTTGGTCGCGATACCTCCTACGGCGTCAAGGACGCTAAGGTCATTGAGACTACTGTCGGCCGCGTGATTTTCAACGAGATTTGGCCTGACGAGATTGGTTTTATCAACATCAAGGTTGATAAGTCTAAGCTTGGCGACCTCATTCTTAACTGCCACCATGTCGTTGGCCATGATGCAACGGTAAAGGTACTCGACGACCTCAAGGATCTCGGCTATGAGTATGCTACCAAGGCCGGCGTATCGATGGGTCTTAAGGATATGATTCGTCCTTCCCGCAAGGATGAGTTCCTTGATGCGGCTCGCGCAGAAGCAGCCAAGATCGATCAGCAGTATCAGCTCGGTCTTATTACGGACGGCGAGCGTCACAACAAGATCGTTGACATTTGGACGACAACAACCGATAAGATTGCTGATGAGCTCTATGTCGCTATCGACCGCAACCAGAATCCAGATGCTGTCAATCCAAACGAGACGAACCCGCTCTTCATGATGTTCGACTCAAAGGCTCGTGGTTCAAAGCAGCAGATTCGTCAGCTCGCCGGTATGCGCGGTCTTATGGCTAAGCCGTCGGGCGAAATTATCGAAACCCCGATTACCGCATCCTTCCGCGAAGGTCTTTCCATTCTCGAATACTTTATTTCATCTCACGGTGCTCGTAAAGGTTTGGCTGATACGGCTCTTAAGACCGCTGACGCTGGTTATCTTACCCGCCGTTTGGTTGATGTTTCTCAGGATGTCATCATCGTCACGGACGACTGCAATACCGTCAATGGTATTGAAATCATCGCTGATGCCGAGAATGAGAACGCCACACCGCTCACAAAGCGTATCCTCGGCCGTACTGCACTTCATGACCTCTATGATCCAACCACAAACGAGGTTATTCTCAGGGCAAATGAGGAGATTGACGAAGAGGCCTGCAAGCGCATCAAGAAGGCTGGTATCGAGCGCGTTTGGATTCGCTCTGGTCTTACCTGCGAAGCGCAGCACGGTATGTGCGCCAAGTGCTACGGTCGCGACCTCTCGACTGGCAAGCCCGTTGAAATCGGTACTGCAGTCGGTATCGTCGCCGCACAGTCAATCGGTGAGCCAGGTACCCAGCTTACGATGCGTACCTTCCATGTTGGTGGTACTGCTTCCGCCTCGGTTGTCTCTAACGAAATCAAGGTACACCATGAAGGTGTCGTCTCATTTGGAGATGATGTCCGTACCGTCACCAACGAGGATGGCAAGGAAGTCGTTCTTAACAAGAGCGGTGCGCTCGTTATCAAGAATGCCGCAGGTCACGAGCTTGAAAGCATTCAGCTCCAGATCGGTACTACGCTTCTCGTTAAGGCTGGCGACACCGTCAAGGCCGATGATATCGTAGCTGAATGGGATCCACACTCAGTCCCAGTTATTTCCGAGTACGAAGGTAAGGTTCAGTTCGACGAGTTTATCGAGGGTGATACCGTTGAAGTCGAGACGACAACAGATACCGGCAAGCCAATGTATGTTGTCCGCGAATCTTCATCGGATGCCCACCCATCGATTACCATTCTTATGCGCGAAAAGGGATCACGCGAGTATATCCCGCTGGGCTCATACCCGATTCCTGTCGGTGCTCACATCATGGTTCAGGATGGCGAATCGGTCAAGGCCGGTACCATTCTTGCCAAGACTCCCCGTCAGGCAGCCAAGACACGCGATATTACTGGTGGTTTGCCACGCGTTGCCGAGCTCTTCGAAGCTCGCCATCCAACCGATGCCGCCGATATTGCCAAGATTGAGGGTGTCATCAGGTGGGGTCAGAATGTCCGCGGCCGTCGTTGCGTAATTGTCGCTGATGAGGTCACAGGCGTTCAGGAAGAGCACCTCATTCAGATGGGTAAGCACATCGTTGTCACAGAAGGCGATCATGTCCGTAAGGGTCAGAAGCTTACCGACGGTCCGATTATCCCACAGGAAATCCTTGATGTTTGCGGTCCTCAGGAATTGCAGCGTTATCTCGTTGAAGAAGTTCAGCAGGTTTACAGTGCTCAGGGCGTAGAAATTAACGATAAGCACATCGAAATCATCGTCCGCCAGATGCTCCGCAAGGTCCGCATCACCAATCCTGGTGATACAGACTTCCTTTGGAACGATCAGGTTACCCGTCAGCAGTTCCTCGCAACAAACGAGGCTATGGCTGCAGAGGGTAAGCGTCCGTCTGAGGCTCAGCCGGCACTTCTCGGTATCACCAAGGCGGCTCTTGAGACAGACAGCTTCATTTCAGCGGCATCCTTCCAGGATACCACAAGAGTTCTCGCCGAGGCTGCAACTCTCGGTCGTGTCGACGACCTCCGCGGCTTCAAGGAGAATGTCATTCTCGGTCACCTCATCCCTGGCGGTACCGGCTTTAGCAAGCATCGTCGCATTAAGCTCGTTCCTCTTGTCGAGCCAATCCCCGAGGAAGTCCTTAATCCTCTGCCTGTTGAAGCCCAACAGAGCTATGCGGGACACGATGATAACGAGGACAACGAGGAGGATGAGGGATATCCTACCGAGGTCTACGAAAACGATGCTGAGACTGTCGCAAACGACGGCTCGATTGTCGACGACTTTGAAGCTTAAAGTTGATTAGCGGAGGAACGCAATGCGTTCTTCCGCTAAGGAGGATCAATTATGACAGAACTCTTCACAATTATTGCACAGGCGGCACCGCGTCAGGGTGGAATTCTTGAAATGCTTATGCCTATGGTGATTATTTTCGCCATATTCTATTTCTTGATGGTTCGCCCACAGCAGCGCAAGGAAAAAGAGCGCCGTGCAGCCATTGACGCAATGCGCGCTGGACAGCGTATTCTTTTCGGAAGCGGCTTTATAGGCACTATTGCCGAGGTTAAAGAATTTACCTTTATGGTTGAAGTCGCTCCTGGCGTCAAGATTGAGATTGCCCGCGGTGCAGTTCAGCGTCTGCTTAACGAAAACGAGACTCCTACAGCTGAATAAAGAGGGGTGTGTCAATGGCTTCTGACGATAACGGATCTTATAGGGATTCATCATCTTCTCGTCATTCGCATAATCACAGTTCGTCTTCTTCTTATTGCGATGGTGATGACATTGTACATCGCCATCGCCGTCATAGCGGCGGACATCACCACAAGAGGTCTGGATCTTCCGTGACACCTAATAATCCAGGCCCAATTGAAACCGCCGGGCTTGTAAGGACAGTTACTCATTTTGCCGTTACGGCGGCATTGGTTGCGGTTTTAGGCGCGACGGCTTATTCTCTTGCAAGAACTAACCGTTCGCTTTCTAAAGATTTGCGACTTATTAACGATCAGAACAATATTCTTTTGGAAAACGAGCGTAATCTCAAGGCTGAGATTGAGTCGCTGAAGAAAAAATGCGAGGAACTCAACCAAGAGAATAATAAACTTATTGAAAGGCAAACCGCCATTCCTGTTCAGTAAAATAGCTCAACACCGGTGGATATAGCAATGCTAAAGAGACTTTTTTTATTTCTTTCGGTCTTTCTTTTTTCAACCTTTACCGCATTGTCTGCATCACGGTTTTTACTAGTTGAGTCACGTACTGGAAAGACATTCGGCCCATATACGCTCTACCACGGCGCAAAGGTCAGGGTGGGTGGAGATTTATACGAGCTCTCACTCCTAGATCAAAGATTTTCTTTTATAGGCAAATCGGGTAATGTCTATGGTCCATATCAGCCGGTGGAAGGCCGCTTGATGAGGGTCGGTGATGTTATGTATACCTACTCCTCGCAGACTTCTACGCCTCCGCAACCGCCTACCGTAATCGAGAAAAAACCAGTCGTTTCGTCTGTACCTGAAAAGCCGATTGCGGAATTTAGACCCATTCCACCAAAGCAGGAGATGTTACCGATTCCTGCTGAAAATGCAAGGAGAACGGTAGCCCCCTTAGATTTGTCGGCTCTTCCAAGCGCCTCGAAGCCATTGACGCTGGGATTTTGGGTCGCCCCGATGGATACAACGCCATTTAAGTGGAGCGTTGAAAATTTCTCAGGCTCAGATTCAGACTTGGAGAGAACTACGGTTGGTGCAGGTATATACTGCAATGCGTGGACTATTGAAGCACAATATGCCATTTCAGCCGAGGGCGGCGATATCGTTCCAAGCGGTATGGGTGTCGCAAGTTCTACCCTTGATGACGGAAATAGCAAGGCGATCGCTTTGGGATATAAAAGGCCGTTCCTTAAAGAAGGAAGTTGGAGTGCCCTCGCAGGAGTTTATGCAAAGTACCGCATTGATGAGATTGATTTGTCGGTAAAGTCTCTCAGTCAAGGAACTGTTATCGGTACAAATGATGTTGAAAGCTACTTTTCGTCATACAGTACAAAGTCAAGCTCGCTTGAAATTACCGAGTTTTTGCTTAGGATTGATTTAGAGCTTACTTACTCACAAGAAAATTGGGGCGCTTCAGCAGCGGCTTTAGTATATGCTTTTAGCGATGTAAGCGTTTCAGGTGAATTCCCTTATTCCTCCGGCCCGTTGAATTTGTCGGCAAAGCACGATGATCCCATCGCGTTTCGTCTCGCAGGATGGTATCGCTTTATTGACGGTTGGAGTGTCAATGCTGCGCTTACATTAGTCTCAGAGACTGAGCTTCGCTTGGGCTTTACGCATAGTTTCTAAGTTTACAAAGAAACATTGCATCACCCTTCCATCTGTTTATATGGTGCAATTTATATGACCGAAGACGAAGATTTTGATTTCGTTCCTAGAACGACCCTGGAAAAAGAGCTGGCGGATGAGCTGCGCAAGCGAGTCCTTTCAGAGGATGAATGTATCCGATTTACAATGGTTCGTCATCAGGGGCTTGGCCCATCAAAGGAAAGTTTGCGTCCACTCTCAATTTCAGGCGTCATGCAATGGCAGCTGGAACAAAGTGTCGGTAAACAGGTAATCGTCAAAAATTATTCCTCAGGTGATGAAGCCCAAAGAGTTTTGGATTCCTTACTCGATGCGACCGGTGCCAGAGAATACCATTTGACGGCAAGCACGGGCGATCTTCATATTAGGATTACACGCAAAGGGCGCGCCCTTGTATCAAGAGGTACGGTAAAGGGCGATAAAAAGGCGGTGGGAAGCCAGGTCAAGGCCCATGATCATATAAAAGACCAACCGTTATCGCGTTTTGATTCTACGGCACTTCTCAAAGTTTTGGGTTTAGCCGATGGCGGCGGTAATATCAAAGCCTCAATGCGTGGTAAGACCGATCAGATAAATGCCTTTTTGCGTGAGCTTGACGCTTTGCTTGATGAAGATTCTCCATCGCAGGAAAAACCCCTTGAGATTTTAGATTGCGGTTGCGGCCGTGCCTATTTAACACTCTCTGCTTACTGCTACTTGAGTCAAGTCCGTGGGTTAAAGGTCAAAGTAAGCGGTGTTGACAGAAATCAATCGGTGATAACCTCAGCTAAGGGAATGGCAGAGCGTTTAGGCATCGCAGGCGATGTTGAGTTTATAACCGCAGATCTGGCTGAGGTTAAGCTTGATACACCACCGGATTTGGTTCTCAGCCTTCATGCGTGTGATGTTGCAACCGACCTTGCAATAGCTTGCGGAATCCGTCTAGGCGCAAGGTATATGCTTATTGCTCCTTGCTGTCAGCACGACTTGCAAAAGCAAATCAAGGATTCAGGTCCTATGCGGGCATTGCTGCGCCACGGGATATTGCGTGAACGCCTTGCCGATTTGATGACAGACGCCTTTCGCGCTCAGTTGATGCGCATATCTGGGTATCGGGTAAAGATTTCAGAATTTGTATCATCGGAAGCTACCGCGCGAAATATAATGCTTCGTGCGGTTAAGGGGGTCAAAGCCGGGCAGCCGCAGGTTGTAAGCGAGTATCTTGAGATGCGCGACGAGTGGCATGTAGTTCCTGTCCTCGAGACGATACTTGGTGAGAAGGTGCAAAGGTACTTTCAATAATGGGCAAAGGATTACATAGAGACAGAAGCCGCAAAGAGCGGCAGATGCCTTTACCGCCAGGATTAGGCATTATGCAAGGCGACGCAGCCAAAGAGCGTGAAAAGGCTAGAGAGCTTCGCCAAAGTCAATGGTGGAAAAATCAAATAGCGCAAGGGATTTGCTACTACTGCAAGAAGAAATTTCCACCGTCTGAATTAACCATGGATCATGTTATTCCCGTGGCTCGCGGTGGTCAAAGCGATCGGCATAATGTTGTCCCCTGCTGCAAAATTTGCAATAATAATAAAAAGTATTTAACTCCAGCTGAGCAAGTGTTGGAAACGCTTGAGTTAGACGAGGATGTTGAGTAGAATGCAAAATGCGCCCAAAACCTCACAGTCGCTTTTAAAATCGTTAGGCAAAGATCCTACATCTTGCCGGTGGTTTGATTTTGTTAAAATCTATCAGCCGATAATGGAGGATTTTTGCAAAGCCAGATTTCCAAATCTTGATTCAGATGAATTGATCCAGGAAACACTGATAGCCTTGATTTCGGTGCTTCCAAATTACCAATATGAGCCTGAGGCTAGGGGATTATTCCATAATTATTTGCTAGGTATATTAAAGAATAAAGCTTATACCCGTTATGCTAAAAATAGAAAGATAAAGCAAAGCGAAGAAGGTTGGGCACTTGAGCAAATCTTGGCGTTGCAGAGTAAAGAATTGGAAGAGATGCGCCAAGCCAGGGTTGATATTGCCATTAGAGAGTTACTTGCCGACCCGGCCTTCCATGATAAAAGTAAAGAGATCTTTGTTGAAGTTGCGATAAAGGGTAAGGCTCCCGCCGATGTGGCCACGGCATTCGGGATGACAAGAAATGCCGTCGATCAAATCAGAGCACGTTTAACCGCGAGATTAAGGGAGATTGTTGATAGCCTTAGTCTTGAGTAGTATGTGTTATGAACTGATATGAAAGCCAATATATTTTTAATATTATATTTTTTGATTATAAAATCGAACAAGAAGGACTGTCCCTTAAAAAGTTTTAAGATTTGAAACAACCTAGACAACTGGTAAAAACAACTTTTAAGAGGTGCGCGGGCTAACATGCCCGCGCTCATCTGCTTCAGTGTGGTCTTCAATTTTTGATATAAAAATTGGCATGGGCGAGTTAGCCCGTGCGCCTAAGGCAAGTTGTTTCAAATAAGTTGTTTCCAATCAATAAAAGGTTCAACCGTGAATTGTACAGATGCACCCTGCCATCAGCCGCATTCACCTTACTTCGCCCCGAATGCCGACCTGTCCACCGTAGCCTTGGCGTAGGCGGACTTCTTGATGCGCTCAATTTCGCCAGCATCCAGTTTCGTAAACGCAAAACACTTTTTGCCTAAATCCTTAAGCGACGCACCGATAAGATACAGTTCCTTGTCATCAACTATTAAGAATCGATCATGAAATGTTTCGTTGTAATTAACAGTGAGTTTTGGATATTGAGAATTAAAAACCTTAACATCCTCATCCGAAATCTTGTGATGCGGTACATGTTTCTTATCGTAATGTTCGGATGTAAAAATGGTTAATTTTACGCCCTTTCGCTTCTTAGCAAAAAGGTCAAGCGTCTCAACGGTCGCCCAATTATCAATTAAAATGAGCGACTTTTTCGCCCCCGATACGAGCTTCAATACCAGCGCCCTTGCATCCCATAACTGCCCGTCATAAAACACACCTTGCAACGGCGGCGTTTCAGTTTGGATAAAGAAATCAACCTTGTTCTTTAATTCTGCGATTTCACTTTCATGCTTGAAAAGTCGACGATCCATTTTATCTTCTAGCTGATTCAACCGAGCATTAACAGAATATCCACGTAAAAGATGATCTTTAAGAATATTTGTTGCCCACTGGCGGAATTTTACGCCTAGAATTGAATTTACGCGATAACCTACCGAGATAATCGCATCAAGATTATAACAAATGATATTGCGCCTTACCTGTCGAGCCCCCTCCGTGCGAACTACCGAGAATTCCTCGGTAGTTGACTCTTTCGCTAACTCCCCAACAGCATAGACATTCTTCAAATGCAATCCTATATTATCTACACTGCATCCAAACAAAATAGCCATCTGACTTTGTGTCAGCCACACCGTCTCATTTTCAAGACGAACATCCAACCGAATCGTTTCATTCGGTTCATAAACGATAATCTGATTTTCGGTCTCTTTCATACTTTCCACGCGGCAGCAGCGCGAACTCTCACCGCGCCATCTATATGAGAGCATTATAGCATTTTTAACCACAAAATACACAAAAAATTTGGCGACTTCGCTTTGGTTTTGCGTTTCACCCAATAGGTAAACAAGAAGGACTGTCCCTTAAAAAGTTTTAAGAATGGAAACAACTAGAACAACTGGTAAAAACAACTTTTAAGAGGTGCGTGGGCTAACACGCCCGCGCTCATTTACTTCAGTGTGGTCTTCAATTTTTGATATAACGGACTTCAACAATGAGAAAAATGGGCACGGGCGAGTTAGCCCGTGCGCCCAAGGTAAGTTGTTTCTAATAAGTTGTTTCCAATTAATAAAGACCATTAGACTTGATATACCAAAATCTTAACTCAATAACTTCCCATAGTTTATGCAAAGTTTGCAAGTAGGAGCAGTTTGATAGTTTTCGAGTTTGACAGTTTTTTCACGCGGAGCGAAAGCAATACTATAATATGGACGTTAGACGTGAGACATTAGACTTGTGCGACTTTGGACTTAAGACATAAGACTTCTAGGAATCTTATGTGGACGGGCAATTAAACTTGCTAGACTCAAAGCTATTGTCTCAATTGGTGACTATTAGCCTACAACTGCTAAATTTAGGGTAAATACATATTTGCAGATTTGGTGTAAAATTTCATCCGCTAGAGGCTGTGATATACTTAAAATAATCGAAAGATATTTATCACATACCAGCTATGTTAATGATGTTTACCTGTTGCTGTATTGGTGTAAACGGAGCTAATTTAATACACTTGAAACTCTTATTTTTGCTATAATTATAAACGCTAATGGAAGATTGGTCTTACCAAATGGTATGTTCCACTTGCAAATAACGAGCTCGTAATATGGAATGCCAAACTAAAATTTCTGCTTTAATCAAAACCCTAATAATTGCTGTTGTCATAACCATTGGCTCATATAGTGGAGCCGCTGAGTCTGTATTGCCAGCAGTACGAACGATAAACGATTTGAAGGCCCGCATAGAGCAAGAAACTCTCCGTATGGTTGCTTGTACATCGGAAGTTGCTTCATGCGAGAATGCTCTAATGACTATGCGTTTGGCATACGAAGAGGAGGAAAGTTCGGCCTTTTCAAACAATTACCCAACTGTAGCTCGTCGAAAAGCTGCAACATTATCCAAGATGCTTCTAAGGAAAGATGTTGATGAGTTATTCCGTAAATATCTTAATAGAAGCTCTATTGCAATCGAAGATGAATTTCGTCGTGCATGGATTCAGCTTAGAGATAGCGTAGGGGTAACAAAATCAACATCATCTAGCGTAAATAATGAAATTGCTTCGGCCCAAGCAGATAGAGCAACTTTGCAAGATGAAATATCTTTGATAGAAAATGTTATCGCAATAATGCCAAATGAAGTTAATAAGGCACCCTTAAGGTCATTTAATAACGGCAATCGAAAAGCTCCGTGCCTAGTCTTTTCCTCCAAGAATAATCTGGTGCAAAATATTGAACGCCTAACCGAAATATCTTTATCACGAGCTACCACAGAAAATTGGACGCGATACCGAGATCAATTATACGATGCAGTTCAACGAAGAAAAGAACGAATAAAAAGCATCTCAAAATCTATTGATATTATGAACGAAAGAAAGTCTTATCAGGCATCACAAGCTCTAGAAAACTTTGAAAAACGATCAATTCAACTTTCCGACAAATATGCTAAATCTCTTCGAGAGGATTTGCCTGATGCCATAATAGAGCTCAATCGCAAATGGCTTATTGATTTTGTGCAAATTAAATTAGATATAGTAAAAATGCTAAAGCCGCTTGTTTATGAAAATATCTTTACATCGGCTCAAGGAGCATTTCTAAAAAGTTTGCAGACAAAATACCAAAACGAGCAATCTTTTGTAAGAACACTTACCTTTAATGAGTCAACTCTTTCGCATGGCCGTTCTGCCATTGATGTCCTAACACTAAAAGAGCTTATGGATTTCAAAAAAGATATTGACGAAATATCAAATTATTTAGAGGTCGCAAAAGCGCGTGCTATTGCCGATGATGAGGCTTTGAAAGAGAGGATAAAGCAGCAAAACGCACCTTCAGATATTGAAATTCCCATAAAAAGTGCAGATAAAACAGCCGATGCCGAGCAAGTAAAGCCGCAAAAAACTTCCTCCGAAATTTGTTCCACTACTTCCGATATCGATAATTTACCACTCTTTAAAGATATTCCGACGCATCGTATTATTACTTACACACTACTAATTTTGTTCGTAATTATCTTGTTTGTCAAGAAGTAATAAAACCACTTTAAATTTGGGTAATTTCCTGACTAAGGGGCAGACCACCAATTGCACACCCCGTCATTTTCTTAATCCAAATTTTTTACCGCTTATTTACGGGCAACTGGGATAGTTTATCACGGATTTTCTCAGGATAAGTGTGGGATATTCTCTTGGAATACTTGCGGTGTGCACACACCATATGTTATAATGATAATAACAATGTTACGAGTAAGGGTAAATTGTTGAAAACTATGGCTAGACCGAAGAAAATTGATGGATGTTCGCGTCACGGAAAGCACGCTCTCGGCGTGTTTAGGGTATCGCTATACCTTTCAGCCGAAGAGAAGGCTATTGCTATTTTGACTGCGGAACGCCAGAGCAAGACCATTTCAGATGTTCTGCGAAGCGGCATTGTAAGTGAAGCGACGCGGGCCGGCGTGATGAATAACGGAATTGTTGTAGAGAAGTTTCGCGCTCGCATAAGCGCCTACAAGCAAGTACTCGAAGCGGAAGCACAAACTAAAAGGAGTACTGAAAAATGAGCAAAGTCGAAGAGATAGTTGCAATCGTTGAGAAAGAGTCTCCCGGATTGTTGGATGGCATATCGCGGGAGGATGGCATAACCAAGGAGAGTCTTGTGCGCAAAATACTCGCGCTTTCGCATGGTCAAATGGTGCGCACACACCAAAACTCGGAAAAAGCGCACTTCGCGACAAGGCAGGAGGAAACTTGAGGAAGCTGACGGAAACAAAGTAGACAATCTGTGTGGAGAGCATAGTGAACTTGCTCCAGATGCGACGAATCATTTATATCATGTCGGGTGGTAGTATGACTCTAAGGAAAGGTAGAAGCTAAGATGACTAAAACGAATAACATGAAATATCGAGTCAAAGTGCTTACTATGGCGTCGGTATGTCTGCTGACGGTATGTTGCATGGCCGATAGTGTAAAGAGGCAAGTACTGGTTCCATTTGGGGTCTGTATCGCTGAACAAATACAGATTCCCAATGTTGATTCTGATGTTATGGGTTTTCGTCTATGTCTGTTGTACGGGCGTCATGCGAACTTGTCAGGATTAGATATTGGCGTTTTCGGATGTGCTGTGGATGGTTGCATGTTTGGCCTGCAGACATCTGTGATTTTAAATTCTGTCGGTTCTGGGAATGGTGCGTTGCAGATTGCGGGTATTGCCAACAATTCCTTTGAAGACTTCTATGGTGCTCAAATCTCTGGAATAGCCAATAAGACAGATGGTAGTGTTTATGGCGGGCAAATTTCCACTTTCAATATCGCAAAGGAAGTTGGAGGTATGCAGATAGGGGTATACAACAAGGCTGACAAGGTTATTGGAGTTCAGATTGGTGTCCTAAACTGGGCTAATGACATGCAAGGCATTCAACTTGGAGTATTAAATGTCATAAAGAACGGTCCCTGCCCATATCTCCCTATCTTAAACGCAAACTTCTAATATCTTATGGATAGCAATGATGACAATAGTGGCCTTGGTCTTGGATGCCTGTTTATCACCGGGATTGTAATTCTGTGTGCAATAGTCAGGGCAATCATAAAATGGGCAAACGAGAATCCTGATACGATGATTAAAATTGGCGTAGGTATCGGAGTTGTTATAGTTTGCTGGATTGTATGGGGCGTAACAAAAGAATCCAGAAAGCTAAGAAATGATTTTGACGAGGAGTATGGCAATTGGCTCAATGTCGAAGAATCAAGTGTTGATAATGCGGAGGAGTTCGCCAAAGATGATTCTAGATATACAGAAGAACTGAATAACCGCGTAACCGAATTGGAGAAGTCAGTTAATGAATTAACTAAAAGAAAGGATGCATAATGAGTGGAACAATAACAGGAACGATCCCGGCGCTGAACGCATTTCATAAAGAATGCGAACGGTTTACAGATAACATGGAAAAAAGCAGGAAAAGATTAGAAAATGCAATCTTGTCTGCAAGATCAGGATGGAGGGATGGAGGGTTTGACAGCATCCAGCGAATGGTCGTAAATGTTAGGCAAGACGTTAGCGAGATCGAAAAAACGGTCACCTCAAAAGTGATTCCGTTCGTTGACGAGCAAATTAAGTGGATTGGTAGTAACCCTTACTGATTTAGGAGGGCAATATGGCTGATGACGGAATTTGGGTTAGTGAAAGAGCTGTGTTGCAGTGTAAGTCTGCCGTAGAAAGTTCCATCAAGGAACTGTTGGCCACGGCGGATAGCATGAAATCTGGACTCGATCATATGGCAAGTATATGTTCTGGAGAGCAATTTACTGCAATTAAAACTGAAGTTGACAAGAATGTCAGCTTGCTTCACTCTCAAGTGGAGTATTTGAGCTCTAGTGTCATAAATAAATTGGATGAAGTCTTGGCTTGGATTCGCATAGCGAAGACAAAAATGTAAGGAACTTATTATGGGACTCACAGATACCCTACGTGCCGGGCAAGTAGCTGCGCTAGAGCAAGCGAAGAATGATGGGGAAGCCGCCATCAAAGCGGCGGAAGAAAAACTCTATAACCGAATGCAGGAGTTGAAGAGCAAGCTTGCGACATACCAGGACCTTGTTCAAAAGGTAGATAAAGCTATAAAGCGATTGGAACAAACGCTAAAGCAGGCGCAAACCGAACTCCAGAAGGCAAAAGATGCATTAAGCCATGCGCAGATGGCGTTGTCTTCATGTAAACATGGCACGTCTCAGGAAAGTGCCGCAGCTTCTCAAGTCGCCAAGTGCAATGCCGATGTCAAGATGTGGGAGGCGAAATGCAAGAGGTTGTTTGAAGCGTTGCAAAGATACAAGGAAACGAAAAGTAAATTAGAAGAGACGCGAGACGAACTAATTAAAATAATCAGAAAACTTGAGAGCGACGGGCAGAACGTGAGAAATGCACGGGATCGTTGGAAGGAATATCGAGTTAATCAAGCCCAGAGGCTCTGTCGTTCATATCCAGGGAGGTGATGAAGAATGCGTTTGTCTAGTGCCCTTAATTCATTCTCTCATTCGTCTCGGAACGTTCAAAAAAACTTTTCCGGTGGTGTCTTTGATGCCGTTAACCAGATGTTTTCCAATACTAGTGGCATGCTTACGACTTTCTCGGTTTCGTGCGATAAGATAATGAAGGCCGCATCGGATTGTGATGATAGGATAAAGAAACTTTTCCCCAAAGGCGGCGTGGAGATAGCAGAGGATTTGAGGAATCTAGAGCGTGAAATTGGCTTGCCTGAAGACACTGGAACTATCGCGTCATTGTCGACCGCAGCAAAGCCTTCATTTGCAACGCCGCATCCCTCGTATGCGGCTTCCTCGAAAGTTGCATTGTGCGGAACGAAGGCGGCGCCGATACCATATTCTGGTCTGCCGAGTGCGGCTGCAGTAAAGACAATTCCACATACTGCCAGTCCCGCTGCATCGTCACCATCGCATCCAATACCATCAAGACTGACGACCAGTTCGGCGTCTATCACGACAACTGCCCCAGCTGCTGCTATGACTGCTTCTATTACAACAACTTCTCCAACACATGATTCGGGTGCTTCTGCACTTTGGAAGAACTATCAAGAGTCGTTTGAGATTTATCGGGAGAAAATGTTTCCTGCCTTGCGCTCTTGCGGGATTGCATACGTCAAGGTCAAAGAGGTAGCAGAGGCATTGGATGTGGCATTGCGTCAAGTGTCTAATCTTAATGCGTTATTGGGCCGGAAATTTGATGTTGACGAATTCAATCGCAGGGCGAGTGATGTGCAACGGTTGATTTCCGTGCATCAGAAATGTGGAAACGACACCTCACGTTGCGTTAATTCAGAGGAGAAATTTCTATCTAATCTTGATGTGTCGTTTCGCCAGAATATCGCGATGGCGCGTAATCGTTTGAAGGAAATGGAGACCAAACTCGGTCGTCGTCCTGGGTGGATGAAAAGTCGCCTTGCGCTGATAGATGAAATCGACCAGTGGTATCAGGGTATTGCCAACCAGGTTAACGACAATCTCCGACGAAATAACAAAAATATCAAACGTCTTAACCACGTGGCTTCAGAATTGACAGGAATGGCAGACTCGCTCAGCAAGGCGAAGAAGGATGAGGCTGCTCGCCGTTCAAGTATTCAGTCGAGCCAAAACGAAGCGAACAAGGCATTGCAGAAAGCCCAAAGTGCGCACATAGAAATAGTACCTAAATCAAGACTGTCATTTACGTTGAGGATGGCAGGCTCACGGTATGTCGTTTCCCCTTCAAAGGGTGACGCCTTGAACGAGGAACAGGGAATGTTGGGAGCATATCTTGAGCAGTTGGAGTCGGCGGCTGCAAGATTGACGGCTCTCCAAAAACCCACTGAAAGACTGACGGCATCCGATATAAACAGCACAGATACGTTCCCCTCGTTTATTATTGCTGACGCGTGTGCCTTCGTTATCGGTGGACGAACATATTATGTCCCAATGCCAACAACATTTCCGTTCTCCAATCCGAGGCGTTTTGCCGACGCTTCAGAGATAGCGCCTTTTTTGCTTCGCTTGCTTTGTGCATTACCAGCCGGTTCGGTGCAGATAACCATCATAGACCAAGCCGCTGGAGGGGCAAATGGAAGCGTGTTCAACGGGTTGAAATCCAGCATGGGGACATTTCGTCTGGTACCGCGCATCGACGAACTGCATTCTGTATTGAAAGAGCATGGCGATTACATTGCCGACCTTGCAAGCTCCGGTAAATTTGGCGCAACAGACAGGACTTGGGCTGAATACAATTCTCACCATCCTAAAAACCCTCTGCCGTGCAAGATTCTAGTAGTCTATTCCTTTAGGGGCTGGGATTGGCAGGATGTGAACGAGCTGGGAAATCTTATAGTCAATGGGGCGACTTCGGGCGTTAACGTAATATTTTCGGAGGATGGCATTGCCGAACTCGATGATCGGCTTCGCGCTCAAGTGGAATCCTGGGAGGTTAACAGAAACCCCGTAGATGCTTCTAAGTGGGCACAAAAAGGTGCCTCGCTTTCTCTTCAGCACATTCCAATGAGGATGCCTCCCAATACAACGGTTGGGCAGATTTGCAATGCGTATATTGATTGCCTGGAGAAACGTGCGGCACGGGCTGCCCATGTGTTTAACGATCTTTTTGACGGCGTTCCCCAATGGTCGGAGTCGTCAATTGACGGGATCGAGGCGGTCATTGGGTGGGAAGAATCTGGGAATCCTGTTCATATTCGTATCGGTGGGGATAATCAGCACGGACTTATTGGCGGCAAGAGCGGTGGCGGAAAATCAAATCTCATCCATGTAATAATCTGTTCGCTATGCCATCGGTATTCTCCAGAAGAACTGCAAATATGGCTTCTTGACATGAAGGACGGTGTGGAGGCATTCCGTTATTTGGATGATACACATGGCAGAGCATGGTTGCCACACGCTCGTGCGATACTGGCAAGCGATTCGCCACATTTCGCATCGACATTCCTTGACGAGATATCTCGTGAGAGAGAAAACAGGAATGACCAATTTAAGCGTGATGGTGCGGGCAACATCTCTGGGTGGAGGCGAGCCACTGGCAAAAAGATGCCGAGGATACTTGTAATCGCGGATGAGTTCACAAGAATCTTTGCCGATGCCGACAGTTCCAAGGAATCCGCAAGGAAGCTGGCTGATCTGTTAAACATTGGGCGTTCATGCGGGATACACGTTCTGCTTGCGACACAGAGCACGGATTCACTCGTGACCTCAAATGCAAGCGTGATCTTGAGCCAGACAACACTTCGACTTGCGCTTCCAGAGGCGAAAGGAGTCCTCTCGCACGGCAATACTGATGCCGAAACACTTGTCATACCTCAAGCAATATTGAACGAGTTTAGCGGTGCCGAAGGTAAGAACGTAGTATTCAAACACCCATTTTTCGACAACGAGACAAGAAAGCCGACGGATGTGGAACTCTATCGCAGTGCCGTTGCCGCCGAGCTTTCGAGAATCGGGCGCGCCGGACTGCCTGTATGTAGAATCGTTGATGGTGT
The DNA here is from genome assembly GCA_045603485.1 of Kiritimatiellia bacterium. Lineage (GTDB taxonomy): Bacteria > Verrucomicrobiota > Kiritimatiellia > RFP12 > JAAYLN01 > RGIG5952. Next base: position 52,702 of record JAZUMF010000077.1, on the reverse strand, counting down.
TTCGTTGCAGATAGTTCCTCCGCCGGCGGACTTCCGCACCCTACTCGGCCCCGAACCTCCAGGTGCAAGGCCTCGGTTCAATCTTCTACTTGGTAAGACGGACGATTTCTCCGCTCGACCTTTCCTTGTGCCAATAAGCGGCGATGCACATAACGACCATCTTCTAATTGTAGCTGCAAAGGACCCTGAAAATCGCAAGGGGGTATGGGATGGCCTCAGAGTTAGCGTACTGACGAGCCTTTCGCTACTTCCGTCTCATCAGGTCTTGTTCTACAATCCGCTTATGGATCATCCTTTCCGAAGCGTTCCGGGACTTGATGTCCTTGGCGCAGATTCGGATGAGAACACGCTCAAAACAAAGCTTGATACGTTGAAAACCTCTAAAGCGAAGCATCGTGTTTTCGTTGTAGAGAATTTTGATAGAGCGACATTCCTCATGCCGGAGGATGCCGATCCGTTCGGCGGTTCTGTTGACGACTCCTCTACGGCTGGAATCTTTCGTTCCGCATTTGATCGTAAGAATCACGCATTCTCTGTTGTGCTTTTCGCCCGTGATTCTGCCATGACCGAAGAAATGCTCGGAGACAAGGGATGGAAATGCATGTCTCATCGCATCGCTTTTGGGCAAGAGACGTCTACGGCACTCCGTGCCGTCATTAAGGGCACGGAAATACTTGATAATCCCTGTTCTAGTGTTTTTTACAGTGCGCCTACGACTGGTGGCGGGTTCCGAACATTTCTTCCGTACATTGTTCCGCCAAAAGGAGGCACGCCATGATTGACGACGACAAATCCGTAGAAAAGTCTATTGATGAGAACGAGCAACGGCCCACTTCGCAGGTTTGCAACGCGTATATTGATTGCCTGGAGAAACGTGCGGCACGGGCTGCCCATGTGTTTAACGATCTTTTCGACGGCGTTCCCCAATGGTCGGGGTCGTCAATTGACGGGATCGAGGCGGTCATTGGGTGGGAAGAATCTGGGAATCCTGTGAACATACGCTTCGTGGAATACCCCGCCCACGCCTTGATAGGCGGCATTTCCGGCGGCGGGAAGTCAAACCTTATTCATGTAATGATCTGTTCGCTTTGCCATCGCTACTCGCCGGACGAACTGCAAATCTGTCTGCTTGATATGAAGAATGGTGACGAGGCGTTTCGGTATCTTGACGCGAAAGGGAAGGCTTGGCTACCACATGCAAAGGCGATTCTCGCTAGTACCTCTCCACATTTTGCTTCCAAATACCTGGATGAGATGATGGCAGAAATGAATCGCCGCAGCAGTGTTTTCAAGAGTGCTCGTGCAACGAAAATTGGTGAATGGCGAAGGAAGACTGGGAAGAAGATGCCGCGTATCCTTTTTATTGCAGATGAATTCACGCATATATTCGACAACCCTGATCTTTCCAAGGAGACATCAACTAAACTGTGCACCCTCCTCCAACAAGGGCGTTCGTATGGTATTCACATTCTGCTTGCCACCCAGAGCACGGATGCTTTGACAACTTCCAATGCGGGTGTTATTCTGAGCCAGATGCCGATTCGGCTTGCATTGCCCCATGCTCCAGGCGTGCTAGCCACAGGAAACAACGCGGACAAATCGCTAATCAAGCCTCAGTGCATTTTGAATGAATCGCGCGGCGAGGACGGTATGAACCGTGTTTTCGTCCATCCCTTCTTCGACAACGAAACCAAGTCTCCCGGAGACGTGGATTTGTTCCGCAAGGCAATGGAGACGGCCAAGCCGCGACTTGCCGGCGCCGCCCTGCCCACCTGCAAGGTCGTGGACAGTATGTCGCTCGCTCCGGTGCCCCCATTTGCCGTTTTCCAGAAGACAATTGGCTCGGCACCTGTCGGTGGGCGCCCTTCCGTCGGCTTGCTGTTGGGAAGGGCGGACGATTTCGATGGCGACGCCTTCATGTTACGGCTCTACGGAGATGTCTACCGCGACCATTTGCTCATCGCGGGCGAATGCGATTCAAATGGCCGGGAAGGCGTATGGAGCGGACTTCGGAAAAGCATCGTCTGGAGTCTGGTATGCCTTGCGGACAAGCAGGTTCTCTTCTACGACCCGCTCCGCGAGAAGCCGTTCAAGGCCCCCGGTTTCACGGTCTTATGCCAGAGTGACGGACCGGACAAAGTCTACGAGAAACTCGCGGCCTTGCGCGATTCCAAAGCGAGGAATCGCGTCTTGGTCATTGAGAATTTTGACCAAACCGGCCATGTCTTTTTCCGGGAGAACTCCTACAGCGCACCAGATCCCGACACGGCCATGGGGGTTCTCTATTCCGCTTTTGACCCGAAGAATAAGGCGTTCACCGTCATTCTCCTCGTTCGCGACTTCACGGCAGCCACGGAGATACTTGGCGACGACGGCTTGAAGGCCATGTCGCACCGCATCGCCTTCGGCTACACAAGTGCCAACGACCTTCGCCCCATCATCAAAGGAACGGACATGCTCGACAATCCCGGCGAAAGCATTTTCTATTCCGGCTCCGGCATACGCGGCGGCGGATACGCAACCATTCTGCCGTTTGCAGAACCTGATAAGTAACCATGACCGCATCAATCTACATAGTCCTCGACGTTTCCGCGTCTATGCATGGGGAGCCGCTGCAGTCCATGCGCAACGGCGTGGATGGGCTTGTTTCGGCGCTAAAGTCCAACCCTGACACAGCCGAAGGGACGAGCGTGACGGCCATCGCGTTCTCGACGCATGCTCGGGTAATCGTGGATTCCGTTCCGCTGGACGAATTCGTTTTGCCGGACCTCAAAGTTTGCGGATGCACGACCATCCTACCGTTTGCCCAACCATTTTCGTCAACGGAGAGCAGAACTACTTCCATGAATTACTTTTCGCAAGTTCCGCCAGATCTGGCGATCTGGCTTGCGAATGGCACGGAAGAACGGTATGCGATCGGTTGCGAAAGGAGATAAATCATGCCAATTATCCAAGAAAAACCTAGACTTCCCGTTGAAAACACCGGCGAACAACATCTTGCCTGTGCAGTTCTGGTTGATACGTCTGGTTCCATGAGCGGTTGCATACGCGAGCTTGAGGAAGCCATAGCAGAAATGAAACAGACCATAATGGACGATGATATCGCGCGCGGGCGGGTTGAGATTTGTCTGATTACCTTTGATGACAACGTCTGTGAGCAGTCCGCATTTGGTCCCATCCAAAAAATGGAAATTCCGCGCATCAACTGCGGTGGCATGACGCACACACACGAGGCTGTCGAATTTGCGTTGCGTCGTGTAACCGAGAGGAAAGACGATTACAAGAAGAACGGCATGACATACAACCAGCCTTGGATTTGGCTGCTGACCGATGGCGGTTCAAACGACGCCGACAACGGATCGTTCCAGGCATTGCTGGAAGCCCAGAAGAACAAGAAGTGCGTATTCTTCGGCGTTGCGGTCGGCAATCAAGTAAATGACGCCGAACTGGGCGGCATGCACAAAAACGGAATGATTCTTCGGGTTGGCAAAGACAATCTTGCCGCAGTCTTTGAATATCTCAGTCAAAGCGTTTCTTCCGCATCGCAAAGCGAACCCGGCTCGATGTTAAACCTGCCTGCTCCTACCAACAACATCAAAGTTGACTTCATCCCGATTGACGTGTAAGGAAACAGCAAGTTGATCAAGACATTGTTGGAAACTTCAGTTGGCAGATGAATTGCATTGGCATGTATCCGGGCATATTCATCAAAAAAATGTGCCCGGGTTTTCCGTAAGTCCATGGAGACCTAGCCATCAAAAGACGGAGACAAAAGTAGATGAAGACAAGACGTTTCGCGATATCCCAGCAGGGAGATTCCCATGTCAAATCCGGCAAGAATTGCCAAGATTGTGGCGGGACCATAGGCGTTTTGAACGAACGCTTGAAGCTGGAAATGTCTGTTGCCGCGATTGCCGATGGCGTCGGATCGTGCGATTATAGTGAATTCGGTTCAAAAATTGCAGTGAAAACCGTACTGGACATGCTTGGACAAGAACTGGCCTCCCTGCAGGAATTGTCCGACAAGACAGTACCGGAATTGATCAAAAAGGCCTTCCAGCAGGCTTATGACAACATTGAGGCCGAAGCTACCGAAAAAGAAATCCCATTTCTTCTCTTTGACACGACCCTGACAGTAGCCGTGCTGGTAGAGAACGGGAATTGCTATGTCGGGCATATCGGGGATGATGGGATCGTCGCTCTTTTTGATGATGGGTCGTACAGCATGATCACGACCCGTATCGAAGGGGAAGAAGCAAACAGTGTGGTTCCTCTGTCAAGTGGAGCGGAAAACTGGCAGTTTAGCGTCGCAAAACAACCCGTGGCCGCTCTGGCATTGATGACTGACGGTCTTCTGGACAAAGCCGTTGGGTCGGTACGGATGAAGAATCGCGTCTATTATCCGTTCTTTAAGCCGATGTTCGAAAGTATCATGGAAAACGACCAGGACGAGAACGAGTTGCGTTCTTACTGGAACGAGTATCTCTCCAATGAGGAAACCCGTTCCGGCTACGGAATAACGGATGACATCACCTTGGTCGTCGTTCAGGTCCCTGAACTCCTGAAGAGAGTCCATCCAGCTCCTTTCGACGAGCAGAAATGGAAGGAAGATAGCGAAGCAATGAGGAGGAAGAACGAAGAGGCTTTGTGTGCGTCCCCATTAGGGAGGCTGCCGAAAACAGCCCAAGCCCCCCAACCTACTGCTCCTGCCGATTCCTCTATTGACCACCTACCACCGTCCGACTCCACGGAAGAGGTGAACACCAGCAGTTCGTCTGGCGAAAAGGCTCTGACAAGTGGCGAAGACATCCACAATGGTCATGATGCTTCGGACACTGTCCAGCACACCTTGTCAGAATCAGAAGCTAAAACTGACAAAACCGCTTCAGACTTAGGTTTAGGGACCGTATCTTCAGTTGAAAAGGATGAGCATGCTCCCCTGTTTTCCGACCTCGGGGACGGAACGCCGGAAACCTCGGGAAAGTTCCGTAGCATTGTGAGTCCATTTCTGGGGTTGTTTAGGAAAAAGAAAAACTCGCTGGACAACATCACGCAGGAACAGGTAGAAGTGGAGGAAAAGAAAACATCCATAAGGGCATCAGATGATTCTGACCAGCAACTAAATCAGGAATAGGGACGCCATGTTGTACGGACGGGATGGTCGGACAATCTACGAACTGGATCGTGTAATCAAAAGCGGTGGCGAAGGCATTGTTCATGCCATTCAAAGACGCCCCGGTTCGGTGGCCAAAATCTACAAACCCGAACGCATTTCGGATCCTCAACTGCGGGCAAGAACAGAAGCTAAAATTCTTGCCATGCTTGACATGCATTTCAATCCGCATTCCGGGAATCGGGTTATCGTTGCTTGGCCTGAGGACGCTCTCTACGGGCGTGATGGTTCATTCCAAGGTTTCGTCATGCCGCGGATCGACAACATGAAGTCCCTGATATGGGCTTCACGACCCGCTGACAGGGCAGTCCTGTGGCCGAACGGATATCGATGGCGCTACTCGATGGCCATTGCCTTCAATCTGGCTTCCGCAATTGAACAATTGCATTCTGGCGGAATCGTCGTCGGAGACATGAATCCCAAAAACATCTTGATCAACGCAAAAGGCATGGTAACCTTGATTGATACGGATTCATTCAATATTGCCTCGAAAGGAAAGATTTACAAGTGCATCGTCGGGGTCGCCGACTACTTGCCGCCCGAACTGCAGGGAAAAGACCTTTCAAGAGCTAACAGCGTCTTTTCCGAAAAGACCGACTGTTTTTCACTTGCCATCCACATTTTCAGTCTCTTGTGCAATAATTGCCATCCGTTCGGATGTTTGAAATACAACGTGGCTCAAGGGTCTGTTTCCATGCCCAAAATAATGGACAACATCGTCCGGGGATATTGTCCCTATGTAAGTGCCAGCCCTGCCAAGACGGTGGATGATGCCCTTGACATGGATGTTTTTCCGTCCGATTTGCGACAGCTATTTGAGAGGGCTTTCTGTTATGACATGGCAACCGCCGTCAAACGCACGACAATCAACACCCGACCTTCGGCTGAGGAATGGCGGACGATTTTGGGAAAACTGTACCATCACCTGTACAAAGCCTCCGGGGTGGCAGTATGCAGACGTGATCCGTTGCACGAATTTCCAAGGGATTACCATGGTGGATGCCCCTGGTGTGCCATCAATCAACACAAAGCGTCCTCGTCAGTGGTCGCTCCCCCGCCAGCCGGTATACCAGTGCAATCATCTTCAGGGCAAAGAATCAGTCACAGACCTCCTTTGAGGCATGCCAACTCGCAAGGAGGTGGCCTTTGGGCAGAGTATGATGCGTTCATCTCCAACATTGGCAAATGGTTCAAAGATAATGGCGAAACCATCGGGATGTATACTGCCTCTTCATTACTTGGCATAGCTGCGATAGGCTTTGTGGTTAACGTTGTCCGCGTTTGGCTGTCTGGGCATCCTTTTTCGGCAATATTCACCGCCATTATCGGAGGGGGCATTGCTTACTATGTCGGTCTATACGCTGCAGGCATTATCATGATATGCGTACAGGGGATATGTTATATTTTACGCTTGGTATTTAGAAACGCTGCATGGTTCACTACAATAATTGCCCTTGCCTTGGGCGCATGTTATGTGGCGACCCATGAAGACCTTCTCATAGGTATTCAAACATGGGTGTCGAAACTTAGTCGGATTATAAGTAAGTAGATGAAAAGATTATTCTTCAAGGACACGATTTGGCTACCGGTCTGGTTAACAGGTTCCGACCGGAGTGGTAGCTGTGAACACAAAAGGAACCCCAACCCAAAAGGAGAAAACAATGAAAGAACTCGATGTCGGATGTCGTTCCGAGGATGAGCTTCGCGCGATGCTCTATGCCGACGAATCAACAAACGAGCCTCGATCCTGCTGCCCCAATCAGTGCCAATTCCAAGACTGATGGACAATAGGTAGGTTTCGCATCCCGTCCCGGGCGCGGAAAACATCCGCGACGGGATGCCCGTTTTGAACTCTTGAAAAACCGAAAACAATGAAACAAACCACTTTCATGATTAGCAAGCGACAACCTGATGGCACGGTTGTCATATATCACACGCTGAGGACCTCTTTGGCGACGATGACCGAAGAGGCTTTTAATATGGTCTTTATGAATCATGATTTCTCGGACGAGGATCTAGTTGGCTGGCTACGGAAATTGGGTTTTCTTATCGATGATGACTTGGATGAAGTCGGGATCATCGAACGGTTCCGCGAAGAAGATACAAGCAAGGACAGCCAAGTCGTCACCATTTTCTCCACCAACGATTGTAATGCTAGATGCTATTATTGCTTTGAAGAAGGCTTGGAGCGCGAAAGCATGTCTGTCTCCACAGCTGATCAGATTGTTTCGTTCATTGTCAAAAAGTGTCCTAAAAAAGACCTTCAGATACAGTGGTTCGGTGGAGAACCCCTGATGGCGATGGATATTGTCGAATACATAACGCTAGGCCTTGAAAGCCATGGATTCGTGTTAACTACACGTGTGACGACAAATGGGTCACTGTTGACGCAGGAGATGCTTGATTTCTTCAAAAGTCATTACAGACGGATTGCGTTTCAAATTACGGTTGACGACATTGGTGATCGGTATGCAAAAGTGAAGCGTTATATCGACATTCCCCAAGAAGAAGCCTTTCTTCGGGTAATCGAAAACTGCAAAATGGTGCTTCGTAACGGCGTGTATCTTGATGTCAGAGTGAATTTTCACCCGCAAAGGATTGAAGCCGCCAAGAAGGTGTATTTTGACCTTAAGGCCCTTTTCAAGGATGTAGACAACGCATTGATGAGGACATATCTTGCACCACTCACGCTTTCGGAAGATTGTGGCGATTGCAGCGCAACAACGCTTCCGCCGGAGACATTCGTTGAACTGAAAAAATTGTATCTTGAACACGAACTTTCCAAAGGGAAGGCGTTGGATAATGTAGCACTGCTAAATTGTCTGTTCTTGAAACCCCGACCGGTAGTTTGCGGTCAGGCAAGGAAAGGGCACTTTGTAATTACTGCACAGGGCAAGATTTATAAATGCCACAGGTTGGTTCGATACAAAGATGGTATGTACTCCATTGGCGATGTTTGGAATGGCATTGACGAGACTTCGCAGCATTATAGGGAGTTTTGCGACTTGCGCGTGAAGGATCCAGATTGTAGAAAATGTGGAATGCTCCCGATTTGCCAGGGGGCGTGCTTCGCCATTCAGAAGTTGTATGGAAAGAAACTGGCGTGCAAAAGGTTGGAGACCATGGGAGACCTATTGGATGAATACTGCAAACGCCGCATGACTCCAACGGAATCGGAGAAGCGGTCATGATGCAGTTGCCGGTTTACTTTCTTGTTGACCTGTCGGGCTCCATGGACGCATCTTTGCAGAAACGGGTGCGAAACGCACTGAACGAATTTGCAGAAATCGTCCACCAAACGCCCGTCTTTGGGGGATGCGAGATTTGGGCAAGCGTCGTGACGACTTAATTTGAAAGGAAAAACAATGAGTGAGGAGGCAAGCTGTCCTGTATGTGGCACTAAGTACCAGACTAGCATTATAAAATGCGAAGTTTGTGGGTGGTCTCTATACAAGAGAATCCGTTTGATTGGCACAAACGGCGAAAGGTCTTTCGGCGGAGATATACGAATTGGACGGGCGCTTATTCGTACAATCTGTGGTGAAGAAGACTCTAAATTTGCTGATTTAACAGATCAGTTTTCCCTTTCCGTCCAAACAGATAAACAATGGGTTCTTAATCCAGGGAAAGGGAAGAATCCAACGTTCCTTAATGGGGCGCGGTTGATGGGGATGACTTCCGTCAAAACTAATGACATCATTTCTATTGGAGCCGTCAGAGCCCGAATGACAATTCTTGTGGAATGAAAATCCATAACAGGAGGGGCCTGTGAGGATTCATCAACTAGACAAACAAAACAAAGGAGTAAAAAATGTCAGATCAACAAGCAAAAAAAGTTAAGGGCGGCGTTGCCGACATTATCTTTTTGATTGATGCGACAGGATCGATGGCTCCTGGTATTGATGCCGTGAAGAGGTGCATAGGAGATTTTGTTACATCGCTTGTGAATCCTTCAATTCCCTATGTGGCGCCAGTTAAGGACTGGCGTATCGCAATTTATGCGTATCGCGATTACGAATATGACGGGCCTGACAAATGGTTCGTAGCAAATCCATTTAGTCGTGATTTGGGCACGATTTTGCATCAATTAGAGACGCTTCATGCAGAAGGAGGTGGCGACGAACCGGAATCGTTGTTGGACGCTCTTTGGACAATTGGAAAGATACGGGAGATGGATCGATGCGTTGTGGCTGTCAGCGAAGAAGATGCCACAATGTGGCGGCATCATACTCACGCTGCCCGGTTTGTGATTGTTCTTTCAGATGCAAGATTTCATGACGATGTGCCTTCTTCGCCAAACACCACAATGGAAGATATCGTGAAAGTCATGGACTCAGCACTGATTCGATTGACCATTTTCGCTCCAGAATTCCTTGATTTCAATGGCTACGAGATATTGTCAGAATGCAGGTATGCAAAGTACATTCCGGTTCCATTGTATGAGTCCGATCCAGTTCAAGCACTCGCAGCTTTTGTTTCCAATGATGCGAATTTCGGAACAGTCCTTCGAAACCTTTCGGCGAGTATTTGCCATGTTTGTACGCATTTGTAGTTAGAAAACCCTACATCCAAGGAGAGATCCAAGATGATGACATGTCCAAAGTGTTCACACGAATTTGACGAGAGTGAAAGCGTATGCCCTTGCTGTCACTGGTCGCCGCATACCCGGCTGCTTCTGGTTGGATCTGTGGGAAGGCGGTCTTTTGGCGGGCGGTTTAGTGTCGGGAGGTCACTACTGCGCTCAATCTGCGGCGAGGAAGATGCCCGCTTCGCCGACAGCGCCGAGCAGTTTGTTCTGGAATTAAGCGAAGACCAAAAGTGGAGTGTTTTGCCGGGGACTGGAAAGAACCCCACTTTTCTCAACGGGAAACGTATTGTTTCGCAAACAATGTTGAATACGAGCGACATCCTTTCCATCGGCGTTTACCGTGCGAGGATGTCCGTTTCCATCGACTAGACACACTCTGCAAAAGGACTTCTCGCCATGAAACGTCTTGCCCTTTTCGTCGGCATCAACACATATCCTAAAAACCGCCTCAAGTGCGCGCGGGCGGATGCCGAGGTTCTTTACAATGAGTTTTCCAAGCACTATGACGTGACCAAGTTGCTTGTGGACAAGAAAGCCACGTGGGACATGATCATCAGCGAACTGGATAACCTTCAGAAGCAGGCCTCAGCCGGTGACATGCTTTTGTTCTATTTTTCCGGACATGGTTCAGACCGTGATGGAGAACGTATTCTCGCCGTCCCTGATTATGATACGCATGGGACATATACGGGAACTGTCGGGCTGTCGACGAGGGATGTCCGCAAAAAAACGGATGTTCTCGGTCTGCACCGACTCTTCATTCTTGACTGCTGCCGAACTCACTACGAGGACGAATCGGACATATTGGCCGAGGCGGCGGCTTCAGGAAAGGCGACCCGTTATGTCAGACGCCATGGCAGACGCACAATGGTCTGGCCGACAATGCTTTCGTCTAGTTCTCCTGGACAGACCTCATACGAGAATTCGGCGGCAGGACATGGTTTTTCACGGAGGCGCTAATTGAAACCCTACACGAACCCTCTGTCCGCGATTTCAACCATTTCAGGGATCATCTTGATTTTGTGATGTCACGGCTACGGACGCCCGGGACGCAAGATCCATATTTTGAAGGGCCAATAGGCTCCGATTTACCTTTTTGGCCGATGTGGGAAGATGCCTCGGATGATGATGGAATTGCATCCGTGGGGAGGGGCGACAAGCCGACTTCTTCAGATGATGACTCTACAGATGAGGAGCACAAAAGAACTCAGACTTGTCCCAGATGTTCACATGAATTCGATGAAAAAGAGTGCGCATGCCCTTGCTGTGGTTGGTCGTTGCATCCCCGCATTTTCTTGACAGGTTCCGCAGGGAAAAGGTCTTTTGGGGGCCAGTTTAGTGTCGGAAGGCCTTTGGTTAGTCAAATTTGCGGTGCTGAAGACGCCCGTTTCGCGGACAGTTTTGAGCAATTTATCCTTGAATTAAATGAAAAGGGGAAATGGTGTGTTCATCCTGGATCGGGAAAGAATCCGACTTTTCTAAACGGAAGGCGTATTGTTGCGCAAACTACTTTGAAAACAAAAGACGTTCTGTCAATTGGGCTTCGGAGAGCGTGGATGTCCGTCTTAATCGATTGAAGAATCGTCCACAATGGTTGTGGAAAATCCATTCTACCAAAACAAACAACAGGAGAAAAACATGGCTGAAATTACTGCAAAAAACCAAAAAATCAAAGGAATCGCCGACATCGTCTTCCTTCTTGATGCCACAGGGTCAATGGCCTCATGCATCAATGACGTGAAGGAAAATGTCGCCCGTTTCCTTGAATCCCTCAAGAACCCCGAAAAACCGCAGGAGGTCGCTCCGATTCGCGATTGGCGCGCAACCGTCTACGGATACCGCGACTTCGAGGCGGACGGGGCTGACAACTGGCTCGTAACCAATCCTTTCACGAGAAGTCCAGAAGAAGTCCGTGCCCAGTTAGGTGCCCTCGTGGCGACGGGGGGAGGCGATGAACCTGAAGATCTCCTTGATGCGCTGAACAAGATTGCTGAAATCGGAGAATCTCCGAAAGGAGGCTCCGAAGATTCCTGGAAATGGCGTTACCACACCCAGGCGGCGCGTTGTGTGGTCGTTTTCACGGATGCCACATTCCACGGATGCAGCGAGGACGGCATGGAGTTTGTCAAGAAACTTGCCTCCGATTCCAGCAAAAACGGCGAAGATGTCGTCAACGCGATTCTTCAAAACAAGCTTCGCGTAAGCGTTTATGCTCCAGATTTCAGCGGATTTGGCTGGAATGGATACGCAAAGCTGGACGACGCCGTTGACATGTTGGAATACGAGGCAATTCCAATTGGCTCCGACAATGACCCGCAACGGGCACTAGCTCAGTTTACGGGCGACAGGGCGAACTTCAAGAAAACCCTTGCCCAGCTTGCGAAGTCGGTCTCTGCTTCTGCAGTGGCCGCGACCTTGGATGAGAGCGAATTGGTCGAGTCCGCAGATACCTGGAGTTCTGCCGGAACCTCCAGTGCATCCATGGAGTCGGCTGATATGGGACTGGGCGCTTCTCCGAGTGAGGCTCCTACTGATTTCTAACGAATGACCGATTGCCCGTATCCCGGATTAAGGACGGGATACGGGCAATTGCCCAATGCTTTTCTGTGAAAAGTTGCTCACAATGGCACTGATCTCAAATCCACACCGAAAGATAAAAGGGGATGCCGACATCGTTTTTCTTCTCGATGTCACGTCATCAATGCGGTCTTGTATTGGTGATATTAGTGAATGCGTAGCACACTTCTTTGAAATGCTTCAGAATGGCGAAATTGAGCCGGAAATATCCTGGAATTGCCGCGCCGCCGTCTATGGGTATCGCGATTTTACGGCGGATGGTGAGGACAACTGGATTGTGGCTAATCCATTCACTAGAAGCCACGAAGAAGTCTGTGCGCAGTTGAGTTCCCTTGCTGCGGAGGGCGGTGGCAATGAGTCACATGACCTGCTTGATGCCCTGAACGCGCTTGCTGAAATTGGGGAATCTCAAAGAGGTGAGTCCGAAGATGATTGGAAATGGCGTTATCGTACGCAAGCGCGGCGTTCTGTTGTTGTTTTCACGAATGCTTCATTTCATGGATGTAACGATAATGGAACGAAGTTTGTCGGGACATTGCCTTCATATCCTGGAAAAACTGGCGACGATGTCATTCCCGCAATTTTGCAAAACAAGCTTTGCGTGATAATCTATGCTCCAGATTTCAGCGGATTTGGCTGGAATGGGTACATGCTGTTGGACAATACGATTGACAAACTGGAATACGTGGCAATTACCATTGGTTCCGACAATAACCCGCAGCAGGCCTTTTCCCATTTCGTGCATGACAAGGCTCTTTTAATGAAAGAGCTAGTTCATAATGCCAAGTCATTTTGCCGTGCGTGTGGTTTGCAGATGGAGGATGGCACAGACATACTGGACGATGCTGAATTTGTTTAAGTCAACCAACTAAGAAAAGGTGTTTCAACCATGCCAATGCCAAAGGAAAACGACAAAGTCACCGGCAACAAGGGGACATACGTCATAGGAAAGTTCATCTCCAAGGGCCCTACGGCCGTGTCCCACGTGGCCACGGATTCGTCGGGGCGCAAGATGTTCCTGAAGGCGTATCTTTCGCCCAAGAGTTCTAGCGGGATGTACCAGGCCTATCTCGACTATGAGGTCGAGCTGAACCGACGTCTCGAAAACGACCACGACATGAAGCAGCAATCGGTGTATGCTGAGGATGTGTTCAGCGCCCCGCTGGTTTCGAACGGGAGGAAGAATCCGTTCCCAATGCTTTTCCAGGTATTCCCGTTCGTTTCAGGGAACATCAATCTGGCCGATTTGATTGAAAGCGGAATTGACGGACGCCCATTGACATGGGAGGAACGGAAAATGGCGGCCAACATTTTCACGTTCGCCATGAGTCGCCTCCATCGCGTGAAGATTGTCCATGGCGACCTAAAGCCGGAGAACGTCCAGATGACTCGCGTCACCACAACGGACGGCTCTCTTCTGCTCAAACCGCTTCTTGTTGACATGGATGGTTCCGTGCTGGCCGACCGCCCCGCGCCTTGGGCGGAAATTGACGAGAGGACGGGCGAGAAGTATTCCGGTTATGTCGGAACAGCAGGTTATTTCTCCCCTGAGCACCTACGTGGCAAGGTTCCGGTTCCAGCCTCTGACGTTTTTACTGCGGCAAGCATTCTTTGTCAACTGCTGGCGGGCGTTCACCCATTCTCTTCAAGTCTTGAAGACGGAGGGGATGGTTATCCAAAGGCAGCGGTTTTCGGGAATCATGATTTCATTGGCAAGAAAATCCCATTCCTCGGGGAAGTCAAAAGCGACGCTTTTGAAAACATACTGAAAGCGGCATGGAATCCGGATCCTGCAAAAAGACCAACCATGAATGCCATTCATGACGAGGTTGTTCGTTTGAAGAATCCGATAGTGGCGCCACCACCTCCCAAGTGTCCCAGATGTGGACATTATCCGTGCATTTGCCCGAAACCACCACCTCCGCCTCCAAAGTGTCCTCGGTGTGGCCATTACCCGTGCATTTGTACGAAAACTCCGCCGACACAAGGAAGACTAGTTCTGTCAGGTGCTGTCGGCAAGTTTTCAACAGGCGGAAACTTTGGCCCCAACAAAGACACGTTGAGCCGTGTCATCGGCGATGACGCGCGTTTTACGGGAAGTATTCCGCAGTTTCTCCTGACAAAGGAGGGGGACAAGTGGTTCGTCGCCCCGACGGGAGCCAAGAATCCTACATTTCTCAATGGCAAAAGGCTCGGCGAGAAAAGTCAACTCAATGTCGGCGACACTCTCTCCATCGGCCCTGTACGCGGAGCCATGAAGGTGTCGTTTATGTGATAGACCACTTTTTAGAGTACACTCCCAAAGAAAGGTTTTGCAAATGAGCATCCATTCGGCAAGCGCGAAAACACTCGATACCCTGCATCTGGCGAAAGCGTCTATTGCCCAACAGGCATTGTTTGCCGCTGCAAAGATTCTTGCCACGCCGGTAGGTGACAAGCGGGATGAAATCAGGGCGAGTTTGTTTCCAGGGCTTTTCCAAGCCGCTCCAGACCCAAGAAACCCGCAATTCGCCGATGTCGTGAAAGCGCCATACGGCACTTGCCAGATATTTATCCCGCAGGAAAACGACGTCGTATTTGTCGCGAGCGACATACACGGCGACTTGGAATCGCTTGTGGCGTGTGCTGACAGGGCCTTGGCGGAGTGCGGGGACGGCGGCGGCTGTCCTGGCAAAAAGCCAATCCTTTTCATTCTGGGCGATTTGATTGACCGTGGGCCCAATTCCGCAGAATGCATAGCCTTTGTTCTTCGTCTGGCTCTTGGGAAAGATGAGCAGCGTGAAGGATTGCGTGTCTTGCTTGTCCGTGGCGACCATGACGTGGCATTGAATTGCTTAGCCGATGGGCGCATTACGGCTTCCGTCTCCCCCGCTGATTTCGCCGAGAGGTTTGCGGAAGACGAATCCGGCGATAGTCTGTGTTCCGCCGATGCTTTTTTGGCTCGTGCATTTGCCAGGTTTGTGCAACTTTGCTGCCCCGCCGCGGCATTGCTTTCCAATGGCATTCTAATGGCGCATGGCGCCGTGCCACATTCGGATCTCCAGAACCGTCTTGGCATGGACTTGACTATTTGGTCGCCGCCGTGCGCACAAGACTTCTCCTGGTGCAGATTGCGCACCGACAAGCCCAGCAAGGCTCCGAACCGCTATTCTAAGACATCCGAAATGGGCGTTCAGAACTTTGCAGGCTTCATAGAAATGCTAAATGGCCTTTCGTTGTTTCAGTCTAAAAATGGTCTAAATCATCCAATGGAATCCATTTCCGTGTTCATCAACGGTCACGAACACTGCGAGAATGGTTACAGGGCCTGTTCCGTACAGTTGGCCAAAGGGTGTTGCGAAGTCCACAACCTGACGTCCTTCACGGAGAGGGATTTGGCCGACGAAGTGACTATGCCAGCTTATTTGATTCGCTTGGATGGACGAAAAGTTGTGCCATTCGCCGTGATTAATGTCGGGGAACCGTGGCACGAGGATATTCCGGCGGTAATAAATTCTGTCGTAAATGAAGAAATTTCTTCTGAGAACGGAGTTCTGCCAAGTAGTTCCCGTCAAGAGCAAGAGGGCGATAATCCGCCTACAAAGCAGTGTGAAATCTCGGAAACTCTGTCATCAGTAAACCCTCTTCCGCCATGCAAAACAGAGAATGATGGCGAATCTTTGCCAAAGCCCGATGTAATGCCTTCTTCGGAGCAACATGATAATCATGTCTCTGAGGCAGGTACAACTACAGACGATGGCGAGGAGACTAGGAAGAGATTTTTTGGGCTTTTCTAATTTCTCCGAAAGAATCCCATGTCTTCGTTTGCGTATATCTGCCGAGACTGCAACTATGTCCTTGGAGAGGCCGGGGCATTGTCGGAGTGCCCTGTTTGCGGAAGCCGACGCCTTTCCGTTTGTCCAGAAACTGGCGGAACGGGGGCCATGTCTCTCTTTCAGGAAGCGGCCCGTGAATTTGACAGGGCTTTGGACAATGGAGACCTGAAAACAGCCAAAAGGTTGCTTGGAGAATTGTCGTCCTTTGGGCATGATGCATCAACTAAGTTTTCAGCACTTGCCCATGAATGGGAAAAGACATTTCTAACGGAAAACGGACCAGCTCTTCAGGCGCTGTGCAAAAAGGAGGCTTTTGAGGAAGCGCGCACCTTGATCGCCAAATGGGAAAACATCGGGATTTCGACGGAGACGCATAAAAAACTCGTTCAGGATTGTGAAGAGCGGGCTTTTCATCGAATCTTTGACAGTCTTCCCATGGTGTCAGGCCTTTCTGCCGAGGCCTCGCATTTGGGTCCTGCAAAGGTTGTCTTGTCGTGGAGCGACGTGCTCCATAGGCGGGATGGCAAGTATTCAATCGCGAGGAAAATTGGCCCTGGGCGTTTTTCGGCTTTTTCCGATGGCGTAAAAATCATGGATACTGTAGAGTCCAGTATCAGGGACGAAAATGTGCCATTGGGCGTCCCAGTTACATACGCGGTTGCCGCTTGCTTTAAGGAGAAGGTCAACGGGAAAACAATGTCCTTGATTCCCGATGTCATCTGCACCGAGCCAATAAAAGGATTCCATTGCATGGAGGCTGCGGGAAACGACTCTTTTGGAATTGTTTCCCTCTCATGGCGGAATCCGACATGGGATGTGGCGGCGAAGGTGGAAACGCGGCTTCTCCGCGATGACGGAAGAAACTGGGACGTTTCTGGAAAAGATTCGTTTGAGGACGAATCCGTTCGCGCTGGTGAATCGCGCAAATATTCGCTGGAGGTAACGGTCGCCGGGAAGCGGCTTGATCCTGTCGAGTGCGCGGTGGTGGTGGAGCGGGTGGTGGAGCCGCCAGCGGTGGGGGAGGGCTACGTCTTCATGCAGGATGGCCGTCCGAAGCTGTCCATTCCCAACTGGCCTGATGGCGTCCCCGAAGTCGTGATTTCTAGGTCCGGGCTGGAACCGCGTTACTGGTCTCGCGAGGACAACGATACGGCGAGTTTCTACTTCCATTCATTGGAGGAGGTTGATGCCGCGACGATCCAGGCCGTTAGACGGTTTTGCGGGAAACACGAGGTGCGCGGCCCCGCATCGCGCATCAAGCGCCAGGAAACAGCGAGAATCCTATTCGTTTCCACCGGGAGTCAGAAGAAGTCCCTTTGGAGCCATGAGCATGGCATGACGGTTTGCATGGACGATGGTTCGGCTGTTCCTTCCCTAATGGTAACCATCGGGAAACCGAACGGACGCACCTGTTCGTTTTCGGTTGCGTCCGGCGGAATTGCCCCCGGCGAGTTTTTCACATTTCCAGCCGACTGGGACGCGAGATGCAAGGACGATGTCGAGGTTTCCGTTGCGGATTCCGCCCTTTGCGGTGAAGTAATCGTCAGATACAGGACATCAAGGACACTTCCCTGATTTTTTAGAAAGGAACAAAAACATGGCCGGACATTTCATCACGACTACGACAACCGACCCGTTCGCGACACTATCGCCTTCTTCGGGTGCGGCATCCGGCTCCGCTCCCACGACATCCGCAAGTACAACGGGGGCCACCACAACTCCGCCGGATGCAGAGTATGGAGAGAAGACTGCCGTCTGCCCGTTCTGCTACACAAAGCAGTCGCTTCAGCGCGGCAAGCAGTGTCCAAATGCGCATTGCTATTCCAATCGGAGGGGGATTCCGATGCCGCCGGAGGTATTCACGCATGAACTGTTCCCCATCATCATCGTCGGGGCGTCGAGTTCTGGCAAAAGCCATTTACTCGCGACCCTGAAGCATCGTCTGGTGAACGAGGGGTTCTGGGGCGATGGGACTGACAACGGCTACTGGAAATGGGCGTTTGTCGAGTATTCTAACCCCGCCAACGCAGACGACGCCTCGGTGGACAACCCCTACATCGTTTACGAGACTAACCTCTACCAGCGGCACCAGACGTTGGACTCCACGAAGCGAGACGACGAGCATCCGCCGCTTTTGCTGTCCGTGGATTATCTGCACCATTTCAAGCGGATGTTCGACGAGCCCCTTTTTTCAAAGAAGGGATTGCTTGTCGCCGTCACGGATACGGCCGGTGAGCACGCGCAGGGCGGATCGATAGGCGCATTAGAGAAGAATTATCCCGTGTTGAAGAAACTCGCGAAAGGGGCGATCGTCATGCTCGACCCGAAGGAAGTCCAAAGCAAGGCCAACGAATCCGCCAACAGCGTTTTGTCCTGGTTCAAGCGCGGACGCGGAAAAACGAAGATGCCGGTTGCTCTATGCGTTTCCAAGGTCGATGAACTGGCAAAGGGTGACGAGACGGTTCCTGTCGACTGGCTTGACGAGCGCTTCAACACCGACTTGTCCGTTCCAGGACGCCTGGTGCTACCCGACATCGAGAACAATTCCCGCGACATCTTGAAATGGATGAGGACGACGAATCTTCGGGCGACTGCGGACGATTTGGAATCGTCGTTCCGCTACCATGCGTGTTTCGCGACGAGCGCACTTGGCGTAGAGCCGTTCCAGCTGGATGCACATGGAAAGCCTGTGATCGCCTCTTCTTCTGGTGCGCTTTCGCTGAAGAAGGACTTCCCGCACTCTCTTCGCGTCCTCGATCCGTTCCTATGGATTCTGTGGCAGCACGGAAAACTGGGCGGCATTGCGGTCAAGGCAGTTTGAACAAGGAGCCAGCACAATGATTCGTCAATTCACCTATACAGCCTCCCCCTGGGGCAAGACGGGTGCGGGGTGGATGGTCTTCCAGCAGTCGCGCGACGTCCCCCCCGACGCGCACAAGGCGCTTTATCCCATCTACAACTATGCCGGCGAATCGGCTGCGGATGGCACCGACCATCCCGTCCAGTTCGCCTATCTGCCGTCGGAAACAGGCAACGGGGCCGTCCTTGCGCAGACGACTTTCACTGGAACGCGCTGGTTTGACCCGCGACCGGGCGACTTCTTCGCTCATGTTCTGCTGCTGGACAAGGACGCCGTTGGGAAGTCTGCCGCAGCGGGGTTCAATCCCATCCGGATGTTCAAAAGTTGCGGATTGCAAAATGCATTCCCGGAAGCCCTTAAGGAAAAGGCGCTGAAGATATACCGCAATGACATCGCGTGGGAGCCTCCGCCTGAATTGCCGGAATTGCAGTCGTTGTCCGACCTCCCGGAGAACCCACAATTGGCCTTTGACGCTGCGCTTGACGCCATTCCTGAACACGCAGCCAGGCAACTTGGTGCGTTAGTCAGAGCGATTGTGCGCCGCACGACGGGGAACTCGGATAAGCCGATTGTCTTTGACAGCGGTAATAAGTTCTCTCCGCTCATAATGGTACTGGCGCTTGATCTGATTCCTCCTGCGTGGCGGGCGCAGACATGGTTTGCCGTACATTTTACAGAATCTGCGCTAAGACGACTTCCAGGTTTCAGTTCACTGACATTTTATGGCACAGACGGAACTGCGTCATCCGATCTGGATTCAGGGATTGCGTCTGGTGTGGATTTCGCCGAAGATCCATTCAACTTCATTGACCGCAATGACGTTCGGGCGTTCAAGAAGCAACTTGATCTAATTGGGGCTGATGTTTCGCTTGACGATTACAAAGGATTGATTGGTTGCCGTAGGATTACTTCGGGGAAGGCAACAGACTTGGCCTCGTTGCGCTCTGCGATGTCGTTTGCCGACAAGTTCCCGGGGTTGAAGGACGAGATAGGCGCTGGGCTGGCAAGGTCACTTGCTACATACACTCATTCTATCGCCATCGACATACCTGCCGATTTTCATATCCTTTCGGTTGTTGCGTGGTTTGAGTGCGGGTTAAAGGCGTTTGAAGATCAAGCAAAACGCGCCTGTTCAGTATGCATACAGGATTTTGCATTGCTCGACAAGGCGGCACAGGAACTAAAGACCGATGCAGTTTGCACTGCTTTTGTAAATGCAGTTGTTGATGCGGCAAAGAAAACCGACGCCGCTGCTTTTGCAAACAGGATTATGGAGTCCAAGGCATCTCTTGAGAAGTTCGTTTCCAGACGAAGCGAGAACGACCTTTTCCGGCTTGCAGTCGAATACAAAAGAGTGTTTAGTGATGTACAAGGGCGTTATGTGATTGAATCACATCCCATTGATGCGGGATTGGCGCTCAAGAAAGTAAACGCACTACTTTCAGTAGCTGGTTCGGGGGTCAAGGGTATTGGCGAAGTAAAAAAATATCTTGAGTATCGGCAGGAGGTTGCAACGATTCGTAGGATTGACGCGGTCTTACCGACTCTGAAGAAATACGTAGCGGCAGGGTTCCCCAAAGGTACAAATCCACGAAAAGACATCCTAGATCACATTTCTGCAACCTCTGTTCAAGAGATTGTCAAGCTTGCGTGTATCTTGGATGAGCTTAACCTTCAGGGTACGAAATTGATCTGCGACAAATGGGATGGCGATAAACAAGAGATCAATCGCCTAAGATCGAAGGTTTACACATTGGAGAATTTAGAACTGGAAGAGACAAAGAGTTCTGGTTGCCTTTTGCCTGTTATAGTTTGCGTCATAGGCATTGCCCTTGGCTTCTTTGTAGGGAGGAAGTTTGGCGTCTCGAAGGTGGAGAAGATGTCACATGACGAATATCTCCCTCAGCGCGTCTTTGTTGAGCCTGCCGACAATCAGGACAATGGTGAGCAGGGAAAGGATGACAAGAAGAAGGACAAGCCAGTTCAAAAAACCACTAACAAGGCTGAAAAAGTGGAGGTGAAGGCAGATGATGCCAAGGTTAATTGATGACCAGAGGCGGAAACGCCACTTGGTTTTGCTCGTTTCACTTATACTGGCCGCATCGGCGGTTGAGATCGGCTGGCTGAATATCCGCGACATAAACGAACAAAGGCGCGGTGAGGGCTTGGCGCTGCTCAATAATCTCCAAGCACAATCATCGTGGCTGGAGAATGAAATGGATGTGTCATGCGATGCAGAGTGCATTGCGCCCAAACTGGGCACGCTTGCTGAGCAATTGGCGTCAGATGACTACATCTCTCTCTCTGATGTTGATTTTGCGCTTCGCACACGCAAGGCCGAGTGTCAGGAGGAGGCTAAGGCTGTCGCACGGCAATGCACGATGTTGGTTGGAGAACTTTCTGATTTGAGGCAGCATTTGTCCGCTCTATTGTCAGATGGCACTAATATCATACTTCGGCTTAAGGTGCTGGCAACCTCAAAGGAGGCATCGGATGTCGCTTCTGCACGCAAGGCATGCGCTGGTAGATGTGTCGAGTTGCAGAAGTTTTGTACTCGTAAGATCATGTTGTCATGGGATTACGAAACATTCATGTCAGAACATCGCAAGTTCGTGGACTATCTGATGAGCAAAAAACAGGACGATAGTGATTGGCATAAGATAGCGCACGAACATCTCTCGTTTGTGAGCTGGACGAACGATCTGGCGAACTCTTTGGCATCATACGCAACAAAGGACAAGGCTGTTCGGGATTGTTTCGTTACTTTGCAGCAGTTCCCGTTTGACCGTGACAATACAGTTGAGCTCACGAGAAAGAGGATGAACGATGAAATGCATCGCGTCGAACAGTTGATTTCAAGCGGCACGGACTTGGTCAATCGCTCATTACGTCGTGTCGATGAGGAACTCTCAGGATGCCAGGCTTCAGCTCGTGTAGCATTTGAGACGCTGACAGAACTTCAAAAAGTGCATGGCGATTTTGTTGATGAGCCATCCGTGACATCAGCCACGCAACTTTTTGAATCGTTTACTTTATTGCGGCGGACGACGCAAGAATCTGTGACCGAACACATAAAGGAGATTCAAGGGCATCTGGGTAAGGTCGCAGAGGCCAGAAAGATTGTAGGTCAGACACGCACGTCTTTGGGGGAGAACAATAATGGTGCCGACGAAAGACTTGTTCGGATATGTGAGACTGGATTGGCGCAAGTTCGCACCTTGTCCGAGGCAAGTGCCGGGTTGGAAGCCAGCATTGCCACGTTGACAAGCTATGTTGCAAATGTACAGGCGGAGGCCAAAGACAAGGCCGATAAAATCGCAGAGACGTTAAAGACTGTGGAGCAATTGCTCCCCGACTGGCGCGTTGAGGGTAATGGCATTATCAAGGAACTTGACGGAGTTCGGCGGGATGTCATAGGTGTCAGGACTTCTGCGGATAATCTGAACAAGAAATTTATTTATCTCCGCGACAACAACAACCACGGCACTATGGCCTTGTTGCGCAGCAGGATGAACAAGACGTTTGAAATGCTCAAAAGTCTAGAAGCGGAGTGTACAGTGACATCTCCCTGTTCAAACGGAGTGGAGCTGGAAGCGTTGATGCAGCGGAGGGACAAAGCAAAGAAACTCGTCGAGCTTGAGAGCCAGAAAGTCGTAGATTTATCCCAGGATATGGAACAGCTTGTTGCGGATGGCACATTGCGTCAGATTAAGTTCGTAGATTACACAGAGTCGTTTGCATCGCAATTGCAGCAAGGCATTAGGTACTTTGACTTTGCCGTAAACATTCCAAGCCCAGGGCAGCATAAAATCGAGATACGCTTCTCTAAAGATCGTCGTTCGCTTTACAAGATGTCACCACAGAAAAAACACAGGGTTGTGTTGCACTGTGTCGTCTCAGGCGTGCGGGATGTGACAGCGGAATTTTCATGGGAAGATATGACGAGCAGTTGGAGCGATTGCGTGACCTTAGATGGTGATTATTGCGCAGGGATTAATGACATAGGACTTGATTTATTGTTTATGGTAGAAGACTTTAGAGGTGAAAAAATGCTAAGCGGCACATGGCAATACCAGTATAGTAAAGGATTTTTTAGCTCAGATATGCAGGACAATTTTAGCATTGAGTTCTGGGTTGACGGAATCAAGAGAAATATCCTGTTGGGAGTGCCTGTTCAATGATTGCAGGAGGCACATATTTCACACTGCTTATAGATGTGCAAAACTCAATTTATTCCATTTTGGGAACGTTTATTGAGAATATCGGTCGTTCTATCCCTTCAAGTGGTTGTAGAATACGTCTTGCTACGTATAGCGCATATAAATCCGGTGAGTCTCCCAAGTTTCTTTCGGGCGTTATGTGCTTACGAGGGAAGAATTCCGTCTTCAATGGTCAGTTATGAAGAAAGCCGGAATTACGAGCGGCATAAAAAGGTTGGATGCAAATCCCGTAGCGTTTTTTTTAGTCAAATGGTGTTGAAAGAAACACAAATAAGGTTTTCATTTCGTCTGTCAACTGGTCAACCGATCCTTCGTGCATAGCGGATATAGCTCCAATGTGTGTGTCTTGTGTGGAGGTGCAATTGTTGTCGCCCAATAACGCTAAAGTGCTAGCCTCGTTGATGCGAGCGCACATAAAATCTAGAATGTCGGCTGGGAATGTGTTGATGCATGATTTTTCATCTGTTGCAAATCTGCAAGAACTGTTTACGTTTAACAATCCCGTTGTCAATGACGCTATGGCTATATCATTCAAATGGGACGAACTCGCGCAATTCAGAAAATTAAAATGAAAGGAATATTATGGGAATGTAGGCCTAGCCCTGAAGTTGCAAAATGCGTAAAAGATGAAATAAAGGGGGAAGTTGTCTTAAAAAACGTAATAGAAAATGCTCAAAATTTTAGCATTTTGTAAAAAAATGAGTTTTGTTGTGATTGCGTTTGAGTTTTGATTTTTTTGTTGTTTTTAAATAAAATATTAAGGTATAGGTATTTAATGTGATGTTTGGTTTTTTGTGTTGTTTTTGGCATAACTTTTGCGATATATAAATCACTGTTCAAATAAAAGGAGTCAAAAATGGCAAAAATATTAGCATCATTATTTATGGCCTGTAGCCTTGTCGCCGTTCTTTCATTTATCGGCGGGTCGGTCGCATACGGCATTTTTTCTGTTATAACGGGACTCGTTGGCTGTTTTATAGGCTGGGCCTTTGAAGGTACAGACAGAGTTGCCCGTAAGCGTGGCAATCATCGTGTAGGTCTTGTAGGTCGGGAGTTTTAGAATTTATTCTGTTCCCGTCGCGATTCTTATGATTGCCTGTTCAGTCAGTTTTTCACCCGAGACTTCACCGGCGATTCGTCCTTCGCGCATTACAAGAATGCGTTTGCAAAGGCCTAGCAATTCTGTCATATCTGATGAGATAAGCAGGATTGCTAGTCCTTTTTTTGCAAGTTCGGCTATGCAGGAATATATTTCCTGACGCGCTCCAACATCTACGCCCTGTGTAGGCTCATTTAAGATAACAACCTGAGGTTGGTCTGCAAGGACCTTGGCCATCGAAACCTTTTGCTGATTTCCACCTGAGAGGGAGCCTGCTGTGTCATCTATTCCTTGGCATCTGACATGAAAGTCATTGATATATGTTGATGCCGTTTCGCTTGTCCGCGACATTTGGACGATTCCGTTGGAGGATAGTTTATCAAGTGCGCCAAGGGCGATATTTTCGGTAATGGTAAAATCTCTCCAAATTCCGCTGGCCAATCTGTCGGGTGTCAAAAATCCGACACCGGCCTTCTTGGCTTTAGCGGGATTGGTTATGCCGGTAGCCTTTCCATTTATGTAAATTTGGCTTTGCGGAGTCGTTCTAAAGCCCGCCAGGGTTTCACCTAGGTCGATTTGCCCGGAGTCGGCAAGTCCAGCAATTCCTAAAATTTCACCGGCATGGAGCTTGAATGAACCAAATGCCGGAGCTGTGAATGAAAGGACTTCATCCTGCTTATGCGGCGGCACTTCAGGATAAATGTTAGCCAAAGACCTTCCTACCATCATTTCAGCCATTTCGCGCGGTGATAGGTCTGAGGCCTTGCCGGCTCCGGCAAGCTCTCCATCACGCAATACAGCTACCCTATCGCATATTTCGTTGATTTCAGAGAGCCTGTGCGAGATGTAAATCATAGATGTGCCATCCGCCTTGAGCTTTCTCATTATTTCAAAGAGTCTTTTCGTTTCCTCGGCATTTAACAGGGCGCTTGGTTCATCAAGAATTAGCAGTCCTGCATTGATGTCGAGGGCTCTTCCAATCTCTATCATTTGGCGTTCTGAGACGGAGAGTGCTCCGGTTTCAGCGTTTGGATCTATGTCAACGCCTAATTCTTTCAGTCCTTTGCGTACGCGAGAAGACATTTCGTCTATCTTTAGCAAACCGAAGGAATTTGTGAGTTCGCGCCCTAAAAAGAAATTTGCATATACGGGAAGGTCATTTGCAAGATTTAATTCTTGATGTATAGCCGCTGCCGAGGTTCTGCATTTGATTGTGCCTTCGGTAGGTGTGAGCATGCCCAAGATACATTTAACCAGCGTTGATTTGCCTGCACCGTTTTCACCAATGATTCCCAAGATTTCTCCCCTTTCGAGTGAAAAGGAAAGATTTTTTAGAACCTTATGCTTGCCGTAGGCGTGGCAAATATCTTTTACTTCAAGAATTGTATTCATTTTCAAGATTACTTGAGCTTTGCCAAGTCGGTTGCTTTGATTGAGAAGGTAAGCGATACTTGTGTGTCGTTTGATGACACTTGTGTATTTAAGAGACTTTCTAATACTCCTGACGGCAGTTTGTTGCCTTGCTGGAATGAAAGCAGAAGCTTGAGCCCGTTAAGCGTGGCAAAGACCTGTGCGGCAGTTGCCGGGTCGGAGAGGGTAATTGCTATGCCGATTTTAGCCGTTCCGGGACTTTTTTCGGTTATGTGGAGAACGATGAGTTTGGCATCGGCTTTAATTAGTCCGCCAGAGATTATCGAAAGATTTTTTGTATTTTCCTTCCCGATGCAAACGATTGAAACGGGAGCGTTTTTGGCAAATTCCTTAGCGATCGGAGAAGTAGGCGAGATGGACGGTGATTTTCTGAGGAGGACATTCAAGGCTTTAGCTGCCGCCTTGTTTGATGCGCTGAGGATAGCTGTGTCATTATCGGGGAAGGTCAGCCAATAGCCCGGTGCGAAATCGCCGCTCATGAGAGTGTGATTGCCGACAGTTGTTGATTGGTAGCCCTTTGCATTTTTTATCTTCGCGGTTAGATTGGCGCGATTAAATGTCGCGTTGGCTAATGATGTCGCGCTGCTGATATCGAGTTGCGAGTTTTGCATTGTCAGACCATCTGAAAAGACATATAGCTTTGAAATGTCGTCTTTGATGTTCAATCCAAGACTGCGTTGCAGAACAGCAGATTGATTGCGAAGGTATTTTACATTTGCAAATAACCAATCAACGGCGGCTGAACAAGTTGGCAATGTTTTCGCCTTGGCAAAGTCAATCGATACTGCAATTTGAGAATCGGCGGGTATGTGACCAGTAGTTATCGGGACTGCAAAGAGTGTCGCCGATGAGAGAAGAAAAGCAGCAGCAATCACACTGAAAAATTTCATGTTGCCTCCAAAAAAATAAAGATGAAAAAAAGCCTTTTGGATATTTTACTAAAATGGTATAATAAATGCACTTGTTTTTTGCCCCAGTAGCTCAGCTGGATAGAGCAACGGCCTTCTAAGCCGTGGGTCGTGGGTTCGAATCCCGCCTGGGGCACCATTGAGACGCATTCCCCCTCGGGAATGTTTTTTTATTTTAGGCACTATAACAAACAGATAGTCAATGGTGTATTTATGAATGAATATCTTTCTGCAGATGCTTCATCAAACGAGTTTCTTATAACTCCTAATATTCCTGCAGATTTGCAATGGGGCGTAACTTTTGGGTTTTATGCCAAAAACGGATATTTTTCATCAAAAAAAGCGTATGATGAAGTAGAGGCGATGGCGGCCGCCGGTGTGACATGGGTCACAGTTGTCGTGACGGTTTGGCAGGATTCCTGCCATTCGACATTTCAGTATAGGGATTTTGTCCATACGCCTAATGATATTGAGCTTATGGAGATTATCGATTTCATTCACTCCAAAGGCATGAAGGTGCAGCTTCGTCCAATGCTTGAAACTAAAGACGGCTACGGAAGACTTCACATAACTTTCCCCAAAAAAGGCGGTACCAGAATCCCTGGCAGGCATTCGGATGCCCGCGAACTATGGTTCGCTTCTATGAAGGAAAGAAGCGTATATTATGGCAGCATCGCCGAGCGAACCAGGTGTGAGATCTTTTGTCTCGATAGCGAGCTTGACGCTATGACAGAAGAAAATGCTCTGTGGCTTGAGGTTGTAAATGCTGTCCGCAAAGTCTATTCAGGCCCTATCACGAGCTGTCATACCCTTCATACTGGCAAGGTTGATTTTCTGAAAAGTCTTTCAAAGCCAAATCACTGGTTCTATGCGCTCGATTTTCTCTCCATCAGCTATTACTGTCCCGCAAGAACCGAGGCTGACGCAGGCGTAGAGCTTTCGGTTGAAGATATGGCTCTGCGGCTTAATGAGGCGCGCGCAAAAATGAAGGCTATCTCCGATGCTATGGGCAGACCAATCCTTTTTGGAGAATGCGGCTGCTCGTCCAATGTGGGAAGCGCGCGTTCTCCATCTTCAATGTCGCCATTTGTTGAAATTGATGAAGAAGAGCAGGCGCGCTATATGGAGGCGCTCTTCCGCGTTTTTGCAAAAGAAGATTGGTGCTTGGGCTTTCATTGGTGGAAGTGGGATCAGCATGTAGACCCTCAGCCGGGTGCAACCAAAGAATCGACTCGGGCAAGTGATTTCACCATTAAAGGCAAAAAATCCGAGAATGTCTTTAAGAATTGGGCGATGAATGTAAGAAGATAAGGCGGCAAGCGTCGCGCCGTGAGACGTGTGACGATAGGCGCACGGAAGCAGGGCATGAGACGCGAGACGTTAGACGCGCAGGAAATTGGCGTGAGACATGAGACGATAGACGCTCCAGAGGCGAGGCGCGAGACACGAGATGTTAGACGTGTCTCAAGTCTCTCGTCTTGCAATCTCGTCTCTCACTTAATGTCTCACGCCCCCGCCCCATGGCCGAAGGTCACCGCAAGCGCAAGGTGCCCCAATTGCGCCGTTGAAGAATCATGCATTATTGGGCTTCAAAGTCGGATTTTATGTATTGTATAAATAATGCTATAATATTGGGGATTTAACGGAGTTGATGGGATGAAAAATGTCGTGTCTAAAAAGTCGAATCGCAGATCGAGCCTTTTTGCGCGTGTCGTGGCGCTCATTGAGGAGGCGCGGCAGAAGGTGGCGTCGGTTGCCAATCTTGCGCAGGTTTATACCAATTACGAAATCGGTCGCCAGATCGTCGAGGAGGAACAAGGCGGCAAGCGTCGCGCGGAGTATGGAAAACAGGTGTTGATTGATTTGTCTTCTCGATTGTCGAGCCGTTTCGGGCGTGGATTTTCAGTGGATAATCTTCAGAATATGCGTTCCTTTTATCTTGCGTATTCCGCAATTGAGAATTACGAGACGTGTGACGATAGGCGCACGGAAGCAGGGCATGAGACGCGAGACGTTAGACGCGTCTCATGTCTCACATCTTGCCCCTTCGTCTCTCATCTAACGTCTCACGCCCACCCAATCCACCGAAAGGAACTCACCCATGACTGAGATCATCGGCGCATACGGCGGATATCGCAGAACGCTTTCCTTCGGATTTGCGTGCCTCGTCTATCATGCGACGGAGGTGTTCTGCGATCGGAACTACTCCTACAAGAACGATGCGCTCGGTAAAACCGTCGGGCAGATGATGGGCGCGGCGCGTTCGGCGCGGCAGAACATCGTCGAGGGTTCGTCCCGCGCCGGAACGAGCAAAGAAACGGAACTTCGGCTTTACGATGTCGCGAAAGGATCACTGGAGGAACTGGCGGGCGACTATGAGGCGTTTCTCATCGGGCGCGGCGAAATCCCCTGGGCGGAAAACGATTCCCGCGCCTCGCAACTAATGTCTCTTGTTCTTGACCGCTACACCGGCCCTCTTTCGCGACATGACTACGGGAAATACATTCTTGCGATGCGCGAACGCTTTGCGCCGTTTCTTGAAGCGGAAGATTCTGTGGTCGCGGCAAACGCGATTTTGATCGCAATCGACCAAGCCTGCAAGCTGCTGCACCGGCAGATGGAGAGTATCGCCGCGGCGTTTCGCGAAGAGGGCGGTTTCACCGAACGCCTGAGCAAGGCGAGGCTCGAGACGCGAGACGCGCAGGTCTCCGCGCAGGGGGCGCCGAAGTGCCCGAAGTGCGGCAAGCCGATGCGGAAGATCATCGCCCACAAAGGGCGCAACGCAGGCAACCCGTTTTGGGCCTGTACGGGCTACCCAGACTGTAACGGCACGCAAAACTTCACGGTGGGAACGAGCGAGACATGAGACGCAAGGCGACAGACGCGCTAGAGGTGAGGCGCGAGACACGAGACATTAGACGCGTCTCAAGTCTCATGTCTCACGACTTGCCCCTTCGGAAATAAGTGATTAAAAATGCGGTTGTAAGACGTGTCTTGCGGCAAATACTAAAGGAGTTAAGGGAGTTGAATTGCAATCATCGCAATCAAGGGCATGTCGTTACGATGAAATCACCGCCTGAAGAAAAAATCAGGCTTATGTCCGCTATGTTCTATGGTCGGCGTGATGTTTTTGCGAGGCGATATGAACGCAAGGATGGGCGTGGTGGTTACGCGCCGGTCTGTTCGAATGAATGGGTTCGTGGCGTTTGCGGAAAGTGCGCCAAGGTAAGAGGTGATTGCGCGACGTGTGAGGCGCGCGATTTTATGCCGATATCGGATAAAGTTTTTGAATGGCATTTGCGCGGAGTTGATGGCGAGGGAAAGTCTTTTACAATGGGTGTTTATCCCATGCTTGAGGATGATACCGTCCGGTTTGCCGCAATGGATTTTGATAAATCATCATGGCGGGGAGATGTCAGCTCGACGATTCAGGTTCTCAAAGAGCTTTGTTTGCCTGTCGCGTGCGAGCGTTCGCGTTCGGGCAAAGGAGCGCATCTTTGGTTCTTCTTTGACGAACCGATTTCAGCGGAAATAGTTCGCGATGTACTTTCTTTTGTTATTTCAATTACTATGGAACGCAATCCCAGTATGGGATTCGATTCTTACGATCGAATATTCCCTTGCCAAAATCGATTGCCTAAAGGCGGGTTTGGGAATCTGATTGCGCTGCCTTTGCAAGGCGGCCCTCGCAAAGTCGGAAATTCTCTTTTCGTAGATGAGAGATTAGTCCCTTTTCATGATCAGTGGGATTTTCTTTCTCGTATTCCAATGATAACGCGAGAGCAATTTATGACGCTTCGTTCGCGTGCTTGTTCCGAGAAACGCCAATTGATTCCACAGACGGATGAGGAGGTCGAGCGAAACGAGCCGTGGTCGCTCTTTGGCGTGTCTACTGGGCCTAAAAAGGAAGAGCCGACCGTAGTTGTATCGTCCGACCCGATTAGAGTGGTTCTAGGTAATGCGATTTATATAGATCAGGAAGATTTGTCGCCAGTTCTTCGTGGACGGCTTTTGAGGCTTGCGGCATTTGTGAATCCGCGCTTCAGAGAAGCGGAATGGATGAGGCGTCCCGTGTACGGACTTTCGCGTGTTATCAGCCGCGGAATTGACGGAGAGAATTTTCTTGTCTTGCCGCGAGGGTTGTTGGATACTGTCATCAAGACATTTAAAGATGCTCGCGCTAAATGGAAAATTGAAGATAAACGGTTTTCGGGCTCGCCAATATGTTGTGAGTTTGGTGGAGAGTTACGCCTTGAGCAGTTAGACGCCTCAAAGACTTTGATTACACATGATACTGGGGTGCTGGCTGCGGGAACGGCATTTGGTAAAACCGTACTCTCGGCGTGGATGATCGCCGCGCGTAAAACAAATACGCTGATCCTCGTCAATAAAAAGCCGCTTATGAGTCAGTGGGTGGAGCGGTTATCGCAATTTCTTAATATTCCTAAAAAGGAAATCGGAGTATGGGGAGGAGGCAAGCGCAAGTATACGGGCAAGATAGACGTTGCGCTTATTCAAAGCCTGGTACGAAAGGGATCGGTCAATAAAGAGATCGTGGGCAGCTACGGCCAGTTGATTGTCGATGAGTGTCACGGTGTTCCTGCCACATCGTTTGAAGCCGTTACAAACGTATTTACGGGGAAGTATGTTCTCGGACTTTCGGCGACACCGGTGCGAAGAGATGGGTTGCATCCGATTATTCAAATGCAATGCGGGCCATTGCGCCACAAAGTCGACCCGAAAGCGATGGCGGCATTTGAGCATTTTGATCATCGTGTAAATGTGAGATTGACAGGATTCGAGTCCGGTTTCGCTCGGCAAGAAAACGAAAAGCCGTCTTATTCCCTTCTGATAGAGGAATTGATCGTCAATGCCCGCCGTAATGCGATGATCATACGTGATGTGCTTGGTGTTATAGCAGAGGGCCGTTCTCCGGTTGTGTTGACCGAGAGGCGGAAGCATTTGGAGTTGCTGGAAAAAATGTTGACGGGGAAAGTTGAAAATCTCTTGGTGCTTCACGGCGGGATGGGCGCAAAGGAAATAAAAGCGCTTGAGGAAAAACGCGCTTCCGTTCCTGATGAGTCACCGCGCATTCTTCTTGCGACGGGTTCGTATTTGGGAGAAGGGTTTGATGACGCGCGTCTTGATACGCTCTTTCTTGCCTTGCCGATTTCATGGAAGGGGCGACTGACCCAGTATGCCGGGCGTCTTCATCGTCGTCATGCCGGGAAGCGAGATGTGCGGATATATGATTATGCTGATACTAATGTCCAAATGTTCGCCCGAATGTTCAACAAGCGGTGCGCAGGGTATAAAGCGCTCGGCTACGAGATAACGATGCCGATTTCAACGGTATCCGGCTTGCCGTCAAATGTTTCACTAATCCGAGAGAAGCGTTTAGAGGAAAAATATTTCGAGACCGTGCGGAGGATTCTGCGCGAGGGTGTTTCGGCTGAGGAAATTGATCTTTTCGTTTTTGCTGCGGAGACGATGGAAGGTGTCAGTCCAAGTGATTCAGGGATTATAGATGACGAATCGGCACGCAGTGCCGTAGAGCGGTTTTTCTTTAGACATTTGGAGTCGACGCCGGAAACCAAGGGTAAGTTTCGTCTTAATGCGCAATTGCCGATACCGTTTGGCGGGAATCCTGATATGGAAGTCGATTTTGTCTCGGAGCAGAATAATTTGGCTGTCGAAATAGACGGTAGTCATCATTTCGCAGACAAGGATGCTTATCGCCGGGATAGGAAAAAAGATGAATTATTGCAGGAGAACGGCTATTTTATCTTACGGTTTTTGGCGGACGATGTTATGAATAACCTAGGCGAAGTTATGACACGAGTTGTTCGCAGGCTGAAATGATAAAACTATGGTTACCACCGCATTTTGCAAAATGCGGCGGTAAGAAGCTTCAACGCGGCGAGAGATTGGCATTTCGGCATAAAATCAGTATGATATGAGTGCGAGTGAAAACCAGATTGTCGTCTATCAGCCGAACGAAAGCGTCCGGTTGGAGGTGCGTTTGGAAAACGAAACGGTGTGGTTGACGCAGGCTTAGTTGTATGAGCTGTTTGGCGTCGTAAAGTCAAATGTTTTATATCATCTCAATTGTAGGATAGTTCCAAAAAAAGTTTGCAATTTAGCGTTAAATTTGATACACTATTTAGCTAATGTTTTTTTGTGGTTTATTCCGTATTTGATGTGTTAGGATGAATTTTTGAGATAGTATTTACATTTAGCGTCTCAGGGTTGGTCTATTAGATTACCAAAAAGGGGTGTATGATGAACTATACAAAATTAGTTGCTATTGTCGGTATTTTTGTCTCAATTTCGGTGGCGAGGGCTGCGAGCATTGGAACGATGGATTATCCCTCATTGGCTGATGCTGTTAATAATGCCGCAAGCGGTGCTACGATTACATTGTCAGAGACAGAAAAGATTTCTGCTACTATCAATGTTGAGGGTAAGTCCTTGACTCTTGATGGCGGTGGTAATACAGTTACATTTGGAAGCGGCTTTAATGGGACGATGTTTAATATCGCGAAAGATGCGTCGTTGAGCATTGTCAACACTACCTTTGACGGCACTAATGATTGGCGATGGGTCTCTGAAGCGGCTAAGATGGATCCATACGCGTATGAGTTGTCATGTGATGCAAACAAGTCAACAAACACTGTCGGTTCAATTACAAAGCTGGAGGGGGCATTATCTTCACCTCTATTTACCGTTTCTGGTTCCATCATTTTTGGAGAGGGCTCATATTTAAGACAATTTGTTTTTGATAAAAACAATACTCCTATGATATCTCTTCCAGGAGGTGGATTGACCTTTAACGGTGCCCGTATTGAGTATATTTTCGGTATACAGGTGTTGGCTAGCGGGGGCGCAACAGTTGAGTTTACGGGAGGTTCAATAATCACCAATAATTATGGATATGGCAATAAGGGAGCTACTTATTGGATTGGCGGCAATGCTGTTGCAACTTTGACTGATGCCTATATTAACGGCAATGCTGCCAGAGCTCGCTCGGGAGTTATTTTCGGTGTCGTTGAATATGGCAAACTGATTATGGATGGCGGCACAATTTGTAATAATGTCTCAAAATATTGGGGAAGCAATTCTTCTGGCTCTATGATTTGCCTTGAGGGCTATGGTAGATTTGAGATGAACGGGGGTGTGATTTCTGGTAATATCGGTACTCTCGCCGGCGCAATCTCAACGCGTTGGTATTCAGACAATGAGCAAAGTGTCGTCTTAAATAGCGGCGTGATTAGTAATAACACGACTTCTTTGGGTTCATGGAATAATGCGAATATATTCCTCCGTAGTAGTGCCGTGATTTCTTCCAATGCGGTTGTTGCGGGCCCTGTTGTGGTTAATAGCTCCAGCGCAGACATTCCCGGTGCTCTTGATAATCAGGGTGTTATTGAGGGGGATTTAATTCTTAATAGCGGTTTTGCAACTGCAACCTCATCCGGTGAGATTACGGGCTCGGTAACAGTCAGTGCAGGTGAGCTTGCAATCTCCGATGGCGTCTATGGTACAGATGTTTCTCCATGGGTGGAATTTGGATTAGAATCTGTGAAGACCGATAGCGGAAAGTGGTTAATTGTTGAAACTGACGACTGTTTTATTTGGAATCTTAATCACTTAAATAAGTTTGCCAAGAATCTCGCTAATGGCGAAACCTTTACAAATAAGCATGTGCACTTGTGTGCATCTATTGATCTCGCAGGTGCTAAATGGACGCCTCTTGGCGGTTGGGATGGTGAGACTGTTTTCGCCGGTGAGTTTAATGGAAACGGGAAGTCGATTTCTAATTTTGTGATTGATGATGCTGGTGTTTCAACAAAAGAATGTCGATTTGGCTTCTTTTCATTCTTGGGAGCCGGCAGTCGTGTGCGTGACTTTGTCCTTGAATCTGTTGATATTGTAAGTACAAATGTTAAAGTTCGTTGTGGAGGGCTTGCTGGCACATCTGCCGCCTCATTGGAGAATGTCATAGTTAGAGATGTTGATATTAAGGTTGCGGCATCAACTGTTTATGCGGGTGGTGTGGTTGGTCTTAATGCAAATGCCGATTACGATGGATTTATTGGTGTCGAGGCTTATGATGTTGTAATTTCTAATTCATACAGTAATTGCAGCAGCTCTTCTCTCGGTGGATTGGTTGGACATTTCAATACAACTAAAACTCAACGAATTGCTGTTATTGAGGAGTGTGTCGTTTCAAATGTGACACTTTATGCTGATGGTCCTTGCACTATTGGAGGAGTCTGGGGAAATGCTTCTCGCAGTGGAGCATTTAAGCATATAGTGGATTGTAATGTCTATAATATTAACTTGAACCAACTATCGACTACGGCACCTGCCAGTTTAGCAGGAGGCTTCTGCGGTTTTAATGGCATTAGTAGTGCTACTATTGAAAATTGCCATGTTAGTAATGGGAAGATTAATGTCTATAGTGGTAATGCCGCAGGCTTTGTTGCAAGATCCTATGCGTGGGGGCAGGATATATATCGCAATTGTTCAGTTCATATGGTAGATATTAACAGTCCCGACGGCGTTGCGGCAGGCTTTGTTGCCGCGTCTGGTGCTGGTAATCAACCCGCTATCTTTATGGATTGCGAGGTTTATGGCGGCTATATTCAGGGTAAAATCGCCAGCGGCTTTGCTGGTATAGATTCTGTCGGTAATGCCGGCGGGGCATATTTGATAAACGGGTGTATGAATACTGAGTCGTATGTTTTCGGTAAGGAGTTTAGCGGTGGTCTTATTGCCCGTGCATCAAGTACATCAAAAACAGTTGTTATAGACTCAGTCGTTAATGGCTCAGTTAATGGAGAGCAATATGTCTGCGAGGGAATTATCTCTGCCCATACAACAAAAGACTATATTGAGTCGGGAGATACGGCAGTTCTCTATATCAACATTTTTGATGAGAATGAAGATATGCTCTATGAGGTTACAACCTATGAAGCTGCAATCAACTCTGTAACCTGCTTTGCAAGGCTTGAGGATGCACTTGCTGCATGGAAGCCGGGTGATTTACTAGACCTTCTAATTGATACAAATGAACTTGGGTTCTTGGAGATTCCTGCTGGTGCAATCTTTGATGGAAATGGCCATATCCTAACGGGTACTTTAGCATTTTCAATTGGAGAAGGAGGTGGTATTGTCGATGAGGTCGATTTCTCTAAAACGACTGCGGGTACTGCTTCAGCATATGTGAGTATCGCATCAACCAATAATACTTATGCAGCGGTAAAGGAATGTGACTTTACCGCGGCGTCAGCAACTCCTATTAGCATCGCATCAACTTCGGGAGCAACTATTTCAATAGTTGAGAATTCCTTCTCCGGTGATGAGGCTGAAGGCTTTAAGTATATTTGTGCTGATTATAGTGAGGGCGAGGATACCTTGCTGACTATGGCGATAAACTTTAACCGATTCGTAAATGATTCGAAGATAACACCAATCTATATACGCAATGTTTGCGTGGATAGCCTTCTCGATTTTACCTGCAACTATTTTGCAGATAAAGGAACCTTATTAGGTGACATTGTTCTTTGTGACGGAAAGCGTTATCCAGAGCTTGCAATGCCTATGATGGATTCAACCTTTGAGAATGATATTTCATATGCGGTTATTGCAGTTTCAGAGGCTTCTCCAGTATGTCTATACGGCAATACACTTGACGAGGCAATGGCTCAAATAGCCTTGGCTGGTTCATTTGATGGTTGGTCATTGATACTTTGCGACGATGTGACTGTTGATCGTTCGCTCAATTTAACCTTCTCATTTGATGTCAGAATGAATGGTAACGACATTGCCATGGCAAGCGGTGAAACGCTTTCTATAACCAATGCCAATATAAATCTGATTGGCGGCACATTAAGTGGCTTTACTCCCGAAAACCTTTTAATCGGTGGAACTGCTGTTCTTGGCATTTCTGATGAAAAATTGGCAGATAGCTTCGATTCTATTGAAGGTTATGAGGTGACGGAGCAAGAAGATGGTAGCTTTACAATTAAGTACTCAACCTCATTTAAGATTTATATTGCATTGGTTAATGGCAAGCCACGCATTGGATTCCCCAAGTCTCTGGGCAGTATTTCAACCTGCAAGGTTTATGCTTCAAAGAGTTTAACTGACCCATCTTGGGATGAGCTTGAAATTTCTGAGGCAAATGATGTAGATGACCTATACCTGTGGGTAAAGTTTGCAGATGAAGCAAGTACTTCTGACTATCGTTTCTTTAAGGCCGCTTCTACTAGTGCTAACAACTAATTGATTAGTACTTTTTATAAATAAAGGTTTAGAGAAGTTGCCCATCTAAACCTTTCCGATCCCAAAGGGTCTAACCCTTTTATACTAATTACCTCTAACCTAAAGAAAGGTAAGAAGTAAGAGGTAAAAGGTAAGAAGTGCTGAGTCCGACCCTTTTTATCAATTATACAGGATTCTTCTATGTCTCTGAATGAATTAAGGGTAGCGCTGAGAATGGGAGATTCTTTATCTTCAATTCCTTTGTATTGCTCATGGCCTTTCGGGGTTATTGAGTTCTATTCAGATATATTATTATTCCATGGCCCATTTGTGGGACGCTTGGCAATACAAAGAGAGGAAATAGTAGAAATCAGTTCTTGTCGCTCATTTATTTCTCGCTATGTGCGGATAAAATATAGAAAGAAAAGTTCAACAGGATTTGTTGACATATACAGTTTTAAGTTTAATAATCTCATGGCGGCAATTTCATCATGGCGAAGGGCCATCGGAGAGTCTACATTGCACGAATAAGAGGTGCGAATGATTCATTGGGCAAGACCATTCTTATAACAATGAGGTGCGATATGACGGCTCGTGCGCCTATTTGACGGACAACAACCTCTGCCGCATCAATCCCGCGAAGCCAGACAAGTGCCGAACTTTCCCCCTTGAATGGACCAATCCAGACTCCGTCGAAGTCTGCCCAGAGCTGGCATGATAAGAACTTTTCGCATGCGTGCATTGACTTTCGTTTCCGTAATGAGGTATAATATCCGCGTTTCGGAAATAAAATGAACTACATAACATTCAGAGAGCGATTTCATGATTTTGCCTGCTTCTCCAACGAGCAGGTAGTTGCGGCGTTTCCCCGTTTTGACAGGGGAAATTATTCAACATGGCTGGGAAAGGGCTACATCAAGCGGCTCAGGCGCTCGTGGTACGCCTTTGCCGATGTCGCAGGTACGCCAGGGATAGGTGATTACTTTGCGGGCAGGATGTATTCGCCAAGCTATCTTTCGTGTGAGTATGTGATGGCAAGGACGGGATTGATTCCAGAATCTGTCGTGCAGTTCACGTCCGTCACTTCGCTCAAGACGGCCTCGTTCAAGAACGACTTCGGGGAGTTTTCATACCGCAGCGTCAAACCGGAGCTGATGTTCGGCTATGGCGTGGAGCATGTGGGCGATGGACTGCCGGTCAATGTCGCGACGCCGGCGAAAGCGCTTTGCGACTTTCTGTATCTCAATTCACAGTACGACACGCCGGAGGAGATTGAGGCGCTGCGCCTTGATGTCGACGTGCTGGAGGAGATTTCACGCGACAGCGCGCTTGACGGTGTTGCGGATCGCTTCGGTTCACGGGCGCTTGTGCGAAGGATCAAGCTTGTCAAGGAGGTGTATGCGATATGATTTCGCTTGAGTCGATAAGGGGATTCTTCCCAGAGGAACTTCGCGCGGGACAGTTCGCGAAGCATATCCTGAAGGAGTACGTCGAGTGCCTTGCGCTTGAATGGATTGCCAGGAGTCCGTGGGCGGCAAAGTTGACGTTCATCGGCGGCACGAACCTGCGTTTGACGAAGGATATCGACAGATTCTCGGAAGACCTTGATTTCGACTGCAAGGGACTTGCCCCTGATGACTTCATTCGTTTTACCGACGCGCTCATCGCTTATCTTGTGCGTAACGGACTGGATGTCGTGGCGAAGGAGAAGGAGTCCTCACGCCTGACGGCGATGCGGCGGAGCATAATGTTTCCGGGGTTGCTGCATGGTTTTGGCCTTTCCGCTTTCAAGGAAGAACGGTTTATGATGAAAATTGAGGCACAGGACCAAGGGAGGGAATACGAGAGGGTCTTCGCTGACGTTCGGCGTTGCGGATTCTTTTTCCCGGTGTGCGTGCCGAACGAGGCAACGCTCTGCGCAATGAAGCTGTCGGCGCTCTTGACACGCGGTAAGGGACGTGATTTCTACGATGCGATCTTTCTGCTGCAGCGCACGGAACCGGACTATACGTTTCTGTCCGCAGTGTATCCGGAAGTCACCGACCTAAATTCGCTCAAGGCGGCGCTGACGGCAAAGGTCAAGTCAGTCGATCTCGAACTCAAGCGGCGCGATGTGGAGCACCTCCTTTTCCATCGCGAACGCGCGGAGCTTGTGACGCGCTTCCCTGCGTTTGTCGAATCGCTGTAAACATCGGTGAGGGAACCGAGAGGAGCGAAACATGATGAATAAACTAAAAAGGAAGGGCAAGTGGCGCTGGAGTGATGTCGGTGAGTTTATGGTGTTTTTGTGTGCGCTCTTCCTTGTTTTTGCGGTTCCGGCATCGCTGTTGTATGGCGTGGGGTTGATTGTAAAGATGTGTTGGCATGGCTCAGTGTTGGGCTTTGTTTTGCTGTCGGCTTTTGTCCTATTTGCTGTGGGATTCTTTGTTGTGCGGCGCATTTTGAGAGAGCGAGAGTTTCAATCCTTGTTATCGCGTGGAGTTGATTTCGGTCTGAAAGACGAATCGCTTCAATTGGTTGATGAAATCGTTCGCGAATTCGGGAGACCTTGTCGAAGGGTTTCGACGCTTCGGGCGGAGATAGCTCCAATGGTCGCAGCGCTCGCCAGCCGATACAATTCCATTCGTATCGGCAAGAAGAATGTCTTTAACAGCCATGATTTGCGAACGGGCGATTCCGTCGGTTACAAGGGAAGTCCCGATAATAGTTATTTTACAATCGCCTATGAAGAAGAGTCTTCTTATCTTGTCAAATGTTCGCCTTCAGATGAAACAGTATACTACATCGAGTACGAATGGATGCGTTCGCCAATTCCCTATGCAAGCGACATCAACCACTACATAGCATTGCGATATCAGGAGCGCAAGGAAAGGGATTTGACATGAAAATCAGAAACATTGCGGTTGGAATTGTTGTTGGCGGCGTCATCTTCGCCGTCGGTGTGGCGGCGGTGGCGTGGCAGAAGGGCTTGTCTATCCGCGAAACGGTGGAGCTTGGCGTCGGCGTGATTGCGTCGAAGGCGTCGCAGCACACGATTGCGGACAGAACGGCGGCGATTCTCGCGAAGAAGCCGAAGCTGAAAGGCATTGCGGCAAGCGCGGACGGAAAGTTGCGGATACTCGTCTTCAAGAACGAACGATCCGTCGAAGTCCACGCACCTGGCTGGAAAGTTCCGCGCATTTATCCGATGACGGCATTTAGCGGGACGCTCGGTCCGAAGCTGCGCGAGGGCGACGGGCAGATTCCGGAGGGCATCTACGGGATTGGATACCTGAACCCGAATTCGAGCTACTATCTTTCGCTCAAGGTGACATATCCGAACGCATCGGACAGGGCGCGCGCGAAAGCGGACGGGCGCACGAATCTCGACGGCGACATCATGATCCACGGCAAGGCGGTTACAATCGGGTGCGTGCCTGTCGGAGACGACGCGATCGAAGACATCTTCTATCTCGCGTCGGCGGTGGGGATAAAGAACGTCTCGGTCGTCATCGCGCCATACGACATGCGCAAAGGCCGGAGGCCTGAACTGGAACGCACGTCGATCAAGTGGTATCAGAATCTCTGTGATGAAATCAATACTGCGTTGAGTGGAAAGTTTTGACAAGGATTGATAGGAAATTTATCTCGCACAGAGACGCCGAGGCGCGGAGGAGTCTTTAGACAGGATTAACAGGATTGACAGGATTTAGAAAAGGAGTGTGAGGAGAATGTTGCCAATGTGGAAATGTTGCCAATACCAAATTCA
The DNA here is from genome assembly GCA_045603485.1 of Kiritimatiellia bacterium. Lineage (GTDB taxonomy): Bacteria > Verrucomicrobiota > Kiritimatiellia > RFP12 > JAAYLN01 > RGIG5952. The sequence goes on along the minus strand of JAZUMF010000077.1, from coordinate 12,014 downwards.
ATTTCCAATTGGGAACTGGCAACATTGGAACTGGCAACACTTGCACACTGGCAACATTAAACAAGATATTTGCTCGAGCCATCGTGGGAACGGGTCTTATCTCGCGCAGAGACGCCGAGGCGCGGAGGAGTCTTTAGACAGGATTAACAGGATTGACAGGATTAAGAAAGGCGCGGAATTATGTATTGTCCGACTTGTGGTAAAGAGCTGTATGACAACGGCGAAGAGCGCTTCAACTGCCCATTCTGTGGGGCGGAGGTCGTGGGTTCTGGGCCTGAGACGGAAGAAGAGCGGGAAGAAACGCTGGAGGAACATTGCAAACGGCTTGAGCGCGAACTGGCGCGGCAGAAACTGAAGACCGAGATTGAAGAGCAGAGCGCCGCTGAACATTTTTGGTTCAGTGGCGGCAATCCGTTCTCCATGCTATTTAGGCAATCGGCCCGCAATGCGTTGGAGCGCGGCGACATTGAATCTGCGAAAAGGTATTTGGCCAGTGCGGAGAAGTCGCTCAATGTTGGCTGCTTGTTGTTCATCATCGCCTTTGTCGTGATCCTTCTTCTCTCCGCATTTGCAAAGTGAATACATCAGATGGTGAAAAGGAGTGGGAGCATGAAGAAGCGACTGACGGTTGAGTTTCTCAAAGAGGATTGTCCGTTGTTCTCGCGGGCGCTGGTCGCACCGTGACGGCTGGGTTGTCTCGCGGCTGGCCTGGCGCTCCTCTGCTCGTATAGAAGTCCATTTACAACTGCAATATATTGTGGTAATATAGTGTTATGAACGATTTGAACAATATATTGCCGCTAACTACAGTTGAAGATGTGCTGGCGAGTTTGCGAGAGCTGGTTCGGCTTGCGCGTCAGCGCGAGGAATGGACGCAAGCCGACCTTGCGCGGCGCTCGGGCGTTCCGATGACGACGATTTCGCGGTTGGAGCGGACGGGACTTGCCTCGACCGACACACTCTTCAAGGTGCTGTTTGCCTTGAATCGTCTTGATGCGATTGAGGATATGCTCAAGGAACAGCTGCGGCTTGTCAAGTTTCCCAAGACGCTTGAAGGCGATTTCGAGTCCGCGACAAAGGTCGTTAAGCGCGTCCGCCATAAGGGTGGCTCCAAATGAAGTTGACGGTGAAGCTTGACTTTGGCGGTGGCCGTGAAATAAAGGTCGGCACGTTTTCCGAAATCGGACGCGACACGGCGTTCGAGTTCGCGGGCGAGTTTCTTTCGTCGGGACTAGACCCTGCGCCGTTTCGTCTCCGCGCAGGTGGCGGGCTGAAGATATACGATCGCTCCGGGAACATGGAGACGTTCGGCATTTTCGACGATTCGCTGCCGGATGGATGGGGAAGGCGAATAGTTGACAGGATGTTCATGAAGCGCGAGGGGCGTCTGCCCACTGTAACCGAGCGACTGATGTGCGTTGGACAGTCAGGCAAGGGGGCGCTTGTCTACGAGCCGGCGGACGAAGCCGCGCAAGCGGCGAATGAAGCGTTCGACCTCGCCGCACTTGCGGAAGAGGCGATGGCATTTGACGCGGGCGAGGCGGAGAATGCGCTTCAGCGGCTTCGCAAGGCCGGCGGAAGTTCTGGCGGCGCGAGGCCGAAGGCATATGTCGGATACAACCCCAAGACAGGCGAGGTATGTGCGGAAAGTCCTGTTCTGCCGACAGGCTTCGAGCATTGGATCGTCAAGTTCAACACGCGGCGGGACGGTCGCGATGCCGGCGAGACGGAATACCGCTATTACGAGGCGGCGCGCGCTGCAGGCGCGGACATATCTCCGAGCCGCCTTGTCGAGACGCGTGCCGGCCGTTTCTTCATGACGCGGCGCTTCGACCGCACCGACGGAGGCGGGCGCTTCCACATGGCGAGCGCGGCGGGACTTCTTCATGCCGACTTCAGGATTCCGGGTGACGAATACGCGCTTCTCTTCCGCCTGACGGATGCCCTTACGCGCGACCACGACGCGAAGCTGGAGCTGTTCCGCCGAGCTTGCTTAAATGTCGTCGCACACAACAGGGACGACCATCTGAAGAACTTCTCGTTCCTGATGGACGAGAATGGGCGCTGGTCGCTCGCGCCGTTCTATGACTTCACATATGCGGAAGGGCCCAACGGATGGCAAACGCTGTCCATTTCCGGTGAAGGCGCGAACCCGGGCGTTGACGATCTTCGTCGTCTTGCCAGAGATGTCGGGCTTAACAGGGACGAAAGCGAACCAATCCTGGAGCGCGTCATTGAAAGCTGTTGCAGTCTTGTTCTGCACGGAGTTTCTAGACAGGATTGACAGGATCAAGAAAGTCGAGGGAGAATAATGAAAAATGCTTCACTTCTTTTGTTCGGAATTGTCTGGTGCAGCATTCTTGCCGTCATCACGTGGCTCTTTTCATGTAGCTCGGGGGTGGGTAAGAGTGATATTCCTGATCCATACGGACGGTGGATGATGTACACGTCCTTTTCCGGATTCTGGGCGCTCGGCGTTGTCGTCGTCGTATCGGGTATCGCGATGCTTTTCTCCAGAGGGGATGAAAAGCCGAAACCTGGTTCGCTGGTGGGCAAGTTCATGTTTATCATATTGGGTGCGATGTTTGCCATGTTGGGAGTGTTCGGCGTCTGCGGCACCGTGGCCGATAATGCCGGAGTCGACGATCCTGATCTACCAATGTTTTTCAGGGTGTTCGCGCTGGTGATGCACAATGTCCTTCCGGTAGTCATGTTTGTGTTTTTCTTCCTGATTGGGATAATGGTATTTTTAATCGGTATTAATGAACTTACACGGCCGTTGCGCAAGAAGAAAGCTGCCGTGTGCGGCAAGCGGACAGTGCGCCTGAGAAGGACGCCAGACCTTGATGTTGCGAAATTGTTCGAAAGCTTTCTGGGGGGCACGGCGGCGATAGGGCTCATAATCGGGCTTAAGAGCTTTCAGCTTTTCACAAATCCCTTTGCCTTCAAATGCTTTCTTATTGGCTCGCCCGTGGTGGTGATAGGCACCTATGCGGCGTTTGTAGTCCGCATGGTCAGGCGCGAGGTAGCCTTGCCGCACTACAATGTCACGTTCACGGGCGGCAAGTGGAGTACGGGCGCGGAGATGTGCGTCCGCTACGAGTTCGCAGGCGCTTCAGCTCCTGATGCCCTCAGGGTTCTTCTTGTCCAGTCCGACGGCGCAATACGCGAAGCCGGCGCACTGGAAGAGGATGTACATAAGGCGATATACGAAGCAGACTCGCCGGCAATGGTACATGCGGGCGGCTTCGCGTTCACTGTCCCGAAGGCAATATTATCCTCCGAACACATACGATGGGGACTTGTATTTCTATTCAATTGCGAAGGCCAGGAGCGCGAAGACTATTTTAGACTTCCGGCAAAATAAGCATTCATCAGGCGTATCAAAATCGTAAGAAAAAACCGAAAGGAACTGAGCTCATGAAACTCTTTGCGCGAATTGTCGGGAAATGTTGCCAATTTGAAAGTGTTGCCAAGACCAATTCCAATTGCCAATGAGAGGAGAATCGACTTTAGCGAGTCCAAGGAACTGTCGCGCATTCTCTCCGCAAGTGTGATAACTGCGAAGAAAAAGATTGGAGGTTGAAATTGGAACTGGCAACATTGGAATTGGCAACACTTCCACATTTCCACATTCAACAAGAAAGGAGCAATCCATGAAACCCTTTGCACGAATCGACGGAGAATGTTGCCAACCACCTTCACCAAGGCTACGGCGGTCAAGATGTGAAAGTGTTGCCAAGACCAATTCCAATTGCCAATGAAAGGAAAACAACTATGACAAAGAAACAAGCGGGTGTTATCGCGGTGATTGCGTTTGCCGCGTTGATAAAGCCGATGGGCAATCTCATTGAGTTTGTAGATATCGTGTGGTGTCTCGCCGTTGACGGAGTGGTTTCGCCCCGTTGGCGCATATACAATGCGATTCTGCAGGAATTCGGGCCCACCGCAATGTACTGGTCGCGAGTTTCGTTCGACTGCATAGTGGCGGCCATTCCAGCGCTGCTCATCTACCGCTATCTGCGGCGGCGTGACTTTACGCAAGTGTGCATGTCCTGTGCAGCGCACAAAATACGTGCATGGTTGCTACTTGTCGCGTATCTTGCCCTTACGCTGCTGAATCCTTCAATCACCGTTCAACATGTTCCGTTCGAGGCTGAGGGAATCCCTCTTGACGAAGTGATGGAGCACCGCCCGACGGCTACGCTTGAACTCCGTCTCTGCCACCCCGAAAACGACCGCCTTGAACGCGAATTGAAGGCGAACGGACGTTTGACGGACGAGGTGCTGGCGGCGGCGCCGCAAATTGAAGGCTACAGACTCATGCGCGTAAGAGGGAAGGAAGACTCCGTTTGCTATGTCTGCGATGATGTGGAGTTGTCGATGGACGACTTTGTATCGGCACGGGCGTCCAAATCGCTCTTCAACGAGGGCTTCTACGAAGTTTCCGCCAAACTGACGCCAGAAGGATGCTGTCGTCTTGCACGACTGACTCGCGACTACAAGCCATATGGCGCGAAGAACCCATCTGATCACGGGCGAGCGCTTGCTATCGTCGTGAATGGCGAACTTGCGACGGCACCCATCATACAGACGGAAATCGACATGGGTGAATTCATCATAACGGGAAAGTTTACGAAGGAAGAGGCGGTCAACCTTGCCGCCGCGCTTAATTCCAAAGGCGGCGAATAGGGTTGACGTAGAATATACGGCACCGAAAGGAGCAGCCCATGAAACCATTAGCGCGAATAATACTTGTCTTAACCCTCGCACGAGAAGGAAGAGGAGAATGTTGCCAACCACCTTCGCTAAGAAGGCTACGGCGGTCAAGATGTGGAAGTGTTGCCAGTACCAATTCCAATCGTTAATAAAAGTTATTTAATTCGCGCAGAGGCGCAGAGGCGCAGAGGAGTCTTTAGACAGGATTAACAGGATTGACAGGATTAAGAAAGGGAGCAACCCATTTACTATTGACGTAATACACCCGATATGGTATAATTTTGCGCGTTTGATGAAAACTATACCCGAAAGGGATTGAATCGTATGTCTAATAATGAATCATACCCGAAAGGGTGCAGTCTGTCGGCGTTCGTGAAGGCGAAGCGTCGAGAACAGGGCTGGACGCAAGTCCAGTTGGCGGACTATGCTGGCGTGGGGCTCCGCTTCGTGCGCGAACTAGAGCAAGGCAAGGCGTCGCTTCGGCTTGACAAAGTGAATCAGGTGCTTGACCTTTTCAGCGCGTGTGTGGGTCCGGTGCCAATTGACAGGAGCGTCTATGCGGACAGCTGACATCTATGTGTTTGGGAAGTTTGCAGGTGTGCTGACGGAGAATGACGACGGCAAGTTCTCATTCCTCTATGATGCGCAGTATCTGAGCGATTCATCCGCAGTCGCCGTGAGCTGCACGATGCCTCTGCGAAGCGAGGCGTTTGTCTCCGATGCGCTTTTCCCGTTTTTCGACGGACTCATCCCGGAAGGGTGGCTCCTGGACATCGCCGAGAAGAACTGGAAACTTGACGGACGCGACCGCATGGGGTTGCTTCTCGCGTGCTGTTCGTCAGCCATTGGAGCAATCAGCGTCCGGCGGTCTGGGGACACCCCGCCGTCCGCTCCCGCCGAGACTTCGGGCGGCGGATGGACAGAAGGGGAGATGACATTTGAGTTTCCGTACACGGACGAGGAAATTAACGAGATGGCGCGGCGGCTTGTCGCATCGCGCGTCAGCGTCTGCGGCGTGCAGCCCAAACTGTCCGTCCATCTTGAACGCGACACCGGCGATTCGCCGCGCATTACGATTGTCGGCTTCGAGGGTAACTACATTCTTAAACTTCCGTCCAAGGATTATCCGTGGCTGATCGAGAGCGAGCATCTGGCGATGTCGCTTGCCCGGAAATGCGGAATCAGGACGGCGGACTTCTCGCTTGCGTCGCTTTCCGGCGAACGCCGCGCATACGTGACGAAGCGCATGGACAGGACGCCGCATGTGAAGCACATGGAGGACTTCTGCCAGTTGACGGAACGGCTGACCGAGCGCAAGTACTTCGGTTCGTACGAGCAGATCGCCAGGAAGATTAGGCTGTATTCCTCGTCGGGCGGCGCGGATGTCGTCCGCTTCTTCGAGGTCGTCCTGTTTTCGTTCCTCACTGGCAACTCCGACATGCACCTCAAGAACTTCTCGCTGCTGCGCGAGGACGACGGATCGTGGCATCTTGCGGACGCATACGACCTTCTGCCGGTGAAAATGCTCATGCCGGACGATACGGAGGACATGGCGCTGACGCTGAACGGCAAGAAGGCGAGAATCGACGGCGGGGACTTCCGTACGTTCGCAAAGACGATCGGACTCAACGAACGCCAGACTGCCAATGCGGTTTCGCGCGTGGCGGATGCGCTTGCGTCGGGTATCGACGCTGGCTTCGGCAATTCACTTGTTTCAGATGAATTCGCATCGGGCTTTGCGCGGCTTGTTCGCGCAAATCTGGATCGGCTCATTTGAGTTTTGGCCGCATCTGCCTTCGCGTTGCTATAGGGAGTTTCAAAAATATGAACAATTCAATATCATACAGCTTCCCCAAGTGGGATTTGAGGATGGCCGCCGCGCTTCTGTGCGTGGCGGTCGTACTGGGCATCTACCCCGCCGACAGGACGGTGTGGTGCGTCGAGATGTTGTGGGCGGTCGGGCTGTGGGCGATTCTTCTCCTGACGCGCAGAAAGTTCCGCTTCTCCACGCCTGCCTACCTCTGCTTCTTTGTCTGGACGCTTCTCCAGCTCGTCGGCGCGCACTTCACATTCGAGCATGTTCCGATGGAATGGCTGATGAGACCGCTTGGGCTCGTGCGCAATCCCTACGACCGCATCGCGCACTTCGCTGTCGGATGGTTCGCGTTTCCGCTCGCCGAGCTCTTCTTCCGCAAGGGCTGGGTGAAGTCCGCTGGCTTTGCCGCGTTCTTCGCCGTCATGTCCACTGTCGCAATGGCCGGGATATGGGAGCTTGTCGAGTGGGGGTACGCGGTGGTCGACAGAGGAGAGGCGGGGGCGGCGTTCCTCGGTTCGCAGGGCGACGTATGGGACGCGCAGAAGGACATCCTCTGCGACACCCTCGGCGCGATCTGCTCCTCGGGGCTCTTCCTCTGGTGCGATAGAAGAGATCCTCTTTATTGGGCGTACAAGTTTCCAGATGGCACTGCAGTTTTGAATCCTGAAAACGACGCGCCGACGGAAATGTGGTTATCCGTGCGGGCAAATGAGAACATAAGGATTTTTGCTTGGATAATTATGTTGGTTTTCGGCATGGGCATGATAGGCGGAGGAATTAAAGGTGCGGTGTCTGTCTTGTTTCGTGATGGCATCTTCAGCCGATGGTGGATAGGCGCGTTGATTGCCTTTTGCGGGGTGAAGCTGATGCAGTATCTTGCCGTTAAGCTAAAGGCAGCCTCTCCTACGATAAAGCGAAGAAAGAAACGGAAGGGAAAATGAGGGAGGAGGTTTGACATGAAGCAATACGAAACAGTTCTCGCACGTGTGCGCCTTGGATCTTATGCCAACTTGCTTGCGCTAATCCCTATTGGGTTCGGGACGCTCTTCTTTGCGCTTGGCATGGGTGAGCTTGGAGTTGGCGGCATCAGCTTTCTTTCGCTATGGACATTGTTCTGGCTGAGCGTCTTGATCTTCGGTGTTTTTGACCGTGGAATCCTAAGCGTGGGGCCGGACGGCGTTGTCTGGACCAATGGCGTCGGCGGGCTCTCGATGAAAACGCGTGTACAGGTGAATGCGTGGACATGGAGCCGCGTAGTGCGGTTGCGCGGATACCGCACGGCGGTTGAACTCGTGGACCGCGACGGACAGGGCCACGTTGTTTACGAGTCCCCGTTTAACGGAAGCCCCCGAGACAGCGACAAGGCCGAAGCCGATTGCGAACGGATCCGCCAGATGCTCGCGGAGAAGGCACATGTCAGCTTGACGCGGATCCGGGTTGACGACGAGCGGTCCGGCGCTTCGGCAATCGAAGTGCAGAACAAAATCACCGTCCTTCGGGACGACAACGGGCGCATTGTCCGCATTACCTTTCGTCCGAAGCATTATGTTCGGGGGGCGATTGTCCTTGCCGCCGTAATCGCATTCTTTGCCTTGGTGGGATGGCAGGTCTGGACGAAGGGGGATTCTCCGTGGCTGATCGCCGCTGTCGTCATTCCGGCGATTCTGGCCGTCACGCCGACGCTGTACGATTTCTTCGGGCGGCGGGAGTTCATCATCGGCGCGGGGACCGGCCATTATTTCAACGGAGTCGGAAAGATAGGAGTCCGTAGGGAGTTCTCCTTTGACGAAACGACTGGCGTCCGCAAGGGCGAATCGGCTTATTACTACGGCATGACGAGGATTCCCGAAGTCCAGCTGTTTCCCGTTGGTTGCACAACGCCGGTACGTCTTTGCGCCTTGGACGACGAGGCACTCATCGACGCATTCGTGCGATTCCTCCGCGAAGCTATTCAACATCAGGATATGTATGGCACATGAAATGCGAATCGTGCATATGCAAAGTCTCGCAGGACACCGCCTCGCGCGAAAACAACGCCCTTGTCGCCAAAGGCATCCTTCGCCGGGAAGGACAGGGCCACTCGACGCACTATGCGCTGGCGTGAAGAATGTTGCCAACCACATTCGCCAAGGCTACGGCGGTCAAGATGTGAAAGTGTTGCCAAGACCAATTCCAATTGCCAATGAACGGGGAAGTTGTTTAACTCGCGCAGAGACGCAGAGGCGCAGAGGAGGGTGTAATGACAGAGAATGAGATAACAGGAGATATACTCGATCCTTCGATTAAGCTGCATCGTCAGTTTGGTGCGGGGTTGTTGGAGTCGGTTTACGAGACGCTGTTGGAGAAGGTGCTTGCGGCTCATTTTCCCTTTAAATATCCAATCTGCGGCTCACAATGAGCCCCAGATTTGGTATAATAGAGTTGTTTTGATCCGCAAGGAGGATTGACATGCAGAACAACCTCTCGGCGTTCAAACGCATCTTCGTCGAACAGGCGGAATTCGCCGTTCACGAGTATTTCTGACGATAGGAGGCAGATGGAATATGATACGATCCTTTATATACGCTATTTCAGGCATTGCCGCGACGGTGAAGAGCGAGCGGAACATGCGCATCCATCTCGCTGCTGCCGTTGCAGTAGTTGTGCTTGGCGCGTGGCTGGGACTCGACGGACGCGAATGGGCGGCGATTGTCATCTGCTGTGCGCTTGTCATGTCTCTTGAATGTCTGAATACCGCCGTTGAGGCGGTGGTCGATCTTGCTTCTCCGAACATCCATCCGCTCGCGAAAAAAGCCAAGGATTGTGCGGCAGGTGCCGTCCTTGTCGCGGCTATCGGCGCAGCAATCGTCGGTTACATAATATTCGTGCCCAAGCTTTTGGCCATTGTCACATTTTGAGCGGCGAGACTACAGGGAACAAAAATGAAACGGATAACTCCTAACTGGTTGAAGTCGCTTGCAATCCATGCGGTTGCTCTGATGGTTGCAACATTCATCGGGCTTGTCGCCATTGGCAATGAAAAGGCTCCGGGATTGATATGCTCTTCCTTGTGGGTGGCATTGATAAGTCCGTTGGTATATCCGCTTGTCGGACCGTATATGGTGGCGTTCTTGCTTGTTACACATACTATAGAAGTTCTGAACCTGCTATTCTGGGGCGCTGTCATTATGTCGTATGCGGTGTATTTCGCTCTTCTCCTTGGGGCGATACTGGAAAAGGATAGGGCAGTTCGTGTCGGCCTTTGCATAGTGTTGGCAGTATGGTTTATTTTGACGTTGATGGGCTTTTCGTGCTGGGCGAAGTATTGGAGCGTATAAAAGAAATGAAGGATCACACGTGAGGCTTGAAACAGAGAACGTCAAGGAGACCGAGGCGAGCGCGGAGCTCATTTGGTGAATGGAACTTCCCATGAAACTGGGGTGAGTGACTGTATGAATAAGCGGAGATTGAGAATAATTAAGTACGTGGCAATTGCCGTAGCGGTGATGGCGCTTGCATGGGGCGCTTCGGCGATTGCTGTCTATGCCATTTCGTCTGGGCGTGTGTTCGACAGCGCGAGAATCGATGCCGTGCCGCGTCAGCGCGCGGCGGTTGTGATGGGATGCGTGAGGACGCTCCCGAACGGACTCAACAACCTCTACTTCTCGCGGCGGATTAACGCGGCGGCTGAGCTGTACAAGGCCGGCAAGGTGGATTGCCTCATCGTGAGCGGCGACAACCATGTGAAGGGCTACGACGAGCCGTCCGACATGAAGGAGTCGCTTATAAATGCCGGAGTGCCCGCCGATCGCATCGCCTGCGACTACGCCGGATTCCGCACGCTCGACACGGTCGTGCGGGCGAAGAAGGTGTTCGGGCTTGACTCGTTCATCATCGTCTCGCAGCCCGACCACGTCCGCCGCGCGGTCTTCACGGCGCGCGGGTTTCGATGCGACGCCTACGGCTACGCGGCGAAGGACGTGAACGGCCGCTATTCGATCAAGACGACTATACGCGAACAGCTTGCTAAGATTGCGGCAATCCTCGATGTGATTCTTCGCCGCAGTCCCAAGTTCCTCGGCCCGCGCGAGACATTGCCAGACATGCTCAAGGAAAGTGGCTCGTCTTCGTAATGATGATTATAATCTGCATATAGTTGTAGAAAATATATGCATATTGCTGTTGCGAATCTGCATATAAAATGGTATTCTATGTGCAGATGAACGAAGAAGAAAGGCTTTTATATGCATATCTTTAACTACTCGTTTCTTAAAGACGACTTGCTACCTGCGCAGTTGGTGACGCTTGCCGCAAACATTTCCGCGCTGAAGGTGATGACCTCCATACGGCAAAAGGATAACGAAGCAGCGTTTCAGCGACTGGAGTCAATTGCGAAAATCGAATCGGTGAAGGCATCCAACGCAATTGAGGGAATCGTTACGACAGATGAACGAATCCGTGCGCTTGTTGGCGGCAGCAGCGCACCGCTCAACCACACGGAAGCCGAGATCGCCGGGTACCGCGATGCGTTGAACGAGATACATGTCAACTACGCCGCACATGACTTCCGCGAAAGCGACATACGGAATCTTCATGCCCAGATGATGCGCCTTGCCGAGCCGAGTGCGGACGGAACATACAAGACAGACGACAACGTGATAGCCGAGCGTATGCCAGACGGACGGCGTGTCGTCCGCTTTCAGCCGACAAGCGCGGCGGATACGCCAGAGGCCATGCGGCAGCTCGTTCTTGCGTATGTGGAGGCGAGGGACGATGCCGCGGTCAACAAGCTGCTCCTGATACCGTGCGTAGTTCTCGACTTCCTCTGCGTTCATCCGTTTAGGGACGGAAACGGTCGCTTGAGCCGCCTCCTGACGCTGTTGCTTCTTTATCGCAACGGATTCGAGGCGGGCAAGTACATTTCGTTTGAGGCGGCGGTAAATGCGCACAAGGCGGAATACTACGATGCACTCAAGGAGTCGTCCGTAGGATGGGAAGAATCTCGTCCGAGGTATTTCCCGTTCATGGTGAACTTTCTTTCGACGCTCTACGAGTGCTATAGCGAACTTGACAAGAGGTTTGCGTCCGTCGCGGCGGAGAAGGTGTCGAAGAAGAAGCGCATCGAAGCGACGGTATTTAACTCGTTCACGCCGCTGTCTAAGTCCGATATCTGCTCAATCCTGCCGGATGTCAGTCCGACTACAGTCGAGGCGGTTCTTGGCGCGATGGTACGCGGCGGCCTCATACGCCGCCTTGGCGGCGGCCGAGGGACAAAGTATATCAAGGCGTAGGTTTGTTGTAATGCTGGGGAACGCTGGGGAACTTTGGAAATGTTGCCAATGTGGAAGTGTTGCCAGTACCAATTCCAATTGCCAATGAGAGGAGAATCGACTATGGAACTTGAAGACAGAATCGTTGCGTTTGCGGCGAGGTGCGTCAAGGTGTGCGCCGCGTTGCCGGTGAAGAATATCGGAAGCGCGAATTTCGCAGATCAGTTGTT
>JAZUMF010000076.1:0-8391 GCA_045603485.1 Kiritimatiellia bacterium | reverse complement strand
ATGAACTTTGCGGGGCCGTCGAGCTTCTGGAACGCCTTGTAAAGTGCGCCGTCGTCGCCCTCGACCTCAAAGCCGTTCTGCATCATTTTCTCGGCTACGATGTTGACAGCGTTCTTGACGCGTCCGTCGGTGTAGTACAGGCTTTCAAGCTGCACATCGACAAGGCGCGGGAATCCCGGCACGACGTCGATATTGTTGGATGTCCCGACAAGAGACTTGTCTTTTTTCATTCCGAGGCCTGACAAAACGTTTCTCCAGGCGTCGGTGCGGAAAAGGCTGGAAAGTTTTACCATTTTTCTTTTCTCCTAGTTTGTCTTTTTTTCCTTTGTTCTTATTGATAGAGGCCGGAAACACCGCCGCCACGGTAAAAGGCTTGTCGCAAGAGGGAGGACGCGCTGTCGGGCGCGTCTCGCGGGTCCTGGCCCGGTCGGTAGTCATTGACCTGGTTCAAGTAGTTCGGGTCCGTGTTCGGGTCCCACACGATTCGCTGCCAGTATTTTTTCAGGAACGAAACGATCTTTATATCCTTGTTCATGCTCTCGGCGTAGGCGTGAACGGTCGGGAATCCCGGAATACGGCGAAGTTCGCCAGCCGCCATACCCTTGTCGGGGTTCTTTTCGATGTGGAAGTTGCGGACATTGCGGTTCCTGCACTCGCGGGCAAAATCCAGCTTGCAATCCTCGAAAGTGCCGGTGTATATCTTGCCGTAGGACTGAATCTTTCCATCGGGGCGTTCCGCCATGATCGTGAGCGCGTTGGTGCAGGAGCCGTCCCACGCGGCATCCATGTGGCCGTGAACTCGCGTGGGCCGGATAGACCAGTCCCACTCGCCATAGATGGGCTCGTCGAAAATCTGCCCCTCGTCGCGCACCGATGTATCAAGCATATAGTTGATGGCAAAGAGCGAGGCGGTCGTGGTAGCCCTCTTTTCCGCGAGTTCTTCGGGGCTCAAGATTTTCGTGTCTTGCGGCCTGTACTTGATGGCATCGGGAATGACAAGTTTTCCCGCGTCGTTCTTCATGGCCCAGGCATCGTCGTAGTGCCACGGCGTGCCTACAAAAAGGCAATTCTTGCCGGGGTCGATGATGTTCGTCATGATTTCGAGAACGCCCTGCTTCACCATTTCGCGGTGTGCGCGTGAGAGCCTGTCCTTGATGGTGATAATATCGTCGCAAAGTATGCGGTCATAATGTCGGCCCGTCGGCACCTGGTTAATGCCGTATGCGTCGATGGAGCCTTCCTTCGTGATAGTCCGCTTGAAGTCATATGTCACGGAGCCGAACGGGGAACGGGTCTCCGTTGGCGGCTTGCCGTGAAGGTATGCGAACAGCGACTGAATAGCCGGATTCCTCATGTACGCCTTGATCGTTTCAAGCGTCGAGGCGGCTTCCGTCCATGTCTCGCGAATCAGGGCGATACGTTCGGCGGGGTGGAAAAGCAAGTAGTAGACAATGCCGACTTCTGTCACGGCGGTCGTCTTATATGCGCCACGGTGGGCCATGAGCGAGAAATGCTTGCCGCCCGGAGAATCCCAGACCATCTTGCACCAGTCGGAATGTAACTCCTTTAGCTTCGTCTTTCCTACCATGTGGCCCAAGAGGTGCGGGTAGTCCCGCACCTTCTCGACCAAATCGGGCGTCCACGAAAAAGCCATAACAGCAACCCCCGCCCTTTACCCTAGACCGGAAAAAACGGTAATGGATGGCTCGGCGGAGTGCGTTCCGTTTGCGCCTTCTGTCTTTGCGGCACCGTCTGCACCGTTCGCGGCTTCGGAGGTCGCGGCAGATTCGGGCTGCTTCGGCTCCACCTTGCGGCCCTGCGCGAACAACGTAGAAAGCATGAGTTCGGTGTCCGGCGTCATGGTGGATGCCGTGGTTTCTTCTTCGGTGAACTTCATGCCGGCAAATTCCGCGATCTTTAAAAGCTGGTCGGCGTTGCCTTCCTTGATGGCTCGTAACAAAGCACGGTAAAACACCACCTTGTCGATGGTGTCCTTTCGCTGTATCGGTACGTTCAGTTCCTTAAGCGAATCGTAGAGGGCCTTTGGTACTGCGATTTCAGCCGTCACCACCTCACGGATGTCGTCGAGTAAAAGCTTCTTTCTATCCTTGTTTTCAAGGCGTTTTTTCAGGCCCAACGCACTTAATTTTTTTGCACGTTCGGAACTGCGTATGGGCTTCAAGTTCGCAATTTCCCTTGCGCTTGGCTTCGTTTTACGCCCCATACTGCCCTAACCTCGGTAAACCTTGAACGCATCTAGGTATATTTTTTGTTACATTTGCCATACAATTTTTCATCCTGTGAGATAATTTTGTATTAAAAATATAACTTTTTTGTAAGAAAAAAGCCAACAAAAAGTTGAAGCGTGGTTCAAGCCATAAAAAGTAAGTAAAATGTAATATCTTTATATTTTTCAAAACAGGCATAAAAAACTAAATTAAGAAAGAGGTTTATTAAATGATAAAGCGCATAGCAATTTCACTAAAAAAGGAATATTGGCACCAGATAATCGACGGTCAAAAGCCGATTGAGTTCAGGAAATACGCCCCGACGGAGAACCCCGAAGAACCGTTCATCGCGATAGTCCACGAAAGCGGCTCATACGCATGGCAGGGCGTAATTCTCTTTTACGGAGCCGAGAAAGACCAGGAGACAGGCGGCTATTGCTGGATCATCCGCCAGGTTTTCACGTTCCCGGAGGGCCGGAGACCAATGGCCTACTACAAGAAGAAAAACGGCCAACCAATAACAGGCTGGCCCCAGACATTTATCGAATTGTCGCGCTAGAATTTTTACAGGTCGCCACTCATCATGTCCTTAAGGTCGTCAAAGCTGACGGCCTTTTTTTCTTCGGGCCACCCGTGGGAGGCCATAAAGGCCCTCTTGTCGCTTTCGCTCTTGAAAACGACTGTCAAGACGCCCTTCATTTCGTCGATATTGTAGGAGCCGAACTCGGCGTCATGCTTTCTGTGCTTTTCGGCACGGTCACGACGGGCGGCCCTATATTCCTCTTTTTCTTCTTCGGAGACTTCCTTTTTCGGGACGCTTCCGAAGCCAGAAGCGGAACATTCAAAGTCTGGAAATTCGACGCTTGCCAGTTCCTCGGAAAAAAGCAAATCGTCCACGGGGTCGATGTCAAATTCCTTGCAAAGGTTCTGTATGGTGTCAAAGTCATACTCGCCCATAAGGTCGGAATTGTTCAGGGCCACGTTAAGTTTGACCTCGTCCTTTTCGCTTAAATCCACCTCTATCACTTCAAGTTCGTAGTCGGCCTTTCCCATCAGGGAATCAAGGGCTGAAAGCCTCTGGTGACCGCCTACGATGTGGCTTGTTCTCTTGTTGAATATCGGTGCGCCGATAAGGCCGAACTTTTCGATAGACTTCTTAAGCCTTTTCCTGTTTTCGTCGGAGATGCGCCGTGGGTTGAAATCCTCGGTGTCAATTTCGGAACGCATGATTTTTCTAGGCGTCGCGTTTTGTAATGTGGACGCACTCTGGGTCGTCCTTGAATCTTTCATAATCAACCTCAACTCTTGGATCCTGCCTGATGGCGCATTGATAGTCTTCTTCGCTAATCATGTGCCGGAGAACGACGGCACGCATCCCGCAGAACTCGTCAAATTCACGTTTAGCCCCGAAAGAATATTCCGGGGAAAGCGTCAACTTGTGGGACTTTGCGTAGGCCCTGACCTGCGAATCCTTCCAGTCACGAAGCGGGGCAAAGAACGGGAAATTCAGGGCGAGGCCGTTTTCCTCGGAACCCTTCAATATGGCGCGTCTTTGCAGGGAATCGTAAATCTTGTAACCGATACCGATAAGCTGTGAGCCGTCCTGTTCCATGATCTTACGGAAAAGCGCGGCCTGTTTCATTCCGCATTTCACGGGGTTTTCGTGGATTGCTATACTGATGCCGTATTTTCGCTCCAGGTTCGCTAGATACCGCCTTTTATAGGGTAGCACCTCGGAATAGAACGTGAGATAGAAAAAGGCGTGTTTCTTAAGGTCGAGATACTTTGACGCGATGTCGAGCATGACGGCGGAATCCTTGCCGCAGGACAAAGCAAAAGAAACCTTCCGTGAATCACCGCGGAAGGCTTCGAAACTCCTGAAAAGAATATTACCCATACCGTCAACCGTTAGCCGCTGGAAGCGGCCTTTGCGCCAGCCGGGAGCCTGGCAACATTTCGGGAGGAACGGGAAACAAAACGGCCCGTGCCCGTCGTGGTGGTCGTGGTGGCACGGAAACCGCCTTCGGGTCGGCGTCTGTAAGTGGTGGTGGTTGGCATAGTTTACCTCGTTGCAAGAAGTTTGTAAGTTAAAAATAGTTTAAAATCGTCGTTTTTTTTTGTAAAATTAGCTTTACATACTATTTTTTACGGAATGTAAGCAAAATATATCAAAAAATTTTCGCCTCCACTCTTGCACAATATACATAAATTATGTATATTTATAAAGTAAAACAAAAACAAGAGGTAACAAAATGGAAAACACAATCAAGTTCTTTTGGAACGGAATCAAGGTAAACGGCAAACTGAACAAGTTTCGTTTTCACATGGATTCCATCAATTATGGCGTGAATTTCTACGGTGACGATTACGCCGCCGAAATGCCGAAGGAATGCGGCGTGACCGTTATAAATAATTCCGATTCGCAGACTGACTACTTCGAGAAGGATCACGGCTACGTCACACCCGAACATCCTCTTTTCAAGTTCTTCGCCCATGCGGCAAGACAAGCGCGCGTCCATTACTGCAAGAATCAAATCAAGCAGAACGAACGCATGGCGAAAAAATACGGTTCCGATTATTCCGTGCAGACCTCGAAGTGCGAAAGCGAAATTGCAGAAATGGAAATTTGGGAAAATCCAGGCCAGCCGACCGCCGAAGACTTCGAGAAGGTCGAGGCCTACGTTGCGGAAATCAAGGCAAAAGCCGAAGCGGAACGCAAGGCAAAGGAAGAAAAGGAACACACCGCCCGCCTCGTCGCCATCAACGAAGCCAAGGTAAAGACGCAGAACACCATCGCCCGCGCCGTCAAGATGTACCCCGTCACCGAAGGCGCCCCGGTTGTAGAAGTGCCGTTCAGCGAATTTGTCGGCCTTTATGAAATCATCGACAAGAAGCAGAACACCTGGAGCGTCAAGGCGGCAGACATGATTCTCGGAGAACTCGACATGTGGCAACACGAAAAGCGCGAGACGAGCGACGCCTACGGCTGGTATGAAAAGACAGACTTCACTATTCGCTACACCGACGAAAACGGCGAAGAAAGCACCTACCGGGGCCGCTACGATCTCGGAGACGGCGAAGGCGGGCTCCTGAACCATATCCGCAACTTTGGCGAATGGCACCGCATGCACGAGGAATTCGGTAAGGAAAAGGCGATACCCGACGAGACAAACGAAATCCTGGAGTTTGTAAAGATGCTGGAAAAAGCCGCCTAAAGACAGCCAACGACCAAAACGAGACCCGCCCACCGAGGGCGGGCTTTTTAGCATAAATCCACAGAATCGACAAGTTATCAACAGTCCCGCAAGGGGCTTTCTTGTTGTTCTGTGCGAAACTATGCGTATATTCGCATAAACGCTATATTTTCTTTTGCACAGAAACGCGCGTTTAAGGCGTTTTTATTCTCGCCCGTCTGTTTGTTTGACCGAACACAAAAACGCGGTTAGGGCGCACGCCATGCAAAAAGGCGGCTATTCCAGGTTGGAACACCAGGGGCGAAAAGCGAAATCTTGAAAAAGCATCATTTTCGTGGGACCGCGAAAATGATAATTTAACCCTTAATTAATTCTGACAGTCAAAAGACTGTCAATTGACGGGGAACTGACGAATTAAACCACATTCACATTCACATTCACATTCACATTTTTCTTTCATCTTTACATTTTCTTTGGTTCTTTCTTTTGCTTTCGTCTTTCTTTGTAAAAAAAATATATCATTTAATTAGTTGCAATAAGTATAAATGTTTTATATATTATAAACACAAATCAAAAAAAACACAGGAGCTTATACAATGAGCGTAATGCTTGCTATGCGGGACGATACTAACGCCGCGATCAAACGCATCCAGGACCATAGGGAAAAAACGACCGGCATATACGACAGCAAGGCCCGTATCGTGGACGAGGCCGTCAAAAAACTTGAACAGGAAGTTATCAAGAAGTAGTCGAAATGGTGTGCATTGACTTGCCAAATGGAAAATTCTTGCCAAAGAGCGTTTTCCGCGTCTGTTCGCAGACTTTAAACAGATGCAAAACCTTTAGAGACATGAGGCTTGAGTTTATCATGTCCATAAAGACAAATTTCAAGGAACTTTCCGAAGAAGGCTGCACGGCTATGCAATGCGCAGAGGCTCTTGATGAAATTGTACGCGAGAGGTTTTTTCATGTCGAATAGAACAGGTCGCCGCCGTCGAACTATTCCTGGCTATGTCTCGATAGAAATTGCGTCGTTTCGTAGCATCGCGGCGTCATTCAAAAATGATGCTGAATTTGGGCGGTGGGTAAAGAAGGCTTTTGACGATATGTCCATCGGTTGTGTACTCGATGATACAGACCCAAGAATCAGGGCGATATATACCGAGGCGTTCGACCGCATGGAATACGAATATAAACGAAAAAAAGAATGGGAGGAAAGGAAAAACAAGGAAATTGCTGAAACAGAAAAAATTGAAAAGCCTAAACCGTTGTCGAGGCAGGTTCGATCTAGTAACGAGGCGAAAACGCCCGACCAGCTTGTATGGGGCCAGTTCGAAAACGTTTTCTTGACGCAGAAGCAACACGACGACTTTTGCGTCCATGTCGGCAACGTGAACGAGGCAAACAAAATCATTGATTCCTTGTCATGCAAGCTGGCAGACGGCACAAAGACATCGAACAACCATTATGCAACGCTCGTAAGCTGGGCCGACTGGCAAAAAAAGAACGATGCCGAAAAGGAACGGGGAAAGGAAACTTTTGCCGAACGGGATGGCAGAAGGCAAATAGAACAACTGCGAAAATGTGGACTTTTGAAATAGGAGTGATTACTGTATGAATATCGACATGAACAATGCGCTTGCGACGATCAACGAAGCCGTAGCAAAAGTGAACGAACAGCCTCAATGGAAAAAAGACCTGATGGCTGCAAGGTTCGGAATCGTGAAAAAATTGCTCATATACTCCTTCCATGCGCTCCAGCTCCAGCCGCCGGAAGACGAAGTGATGGATGTCAGGGCATCAATCATAGCGGACAAGGCCGACGTGTCTAACAGACAGCTAAAGGCCGCGTTCATGAAAGCCCTGGATCTCAAGATGGAGAAAGACCTGCGGACGCCGATAACATACGGCGAAATCACGAAGGCCGCGCGCATGGTTGCCGAAGATACCGGCAAGACTATTTTCGGAAAGTGGAAGCTAGCACTCCCGCTTTTGAGCGACGGCGAACTTTGGGACGATTCCGTCAAGTACTTCGCCAAGACCTACGCCCAGAAGGAATTTGCAGAACTCGTAGAACTCGACAGGAAGCTCTTGACAAATGGATAACGCAGCCGAAACCGTCAACATGACCGAACCCGCACCAGCGAGAGACCCGCGCGCCGCATGGCTACCGGAAAGCATGATGATGAAAATAATCAACATGCACGAGGCCATAAAGAACTATTGCGCCGCCGTGAGCGACAAGATGTACTACGACTATTGCCGCGTCCACGCGAGAACCGAAGAAAAGGTTGGCGAACATAGGGTCATCAAGTGGCAGAACCCGGATGCCGTGGCTAAATTCGACACCCCTATCAAGCGTTATCTGCACTACCTTTACGGAAAATATTGGCGCTTGCTACCGATGGCCCTGGGCTACCCGAAAGACGCCCCGCTTGAACTTGGCCTGATCCCGCCGAGCGTGCCAAATTTCAAGGTCATGCTCGCCCGCGAGGAACGGCTGAAAAACAAGCAATAAACAACCACCAACAAAAGAGGTAAAACAAAATGATATGGAACGGAATAGAGCTTAAAGAAATAACGGAACCGCAGATTTTCAATCCGCCAGAGAAAATGGTCGTTTGGGATAACGACACGAATAAAAATGAAAGTATCGTAGTCGCGATTCTTCCTGGTGTAGAGCGTCCTGTAACAACGGTAGATGAACAAGGCCGTTTATTGTTCAATTTTTCACATTGCGCCAAGATCCCCGAAAAACTGAAGCCAAGAAGAGCAACATGGAAAGAACTCGCATACTGGCTAATGGACGGAAAAGGACTTGTCGTTGACGAAAACACAAGCCGAGTAGATACGGGTGTTTTCTTTAACAGAGTTGACCTTGACGCAGAAGTTAGCGACAATTTGAAAGTAATGCGTCGCGACGATACCGACTGGCACGAACCGACGGTGGACTATCTTGGACTGGAGTA